>JBBRSY010000125.1:0-2469 GCA_038244965.1 Candidatus Nanopelagicales bacterium | reverse complement strand
CTTCTCGCCTCGGCTCATGATGAGCGCTCCCAAAAACTAGGTCCAACTGCTTCAGTAAATGGTTTCTGGGCGATTAGGTATCCATCCGTATCAACGGTAATCGCCAGTTGCGGGAGTGGGCGCGCTGCCGGGCCGAAGATTACTTTTGCAGCACGTGGAACGTCGAATGTGGATTGGTGACACGGGCAGAGTAAGTGTTTGGTCTGCTGTTCATATAGGGCAACAGCGCAACCCATGTGAGTGCAAATTTTTGAAAATGCGATAATCCCTTGGTAAGTCCAGGACAGTCTTTCGGGGGAGAGTTCAAATTCTTCCGGGCGAATGCGAATTAGTAGAACTGCGTCTTTGCCAATGTTATTCAAGGTGCGCTCTTCCCCCGGCACCAACTCTGGTAATACCTGCGCGACGGCGCCTACTTCAAGATCGGAGGCCTTGATGGGGCGATTACCTGGGTCGGTTACTAGGCGGGTACCCGACTTCCAGCTGGTCTGTTCTAAAGATTTCTTGGGTAATGGCCCAAGGTCGCGCAGGGCGACTAAAGGTGCAAGACCAATGAGACCAAGGGAAATTCCCAGAGACCGTTTGATCAGCGAGCGTCGTGCAAGTCCGGCCAGCGCACCCTGTTCCTTAATAGTTGCGACAAAGTCGGCACGATCTACTTCTTGCGAACGAAATTCATGTCGTTCAGCAACAACTTCGGTGTCAGTCATCAATGTTTTGGCCCAGTGGATGGCGCCGAGGCCGATAAATAGCAGTGAAGCGGTCAAGCCAAGACCCATATAGAGCTGCTGCTCATTTTGCGAGCCCATAACCGGAATGAAGACGTAACGATCGCCACGAATCCAAATGTAGGAGTAAATGAAGGCAATCGTGCCCAGAGCCGACAGGGAGAAAAGTATGGCGATCTGGCGTTCGGCCCGTTTGGCAGCAATCGGATCAGTATCAGCCTTGCGGTGAATGTGCTCCGGCAAACCCGGATCTGATAGACGAGGGGCTATTTCTGACATTTTTTCTCTTATCTCGCTTTCATCGCCAACCAGACTGCAACACCAATGAGCAGTCCGAGTCCAAGTGTCCATGCCAAAAGTCCTTCAGTTACTGGTCCGACGCGGCCCATGGAGGCACCACCCAGGCTTGGTTCATTCTGTGCTGCCTTAATCCATTTAATGATGGCAAGTTTTTCACTGGGTGTAACAATTTTGTCCGAGAATACGGGCATCGATTGAGGCCCAGTGATCATGGCTTCGTAAATTTGTACAGGTGTTGCGTTCATTAATGTGGGTGCATATTTGCCAAGACTGAGTGCGCCACCTTGACCGGCGAAGTTGTGGCACATCGCGCAGTTTGTGCGGAAGAGTTCCCCACCTTGTGCTGTGTTGCCATCTCGTTCATAGTAAGCAACCTCTTGGGAAGGAATTGCCGGTCCTGGTGCAAGGGATGCCACGTAGGCGGCGAGGGCAGCCACTTGGTCAGGGCTGTAGGCTGGTTTCTTCCGCGCGGCTTGCGCGCCCATATCGGCCATCGGCATACGCCCAGTGCCAACTTGGAAATCTACCGAAGCGGCTCCGACTCCTATGAGAGAAGGTGCGATCTGGCCGCCCTCGGCATTGAGCCCGTGACAGGAAGAGCAGCCTTTGAGAAAGATCTGTCTGCCTTCAGCAATTGCAGCTGTGCGGGACATGGCCCCGCTCACCAAACGTGTAGTCGCGCTGGCAACGGAGAAAGTTGTACCGATCATGAAGAGCGCAAAAACCAAAAGTACTGGTCCGGCAAAACGATGTCGTCGGTAACGCGAAAGGCGCTTCACGATGTAGTTCCTCTCAATTGGTAATTCGCTAGATTCTGTTTACTTTGTTACTTAATGAGATAGATGGCAGAGAAAAGAGCGATCCACACGACGTCAACGAAGTGCCAGTAGTACGAAACCACAATGGCGGTCGTTGCCTGTGCGTGCGTGAATCCACGGGCTTTGTTCACTCTAATCATCACAATCAAGAATGCGATTAGGCCGCCAGTTACGTGAAGGCCATGAAACCCGGTGGTAATAAAAAAGACCGATCCGTATGCACGCGATGAAAGGCTGAGACCTTCTTGAACGAGTGAGGCATATTCAAAAATTTGCCCGCCGATGAAGAAGGCACCCATTAAGAAAGTGAGCGCAAACCATTCGCGCATTCCCCAAGCCGATATTTTCCAAAGGGGACCCTTGCGCTTAAGCTGAAATCTTTCTGCCGCGAAGACACCGAACTGACAAGCTACTGACGAGAGAACTAAAACCGTTGTGTTGAGCGCGGCGAAAGGTACGTTGAGAATTTTCGTGGATTCAAGCCAGAGCGCTGGGCCTTGGACAGCCCGTGTTGTGAAATACATCGCAAAGAGCGCGGCGAAGAACATGAGTTCGCTGGAGAGCCAAACGATCGTTCCAACGGCAACAATGTTGGGGCGATTGACTTTGTGGGTGATGACGGT
>JBBRSY010000124.1:0-2524 GCA_038244965.1 Candidatus Nanopelagicales bacterium | reverse complement strand
CCGAGCAGCGCCAGGAAGCCGAGGAAGAACAGCGCGAAGAAGATCATCGACAGCTTCTTGGCGAACGCCGAAATGTTGATCAGCCCGAGGCCGCCCGCGACCAGCGAGATGACAAGACAGATGATAGCCCAGCGAAACATCCCGCACCCTTCCCGTAGGTTCAATCCGGCCAGCTAACGCGCGTTGCCGCGCAAAAGTTCCGAAGCGGGAACACGGCATTGCCGGATCGCCGGCCACCATGTAAGGGGTGGCGGCACCGTTGTGTGCCGCCCTGGGGCGGCACCCCGGCGGGGCCTGTAGCTCAATGGTTAGAGCCGGCCGCTCATAACGGTCTGGTTGCAGGTTCGAGTCCTGCCGGGCCCACCATAAAATCAAGGACTTATCGATTTCGTATTTTCCTGTCCCCACAGATATTCCGACAGAATGGCGGCGATCTCGGATGATCTCGTCGATAATATGCAAGTCTTTTCAAAGGCGGGTTTAGTGAGCGGGCCGTGCGGTGCGGCCTGTTTGCAGGTTTGAGTTGGCATCCCCCGTCTAACTCAGAATCGACGTTCGCATTTTGCGAGTACACGTAATCACCCACTTGCACGCCCCCCAAATCCATGCTGTGAATACATCTTGTGGATGTACTTAGCTTGTGGATGTACTTAGCGAAATGCGGCAACCCGCATTTGGGGGCGTGTATCCTTGCCCACTGAAGTCCTATTTAAACGATAAACGGATTCTTGTTCGCAGGCTTGATTATGTTCGCGCTTTATATAGTCAACAAACGGTCTTCTACTTTTAATTGGCTTACGCCAAAGCAACTTAGCCCTTGCTTCTCACGCTCGGACCGCTTGTTCGGCCTCAGCAATTCAAAGGAAAAATGACATGGCTGACGATCCATCAAAAGCACTCACCGACCAAATTGAAGCGATCAAAGCGAAATATGCTCCCCAGATAAAGGCATTGCAGGACGAGGGGGAGTCGATCAAAGACGATACGGATAATCCAGACGCTATTGGAGCAACTATTGGCATCGACTTCAAGGTTGATTGGAAAGACGAAGAAATAAGCTTCGACGTTCCAAGCGTGACGATCAAAAATCAGGATATTTCTTTTGACCTTCCTGAGATCACGTCAGTACGCCAGCATATCGCATTCGATATTCCGGCGGTCAGAATGGTAGACAAGAAAGTTGGGCAATATCCCGAAATCGACGGATGGACCGTAAGGTGGCACGACATAATTATTAGTGTGCCGGAGACTTATATGCAGCGTCAGGATATCTACTACGATATCCCGTCCGTTACTATGAAGACGCAGCATTTTGTAATCGGGATACCCACATTTACAATGGAACGGGTTCGTTGGGTTATCGGGCTTCCGCAGTTTACCGTGATCAATGTTAGAGGAAATATACAGAGTGCGAAGGATCGCGGAGATGCTTTGCAAACCAAGGGGCAGGCTCTGGCCGCATCAATGAAGGCCGAGATTCAACACGCAGTGGAATTGTTCAAGCAGCAGTTGGCGAATAGCGCAGGCGGCATGGGCAACGCGATATCTAAGCCATTTGATGCTGCTCTCACTACGATCAATAATGCCATAAACGATCTACAGTCAAAAGGATGCGACCCTATCAAGGTGCCGACGGATTCGGGAAATATTAATCTTCGAAAAATGTACGCCGACACAAGCGACGCAAAGGCTGCCGCATTGGCCAAATTCGGGGAGACAGCGGCGCCTGCTAATCTTCCGACTGCTTAGCATTTTACTTCGGTTGCCACTCGAAGCGGACTGGAGCGTAACAAGCGCACATGCGTGAGGTACTTCTCTGCGTTGCTATCTAGCGCCCAATCGTTTCAATCGCGTACCCCACCAGAAAACCCACAGAAACCCCGTGAACAAACGAGCACGAACGCGCGCGATCGCATACGCGAGTGGCCGGCGTGTTCATATCGAACAGCGGCCTCATCTATCGTGAGGGTGTATTGGTTGGGGCCATACGCAGACCGTCGGCGCGAAGCGTGTCCGGCGTAGCCGGAGCGACGCGAAAGCGAAGAAGAACCGGCTCGGTAGGCCCTCTCGTGACACGGCTGCCGCACCGAACTCTACGGACGTTCGCGGGGGCGGGAGGCCGACAAGCTTCGCTAGTCGAAACCTACGGCCCTTTTCATTGCTGAATACACGTGATACGTGCGGGACTGGCGGATTATCGGGGGAGGTGTTGGGTCATGCCCGCAAGCAAGGAAGAACTCTTAGACTCGTTGGCGAGAAGTTATCAGGAGGTGTTACCCCTTCTGAATTACCTGAAGGTCCGTCTTAAATACGATACGGTGCGCTGGATTCGAGCATATGGCTCGAAGGACGACATAGTTTTTTCGACTCGCATAAAAGAATTTGATCGTGTCTACGACAAGTTGATTCGGAAGGCTGTCCACCTCACCAAAAGCTCGACGGTCTTGAACATTGCGTTGGGTAAAAAGGGCGTTTTAGATGATTTAGTAGGCATTCGATTCATCTGTTTCGATACGTTTAATGT
>JBBRSY010000123.1:0-2623 GCA_038244965.1 Candidatus Nanopelagicales bacterium | reverse complement strand
TCTTGCGAGAGAACCAGGTGGTGTGAGCAAAGGATAAAACAAAACAAGGCGGGTGTTACCAAGCTTGGGGTCTATTTATATTTCCAAGCTGGTGAGGGAGTTGATGGGTGGTGAAGTCCTCTGGCGCAATTTTGTGCCACCAATGGCCTCCTACGCCCTCTGTAGGTAGTGCTTGTAAGTCTCGAGATGTCGGGCGAAAGGTTGGATTAACGAGACCAACTTGAATCTTTGACCTCGCCATGGCGATGGGTAGCCTCAAATCACTGTCGTTGGACACGACAATTGCGGCGTCGATCTCTTGTGCGTAGATATCTCGAAGGAGATGTGCGGCTACATTGACATCGGAACCTTTTTCTTCAAAAGTAGAAATGGTGCAGTCGTAATAGATTTCCGATTGAGATATTTGTGACGCAATGCTTCTATATAAACCTGCTGATCTGCCATTGAACTGGGATCACCTTCTTTTTGGCGAAGGGCCGTACAATAAATAATTTTCACAAATTTAGGATTTAGCCAATAATGCGGGTCTACATAGTCTTGTAATAACGCAGGGAAATCCAACCAACGCCAACCACTAGTAGTCGAGCCTAACTGTTTTCTGGCTCCGTAGTATAGATTGTAAGCATCAACATAAACACCAATTCGCGTTTTAGTAAATAACTTCAGAAATAGTGTTTAACGATCGCGTGACTAGGGAATCATCTTAAAGTGACATAGCAAAGCAATCACAGGAACGAGGACCCTCTGTGTGATTACCTCAGCGTGCGCACGATCAGGCGCTGTAGTACTTATCGATTTCAGAAATAGATCTATCTAGAAGTTCCAATCCCAATCTGGCATCTGCTTCAGAAACGTTGCAGGGTGGTACCAATTGCAATCGGTTGAAATTCGCAAAAGGCATGAGCCCGTTCTTCTTGCACGCAGCTACGAGTTCATTCATCGCCGCGCTCGACGCACCGTATGGAGCAAGGGGTGCACGAGATTCACGATTGGAGACCAGATCGATACTCCAGAACACACCGCGACCCCGGATATCTCCGATAACCATGTGCTTCTTTGCCAATTCGTGCAGACCTGGTCCCATGATGGTGTCGCCAATGTGCGCGGCGTTTTCCACCATCTTCTCTTCTTTCATCGCATCAATGGTCGCAACCGCAGCTGCACACGCGATCGGATGTCCGGAATACGTTAGTCCACCCGGGAAAACTCGATTGTTAAAGGTTTCCACAATCGCCCCAGGGATTATCACGCCACCAAGGGGGATGTAGCCGGAATTAACTCCCTTTGCGAAAGTAATCAAGTCGGGCGTTGCACTTGAGTGCTGGAATGCAAACCATTTTCCGGTTCGGCCAAAGCCGGCCATGACCTCATCGGCAATCCACAAAATCTGGTACTTGTCGCAGAGCGCACGCACACCTTCCAAATATCCGGCAGGTGGAACTAGAACTCCGGCGGTGCCTGGAATGCTTTCCAGCATAATGGCGGCAATTGTCCCGGGACCTTCAAAAATAATGGTCTGCTCTAGATGTTCGAGCGCGCGGGCACACTCTTCGGCTTCGGTTGATGCCCAGAAAGCCGAACGATAAAGGTATGGTCCCCAGAAGTGAACATGACCAATCGCAAATTCATTGGGAAATCGGCGCGGGTCGCCGGTTGCATTAATGGCGGCGCCAGTATTGCCGTGGTATGAACGATAAGTCGTCAGGATCTTGTCTTTGCCTGTGTGCAGTCTGGCCATGCGGATGGCATTTTCAACTGCATCGGCTCCGGCATTTGTAAAGAAGACTTTCTTGAACTTCGGTCCAGCCAGTTCGATAATTCTTTTCGCGGCGTTGTTACGTGCGTCGTTGGCATGTTGTGGCGCGATAGTTGCCAAGACCGCAGCTTGGTCTTGAATCGCTTTCACAACTTTTGGATGCTGGTGTCCGATATTTGTGAAAACAAGTTGACAGGAAAAATCCAAATATTTCTTGCCGTCGTAGTCCCAGAAATATGAGCCTTGCGATCCCGCGACTGGTATTGGTGCTATTTGGGCCTGCGCCGACCATGAATGAAATACGTACTCTCGATCTTGGGCGAAAACTTCCGCCCCTTTATTATCAGAATTAGTGATGGAGTCAGCCATTCGTTTGTCCCTTTCCAAGGAGCACTAACGCCACTATATCGGTCTCAATTACCAATCCGCATTCCTTATTTCTGATTCAGGCGCAGAAAAGTGGTTAGCAGTACTTGATATTCTCGCGTGAAATCTGTGCGATTTAAGAGTTAATAGTGCTAGATGCTATTCTTAGCCACGCTCTATTGATGTTCATTGAGGGCACAATCGAGTGGAGTTGAGGGTTCATGGCTAATTCTTTTACAGCGCATCTGGCAGGTCTGCCAGTAAGAAAACGGGAAAATCTCCGTAACGTCGCCATCATTGCCCACGTTGACCATGGCAAAACAACTCTGGTCGACGCCATGCTCTGGCAATCGGGGGCTTTTGCTGCCTACAAGGAGCAGTCCGAGGGCCAAGATCGCATGATGGATTCTATGGATCTAGAGCGAGAAAAAGGCATCACGATTCTTGCGAAGAACACTGCTGTCCACCGTGGTACAAATATCGTCAACATCATTGACACTC
>JBBRSY010000122.1:0-2664 GCA_038244965.1 Candidatus Nanopelagicales bacterium | reverse complement strand
GATGATGTGCTTTTCGAAACTCTGGCGATCCACCACCAGCAAGTGGTGGTTGGGTAGTGGAGACCAGCCATCATGGGGCCAACCAGTGGAGGCAACAACTACGCCATCATTGTCGGCACGATAGTGGAGTTCGTAATAGTCGACGTCGCCAAAGGCAGGCCGGCGTTCCGGATGAAATTCTGCTACAGCAACGAAGGTTGTTTCGTTCATGATCATGGCGTTAATGCTGGAGTAATCGGCATGGGCCTTAACCGTAGCCACGGCCTGCTTGACTCCCTCGACGATGCCATGGCGCTTGATCATCGTCATCATTAAAAAGAAATATCTCTCGCTATCGGTATCGCCCTTGATCATCAAGGTGAAGTCTGGGTCGATGAACTCATCTAATGCGCTAGGCGGATTGATCGAACCGTTATGGATAAAAGTAAAATCTTCGTATACAAATGGATGGGAATTGTTCTCGGATAGAGGCAAACCCGCTGTTGCCCAACGTAGGTGAAGCAAACCCCCATCAGATTTTGCATTGGCTATGGCTGAATCAAATTGCGCACTCGTATGCGCCATTTCGGCAGCGCGGACCAAGTGCGCCTTAACTTCATCGTGGTTAATCGTTGCCACGCCCCAGCCATCACAATGAATCGCAGAGAGCGCGACGAAATCTTCAAATCCCGACCCGGCCATGGCCGGAAATGAGGTTTTTCCGTGGGAGACAAAACCCATTAACCGACACATTTTCTCTGTTGAACCCTCCCGATTAGCAATCACACAGATGTAAATACTACTTCCAATCCACTCGTTAAGGCGCAATAAATATCTTGACGTCAAGTTACCCATGCGTATATTTCGCCGTTTTTATGTAAGCGTTGCCCCTCGACATGACCGTTGCGCAATCACTCCGGCGACACGATGATAAGCCAACCTCGAAGAGAGGGGCAAAGTTGATCGCTCGCGAGAGACTTTGTCGTAGAAAAATATCTCGGTGCCCCTCACCGCAAAAACTAATGTTCTTGAACCACCGCGGATTCAAGAAAACGGCTATAGGAGGATATCTTGCCGAACCAAACAGATGACGAACGTCGCTTAGCTGAACTCGGTTACAAACAGGAACTCCATCGAAGTTGGAGTGGATTCTCTAATTTCGCGATTTCCTTCTCGATCATTTCGATCCTCGCCGGGTGCTTTACAACCTTTGCACAGGGCTGGAACAACGGTGGTCCGATTGCTATATCCATTGGCTGGCCGCTGATTTCATCTTTCATTCTGATCATCGGATTGTGTATGTCAGAACTCGCTTCGGCCTACCCCACTTCAGGTGGCATTTACTGGTGGGCATCCAAATTGGGTGGAGCTAAAGCTGGTTTCTATACAGGTTGGCTCAACTTGATTGGACTTCTGGCAGTCACTGCTTCAGTTGGCTACGGCGCAGCTACATTTCTAAATATTCTGCTCGGAGATATCTCGCCAAAGTACGCCACTGACTTCCTCAAAGGCGATTACCTACAGCAACAATTCTTCTGGTTCGCGGTCTTGATGATTCTAGTTACAGTCATCAATATTTTTGGTGGCCATCTTTTGGCGATAATTAATAACGTCTCAGTTTGGTGGCACGTGTTCGGTGCGGCCACTGTCGTTGGAATTTTAATCTTCGCACCTACGCATCATCAGTCCCTCAAGTGGATGTACACAACTCAGATCAACAATTCTGGCTTCGGTAGTAGCAGTACTACCTACTGGTTCTTTGTGCTCCCATTGGGATTTTTACTTACTCAATACACCATCACTGGTTTTGACGCCTCAGCTCACCTCTCGGAGGAGACAGTGGGCGCACATATGAGTGCAGCGCGAGGAATCTGGCAGTCCATTTTTTACTCTGCCATTGGTGGCTACATTCTTTTGATGGCCTTCCTTTATGCCGCAACAAACACCACCTACATCAATTCATTTGATCCCAAAGTGAACCCGTATGGTGGAGGATCTGTCATCGCAATTCTCATCACCGCACTCGGAGATGGCGCATTATTCAAATTGGTAATGCTCATAACTACCGCGGGGCAGATCTTCTGCGTTGCTGCCTGCCTCACCTCCTGCTCACGCATGATGTTTGCATTCTCACGCGACGGTGCCGTACCTGGTGCAAAAATGTGGAAAAAGGTCAACAAGCATCGCGTTCCCCTTAATGCGGTACTGGTCTCTGCAGTAATCGGTGTAATCATTACGCTTCCCGCACTTTATCGAAGTCCAACGGGTGCCCCTACCGCTTTCTACGCCGTCGTCTCGGTTGCAGTTATCGGCCTCTACCTAGCATTCTTGATTCCTATTTATCAACGCTGGAAGTTGGGTGATAAGTTTGAATCCGGTCAATGGACTCTAGGAAATAAATACAAGTGGATGAACCTAGTTGCGGTGGCAGAAATTGCAATTATCTGCGTCTACTTCGTGCTGCCTTTTACTCCGACAGGTATTCCATGGAATAAGGGCTTCACTTGGACCGCCGTTAACTATGCACCGATTCTTACCGGGGCATCCTTAATTGTCATCTGGATCTGGTGGCATCTATCAGTGAAGAATTGGTTCAAGGGTCCAATTCGTACAATCGATCAATAAAGATAACAAAGACGCTCGCGCCCCTACATATAGTGGTATTGACACTATATGTAGGGGTTG
>JBBRSY010000121.1:0-2854 GCA_038244965.1 Candidatus Nanopelagicales bacterium | reverse complement strand
TCTCGTGGGTTTACGCAAATTCGGCGCTACGAATGTCATGGAGACGGGCCCTCGCTACCGGAACAATTACCGCTCTCGTAATGGGCGCTCTGCTCACTAGTTTTGAAATACATCTCTATATCTTGCTCCCGCTACTTATAACGACATGGCTGCTGGCCATGAGATTCTGGCCCTCATATATAACCTCGCCGCGAACCACAGAAATTCCTCGATGGGAACTGCCAGCAAGACTGCTGGTAACGGTGGTGCTCATATTCACGCTCACAGGACCGGCATCGCTTCTTGGCCCACGAGTGGCGGGGGCGCTTTCAACTTACCCCGTAATCATTTCCGTGCTTGGAGCTTTCAGCCAGCGCAGGCACGGCCCGCACTCAACAGTCGCCACCCTGCACGGGCTTATGAAATCTCTACCCATAACTATCTCGATCATGACCGTCTTGTCGGTGGCGCTCTAAAACATGCATAGTATTGCGATGTAAGAAAGGATGAAAGTGCCAACGACGCCACTTCCAACGCACGACGACATTGATCACCTAACTGAGACAACCATTTCCTTAGTATCAAATCTTCTAACGCAATCGGACAGAACAAGATCGCGACGCGATGATGCAAATAGAAAACGATTCGCCCGTCTTCTTAAGGATCCTTCCGCGGTAGCGCTGACCATGTCACTGACAGACGAAGTAATGCGGATGAGCTCGATGCGTAACGCGGCCAAAACTCTACGTAGAACCGCAAAAACTGCTGGCGTTTCAGGACTTGGCATCGTGGATTTCGCGGGCATCAAGGCGGCAAGTGCCTTCTCTCATATCGCGCCATCACTAGTTATGAAGATCGTTCACCGACGAGTTCGCATGGCTGCCAACGGCATTATCCTTCCGGCTGAAAAAAGCCCACTTGCCAAACACATCTCGCGCCGAACCGGCGAGGAAGCCAGACTCAATATCAATGTACTGGGTGAAGCGGTGCTAGGCGACGGGGAAGCAAGGCAGAGACTGAACTCCGTTATCGAAATGATTCAACGCCCTGGTGTGAATTACGCCTCCGTGAAGATATCTTCCATCGCCAGTCAATTGATCACCATTGATCACCTCGGATCAATAGAGAGGGTGGCAAATCACCTTCGACTCTTGTACCGAGAATCACTTAAGAGCGGGACCTTCATCAACTTGGATATGGAAGAGTTTCGTGATCTGGAAATTACCGTTGCGGTCTTTAAGAAACTCTTGGACGAACCAGAATTTGAGGCGATGCATGCCGGGATCGTTCTCCAGGCGTATTTGCCAGAAGCGCATAGCGAGTTCGCAGATCTCGTCGCCTGGGCAACGGTGCGGCACGAGCGCACTGGCGGAACCATAAAGATTCGCCTGGTTAAAGGGGCGAATCTGGCGATGGAGAAGGCCGAAGCCGAACTCCACGGCTGGATCCCCGCACCGTATGCGAGCAAATCCGATGTGGATGCCAGTTACGCCAGGCTAATCGATGTGGCTCTGAGTCCAGAGCATGCAGAGGCAGTTCGAATCGGTATTGCCAGTCACAACCTATTCCACCTGGCCTGGGCGATCGAAGTTGCCAAAACCCGCGGGGTAGAAAAACAGATCGATATTGAAATGTTGGAAGGTATGGCAAACGCCGAAGCACTTGCGGTGGCGGGACAGACTGGCCGAGTGCTTTTGTACACGCCCGTGACACGACACGAAGATTTTCCTGCTGCAGTGGCCTATCTAGTTCGACGTCTTGATGAGAATACTTCTGAAGAGAACTACCTGCGCGCTTCCTTCGATATGACGGTTGATAACGAGAAGTTCAAGGAACAACAAGTGCGTTTTCTAATTTCAATCGCGGAACGCCACACGATTTCAACGCAGTCGCGTCGCCATCATCTCGATCGCCACGATTCTACAAACTCTTTCAATGACGATAAATTTGAAAACGAGAGCGATGCTGATGCAACAAACCCAGATTTTCGCGAGCAACTTGGATCGGCTCTTACACGTCAATATGAAAGCAATGAGGTGCGAATTCCACTGCAGATCATGGGTGAATTTCTTACCCGCTCTGAAGTTGAAATTGGCCAGGATCCGAGTACGAATGGTGCACCTTGGTATACCTACTCAATTGCCAGCAAGGAAGATATCGACCTTGCAGTATCCACGGCTCGGGCACACGTAAATGAATGGGATGCACTCGGTCCACGCGGACGCGGCAAGATTTTCGGTGCTGCAGCAGACCTGATGGAAAATGAGCGGGCGCAAACTATTGCGATCATGTCCCGGGACGCCGGAAAGACCCTTTCAGAAGCCGATCCAGAAGTCAGTGAGGGAATCGACTTCGCTCGTTTCTATGCCCTTAATTCCTATGACAAAGGGGAAGGTTCGACACCGCTCGGCGTAATTCTTGTAGTTCCACCGTGGAATTTCCCTTATGCCATACCAATGGGAGGAGTCTGTTCCGCACTTGCTGCGGGCAACGCGGTAATTCTCAAACCTGCCCCGGAAACCGTTGCCACAGCATGGCAGATCGTTCGCCAGCTCTGGGATGCGGGCGTGCCACAGCATGTGCTGCAGTTTGTTCCCACTCGCGATGATGATGACGGACTTCACCTTGTTACGAATTCTGGAATCGATGGAGTCATCCTCACGGGTTCTTTTGATACCGCGCAAATGTTCACATCGTGGCAGCCACAAATTCGACTCATGGCCGAGACTAGCGGGAAGAATTCCATGCTTATCTCTGCCGCTGCCGATATAGATAGTGCAGTAAAAGACTTGGTCCAATCAGCCTTCGGACACGCAGGTCAAAAATGTAGTGCTGCGAGTCTGGCGATTGTGGAAGAGAGCATTTATAAAAATCC
>JBBRSY010000120.1:0-2857 GCA_038244965.1 Candidatus Nanopelagicales bacterium | reverse complement strand
TGCCCCGCCAAAATCGCAGCATCTGGACCGGATCGACTCCCCGACACCATGCAATACCGTGTTCCCGGTAAGTAGCGAAGGCATAATCCTGGGCCTTGAGCGCTCGTCCTGAGCCAATCTGTGCGGCTTCTTGACCAAGGCAAGGCGCCCAGAGACTGAGCTCGCCTTGTCGCTGAAGGGCTGTTGCCTGCATATCCAGTTTTCGAACAAGCACCATATCTCGGTAGAAACCAAGCAAGGTGGCCTCATCCAAAGTGGAGGTATATTGCGAGTTTTCGACTCGGTTGCCATCAGCGTCAAGAAGTTGAACAAGGTCTTCGAAGCGATCCATCGGGCCTTTCCAAGTGAACATAAGGAGAAGTGTCGGAATTAGGTGTGACGATATTAACTACGGGTAGCCCATAGGTACAAGAGGAGTCGAAAAACATAGACCATTGGTCCATTTAGTGGGAGAATTTATGGTCAAAGAGAGGCAAAACTATGGCTTTAGACCAGATCGACTGCGCCATCCTAGGCGAGCTCCTCGCCCGCCCTAAAGCAGGTGTTCGAGATTATGCCCGCACACTCGGTCTGGCCCGCGGGACGGTGCAAGCCAGACTCGATCGTTTGACTGCCCAAGGAGTCATTGGAGACTTCGCTCCCCAACTCAACCATGGTGCGCTGGGATTTCCGGTGCTGGCATTTGTACACATTCAATTACAACAGGGCAGTCTGGAATCCTTTGCTAAAGAATTAGGACTTATCCCCCAAGTTGTTGAAGCACATTCCATGACGGGTGATGCGGACATGCTCTGTCGAGTTGTGGCGCGTAATAACCGAGATCTGGAAGCCGTCATTCAAGCGATTTTGAATTTGGAGGGTGTTGTTCGAACTCGATCTGAAATTGCACTCAGCGAAAGAGTCCCGCGTCGTGATGCGACGCTACTTCAAGAACTATTCGGCGCATCGAACGGAAACTCAGAGGGTGGGAGTTCGTAAGCCACCAGCCCCAGATGTGCTAATAGGTGACCTTTTGACACCCTATGTGATATTCTCTCTGTACTAAGGAGAGCCAATGTCCATCACAGTGAAACTTTCAGAATCCCTTGTCGAAGACGCAAAGCGCATCGCCGCTGTTGAGCACCGCTCAGTGCCACGACAAATTGAATATTACTTCCGAATGGCACTTATCGCCGAAGAGAACCCTGACCTTTCATTCTCCCTCATCCGTGAAATTATGAAAGCTGATGGAGAAGAAGCAGTCGAGGAATACACCTTCGGCTAATGAAAATTCTTCAGTCTCCTTCCTTCGCTAGATCTATCAAGAAACTCCACCCAAATCAGAAGAAAAGTCTCGATAAATCAATTCGAGTAATTGCAGCAAAACCAGAGATTGGAACTCCGAAGGTTGGCGATTTAGAAGGCATATCCATCTATAAATTCCAGGTCAATGGATTTCAATGGCTACTCGCCTACCGCATTATTGGTGCGAAGGAAATAAAATTACTTGTTGTTGGCCCGCACGAGAATTTCTACAGAGATCTTAAAAAGGGTAAGAGGAAATAGGTCTGCGGTTATGGCTGTAGCCCATGCGTTTTAAGGTTTCCTCATGCCCGAATTACCTGAAGTCGAGACTGTTCGTCGTGGGTTAGCGCATCTAATCACGGGCTACACGATTACATCGGGCCAAGATCTCCATCCGCGGGTACTGAAAATGAGTTCAATTGCACCACTTGCGTCCTTACCGGGCGCGCGCATCAAGGCTATCAATCGCCGCAGCAAGTTTCTCTGGTTTATTCTGGATCGCCCGGAAGTGTTGGTCGCTCACCTGGGCATGTCCGGGCAGTTCTTAATTAATCGCCCGAACCGCCCGACGCCAAAACATATTTGCGCCACCTTCGAATTGAATAGAGGGTTGCACAGCAGAAATCTCTACTTTAATGATCAGCGCACCTTTGGCTGGTTATCGGTGGAGCGACTCGTTGATGGCGTCGCGCAATCAAGAGATCACTTCCCGTCTATGGCCAAGAAGGCCAGCCGAGCCCTCAATGCAATCGTCCAATTCACCGAATTGTATTTGCGAATCGGTCATCACATTTTTGCCCAAGATGTCAGGTGCGCATTTAGCCGAATTTATTCTTCTTGTGTCATGATTCATTCCATGCTGATGTTTGTACCTATGACTGCAAGTGAATTCGATTCTTGGCTGCCCTCGAGTTTTGCCGGCTATCGCACGGAAATAATTGCATCGGGTGAAGAAGAAGTAGCCGCAGACCAGAATCTTAGGCAGACAAGGCAGGGCCTTTTCCCAGATGACAAGCCAGCCAGTGGCCAGTATTTTATGAAAATCCTTGATCAAGATATTTCAGTTGGAATGTTATGGCTAAGGGCGCCGCAAATTGAGGGATCCGGTGCTTGGTACATCTATCAAATAGAGATCGATGAGAAATTCAGAGGCAACGGATATGGGAGGCAAACCATGCAAGAGTTGGAAGACTGGGTTCGCGCACGCGGTGGCTCCCGATTAGTCTTAAACGTCTTCGGCCAAAATGTCGTCGCCCAATCCCTGTATGACTCCCTTGGATTTACCACGCAGGCGAAGCGAATGTTCAAGGAACTCTAAAGCAACCACGTGCAATCCGATGGGTACCTACCTTCTCACTGTGACCAATTACGCAACAATAGGGTTGCGTAATTACTCTCCACCTTCTAGATTTGGGGAGTGTTGAGCACATTCATTATTGCCCTGCGTGAGGGCCTGGAAGCCGCGCTCATCGTAGGCATTCTCATGGCCTATCTTGTTAAGACCAATCGCACCCACCTGCGTACCCCCCTCTGGACCGGCGTAGGCCTGGCTATCTTGGTGAGCCTGGGTCTA
>JBBRSY010000119.1:0-2933 GCA_038244965.1 Candidatus Nanopelagicales bacterium | reverse complement strand
GTTCCGGTGACGGGAGGGGAATTGGCGGTGTATCGATACGGGCCCGAGGGTGGGAAACCAGTCCTCGGCGTTCATGGAATTACTTCAACAAATCGGGCATGGCAATGGTTTTCTAAGACGCTCGTTCCGCATGGATACACACTGTACGCGCCTGATTTAAGAGGACGCGGCGATTCAAATACTCTTCCCGCTCCTTTTGGTATGACAACACACGCTCGCGATTTGATTGCTGTTATTGACTATTTAGCACTGGCCAAAGTTGATGTCATTGGGCATTCGATGGGGGGGTGGGTTGCAGTCGCACTCTTAGGAGTTGCCCCCGAACGCGTGTCCCGGACGGTCTTGATAGATGGTGGAATTCTTCTGCCATTGCCGCCCGGCTTCACTGTGGAGGCAGTTTTACCTTACGTATTGGGTCCGGCGCTTGCGCGGTTGGATATGACTTTTGATTCCCGCGATTCATACCGAGCATTCTGGAAGTCACAGGCGGCATTTAGTAAAGGGTGGGGTGCGGGCCTGGACGAATATGTCGATTACGATCTGCGCGGATCCGAACCTCGCATGCATGCGAGCACAAATAAGGAAGCGGTCATGGAAGACGCGAAGGATGAATTCGGCAATGATTTAATCGAAAACACGTTACGGAATTTGCCTGAAAGAGTTTTGATGTTGCGCTCTGTGCGCGGGTTGCAGAATGAGGAGACGCCGCTTTATCCTGAGGCACTTCTGAAGGAGACGCTCCTGAACTACCCAAAAATAGATTTAGTTACCGTGCCTGACTGTAACCATTATGAATTACTGCTCGACCAGGAGACCGCCGATGTATGCGCCAATCTCATCTATGGCATTCGATAAGGAGACGCAAAATGTCTGATTCACTTCGCGATCATAGAGTTTTTATAACTGGATCCCTCCAGGGGATCGGGCTTGGCATCGCCACGGTATTTGCTAGCCATGGCGCCAATCTCGTTCTTCATGGCTTGGGGGATGCGAGTTTGGTTGCCGCAGCCGAGGCCAAGGTTTCTAGGGCAGGGGCCGGAAAAGTCGAAAGTTACACTACCGACCTACGAGATTCCGACGCCACTGAAAAGTTGGTTGCGAAAATCTTTGAAGGTGGGCGGGTGGATATATTGGTCAATAATGCCGGAATTCAGCACACCGCCACCCTTGCAGAAATGCCCCGCGATAAGTGGAATGACATAATTGCGGTCAATCTTTCTTCCTATTTTGACACCATGAGATTAATTCTCCCGCACATGGCAAAATTTGGATTCGGCCGCGTAATAAATATTGCATCGGTACACGGCCTTGTCGCATCAGTTGCAAAAGGTCCTTATGTTGCAGCCAAACATGGCGTAGTGGGACTCACAAAAGTGGCGGCACTTGAGTATGCCAACGCTGGTTCGAGAGAAAGCGGCGGAGTCACTGTAAATGCTATTTGTCCGGGTTGGGTGGAAACTTCGCTCGTCGAACCACAGATTCAAGCCAGGGTGGATAAATTTAATGGGGACCGAGCCGCTGGCATCGCTGATCTCTTAAACGAGAAAGAGCCGAGTAAGCGAATGACTGCACCGGAGGAGATTGGTGAACTTGCTTATTGGTTAAGTAGCAAAGCCGCGCACAACATCACGGGCGCGGCCATTCCTATAGATGGTGGTTGGACGGCTCAGTGAAGTTTCTATCTGTCCCCGTGGCAATCGTCATGGCGCTATTTTCAGTTGCGCCTGCTACAGCTGCGACACATTATGTGTTTCCGATCGTTGGTTGTGCTGTGAAGTATGCGCATTCCCATCACAATTATCCGGCGACGGATATATTGACCAAAACGGGATGCAAGTTCGTCGCGACTACATCAGGAATAGTTGACGAAGTCAATCGAGTAGATAAGTTCAATTGGAAGACAAACCTCGGGGCCGATCGCGGCGGATTATTTGTTTCCATAATTGGAGATGATGGGGTGCGGTACTACGGGTCGCACCTAAGTAAAGTAGCCAGCGGTATTCAGGCGGGTGTTCGTGTTACGACCGGTGAGCTGCTTGGAAATGTCGGAACTTCCGGCGATGCTCGGGGCACCGCATCTCACGTCCATTATGGAATTTCCTGGCCAACCCCGAAAAATATTTGGTGGGTGAGGCGCGGTGAACTTTACCCATGGCGATATTTGGATGCCTGGAGAGTGGGCAAGAATGCCTCCCCGGCAAATGCTGTGAGCGCACTAGAAACTAAACTAGGAACGCTCCCCAAACGCAGCGGCTATTAATATGAGAAGAGCCCCTGCGAATGCAGGGGCTCTTCTACTTAAAGTGGAGTATTAGTTAGCAGTTACGGCGTCGGCCTGAGGACCCTTTGGACCCTGTACGACCTCGAATGATACTGACTGACCCTCTTCAAGGGACTTGTAACCGTTTCCTGCAATTGCTGAGTAGTGAACGAATACATCTTGTCCGCCACCATCAACGGCTATGAAACCGAAACCCTTTTCAGAGTTGAACCACTTAACTGTGCCTGTTGCCATGTTTTGCTTTTCCTTCGATATGTGGGTGTTTAAGAAATCCTTAAACACGGTCTTCCTCTTGCGCCAGCGATACCGAGCAAAGCACTACTGCCATGAAACGGGTCCTGATTAAGCGTCCGACTGAGATTAAGGGTACTGCCTACGCACGCGTACGCCTAACGGTGGTCTAGACAGTTACGCTCGCAAGGTGCAAAATATGTAGTGCTAGAAGGATAAATGACGTTATGCCGCTGGGGAAGGTCGCATAGTGCGTCTCTTGTTTGATCTTTCTAGGGGTATTAAATGCACGAGCTACAGCCATCTGGAGTTTCCAGAGATCGCGGCAAAGAAGTTGTTGCCGGTTTACTTGTAATTCATAGCGCGCCTGCTGCGTTGCGCCCGCATATTGAGTGGGGCTTGCAATCAATCTTAGGAACTT
>JBBRSY010000118.1:0-2983 GCA_038244965.1 Candidatus Nanopelagicales bacterium | reverse complement strand
TTACCGCCCTTACTTTGCTACAAGAGTTAAAGCGAACTGGTAAGAGCATTAAAGACTTAGCCAGTGCAATGACGAAATTTCCACAAGTTCTCATAAATGTTAGAAATATTGACAAGGGAAAACTTTCTGGCTCGAAAGTCATTGGGGATGCGATTCGTGCTGCTGAAGCAGAATTGGGCGAAAGCGGACGCGTATTGCTCCGGCCATCCGGAACCGAACCACTTATTCGCGTGATGGTCGAAGCCTCAAGTGATAGCGTTGCCTCCGCAACTGCATCATCGCTGGCCAGTATTGTGCAGCAGGAATTGGGGTAAATTGTGTGCGGAATTGTGGGATACACAGGACCGCAATCTGCAATAACACCACTGATTGAAGGATTGCGCCGCCTTGAATACCGCGGGTATGACTCAGCCGGAATTGCGTTAGGGACACCTGAGAAACTCTTTGTCGAAAAACGCGCTGGGAAATTGGGCAACCTTGAGTCAGCCCTTGGTAAGACATTGCCCATTGCGCATAGCGGGATCGGTCATACCCGATGGGCTACTCATGGCGGACCAACTGATCGTAATGCGCATCCGCACCTGGATAATGAGGGAAAACTAGCTGTCATCCATAACGGAATTATTGAAAATTACACCCAACTCCGAGCCGAACTCGTTGCGCGCGGTCATACTTTTGAATCAGAGACGGATACGGAATCTGTTGCGCACCTTCTAAGTGAACTCCGAAAGTCTCATAAGGGAGATTTGTCGGCGGCCATGCGAGAGGCTGTAAAATCGTTACGAGGCTCTTTCACTTTGCTGGCCATTCATTGCGATGAGCCAGAAGTAATCGTAGGGGTGCGGCGTAACTCGCCTCTTGTAGTTGGACTTGGCGAAGGTGAAAACTTCTTAGCCTCCGATGTCGCGGCATTTATCGACTACACCAAACGAGCAGTCGAGTTAGGCCAAGATGAAGTCGTAACAATTACACCTCTTGGTATTGAAATCACCGATCTTGATGGAAAAGTTCAGATCCCAAAGGAATACGAAATCACTTGGGATGCAAGTGCGGCCCAGAAAGGTGGATATGAGCATTTCATGCTCAAAGAAATCTTCGAGCAACCTAAAGCCGTTGCGGACACCTTACTTGGCCGGCTTGGCAAGAATAACGAGATCCTTCTCGATGAACTCCATCTGACGAAGGATGAAATCCGTGGTCTTAAGAAAATTGTGATTATGGCATGTGGCACCGCCTACCACGCGGGCCTGATCGCGAAGTATGCCATTGAAAAATGGGCGAAGGTGGCCGTTGAAGTTGAGGTGGCCAGCGAATTTCGCTACCGGGATTCGGTAATAAATAAGGACACACTGGTTATTGCCATCTCTCAGTCCGGAGAGACCATGGACACCTTGATGGCAATGCGTCATGCAAAGGTCGCGGGAGCAAAGATTCTTGCTGTCTGCAATACCAATAGTTCAACAATTCCGCGCGAATCGGATGCCGTTTTATATACTCACGCTGGCCCAGAAATCGCTGTTGCATCTACCAAAGCATTTCTAACCCAGGTAGTAGCCCTCTATCTGATTGGCCTTTATCTGGCGCAGACCCGCGGAGAAATGGATGCGCGCGAGGTACGCGAAATATTTGATTCCATGACCGAATTACCCGCGAAAATCGAACAGATTCTAGAAACGGTTGAACCGCTGCGCGAACTCACTCGCAGTTTTGCTGGTGCAAATTCCGTGTTATTTCTTGGCCGTAATGTGGGGTATCCAGTCGCCATGGAAGGCGCACTCAAACTCAAGGAATTGGCATATATGCATGCAGAGGGCTTTGCCGGTGGCGAACTCAAGCACGGCCCCATCGCCTTGATAGAAGAAGGTTCGCTGGTGATTGCCGTACTTCCATTTGGCCATGAATATGGACTAGATGAAAAGATGTTGAGCAATGTCCAAGAAGTGAAGGCCCGCGGCGCCAAGGTGATTGTTATTGCTGAAGAGGGGGCCGAAGTCACTGGCGCGGCACATACGATTCGAATTCCTTCCGCACCCGCGCTCCTGCAGCCCATTTTGGCGACGGTGCCCCTGCAAGTATTCGCCTATGAAATGGCAGTTGCGCGAGGTAATGATGTCGATCAACCCCGCAATCTCGCAAAATCGGTAACGGTCGAGTAGGTGGCGCAGCAGGTAGACGTCCGTCGTGAGCAGATGGTGCGCGCGCTTCGTTGGTCGGCCCTGTTGTTTATTGGCTTCTTAATCGTTACCCAGCAGGTGATGACAAACGGCTCGCTGTTCAATGTCGACACTGCAATCTCGCAAGCCAAACGACCACACCTTGCACATTGGTTCGATTTTGGGCTCCGGAAAATCGACAACTTGGGCCTGCGGGGATTGACCGCAACAATTCTTCTCATTGCGGCCGTCCTTATCGCTTACAGATTTCGTTCCTGGCGTCCGCTCAATTTGGCGTTGCTGTCCTTGCTAGCACTCAACGGCGTTGTGGGCGTTGCCAAATTAGCGATCGGACGAACTAAGCCACGACTCAATATCGACCTAATACATGCCGGAGGATTGTCATACCCCAGTGGTCATGCGTCCAATGCGCTATTAACATGGGGAATTCTTGCCTATCTGATCTATCGTTACACGCATAGCCAAGTCTTTCACGGTCGCATGTTGGCCATTGCAGTCGCAACAATCACCTTAGCGGTATGTGTGGTTTCCCTCTTTCGCCAGACACATTGGTTTTCAGACTTATTAGGTGGTCTATTTATTGGGGGTTCGCTCTTGGTCCTTATTATTGCGATCGATCGCTTTTTCCCTTCAGAAAGACAACCTACCTGACTTAGTATTACCTCATGATCGAGGGAATAGGCATCGATGTCGTCGATATCGAAAGATTCACACAATCGTTGATTCGCACTCCAGAGCTGGCGCAGAGGCTGTTCACGCAAGCCGAGCGAACATTGCACATTTCCTCCCAAGCGGCACGTTTTGCAGCA
>JBBRSY010000117.1:0-3025 GCA_038244965.1 Candidatus Nanopelagicales bacterium | reverse complement strand
GACCGTGATCTGTCAAGAATTAAAGACTGGTATTTGCGCACCGCATTTTCTCCTTTGGGTGCGGGAGCACTTGCAGGTTCGTCGCTTCAATTGGATCCTGAAGCAAGCGCGGCGGAATTGGGTTTCATGGGCGCAATTGATAACAGCATTGATGCGGTTAGCGACCGTGATTTCGTAACCGAGGCGCTCTTTATCCTTTCCATGATTGGGATTCATCTTTCGCGCATGGGCGAAGAATGGTGTCTCTGGACGAGTACTGAGTTTGGGTGGGCAAAATTGGATGATGCCTATGCGACGGGTTCATCCATCATGCCGCAGAAAAGGAATCCTGATATTGCCGAACTCGCTCGAGGTAAAAGCGGACGCTTGATTGGCAATCTAACTTCGGTTCTTGCAATGTTGAAGGGACTGCCATTCGCCTACAACCGCGATCTGCAAGAGGACAAAGAACCGCTCTTTGACTCAATCGACACCTGCGCATTAGTCCTCCCTGCATTTACCGGGATGGTTGCCACGACCGGCTTCGACCGAAAGAAAATGAGTGGATCTGCGTCAACGGGTTTCTCACTTGCCACTGAAATCGCTGACTTTCTAGTGCGTGGCGGAATTCCTTTTGCACAGGCTCATGAGGCAGCTGGTGCCTGCGTGAAATTGTGCGAGTCAACGGGTCGAGAGCTTCACGAGTTGACCGATGCAGAATTTGCCACGATCAACCCTGCCCTGAAACCCGAAGTTCGTGGAGTTCTTACCGTTCAAGGTGCGCTGGCTTCGCGGACCACCTACGGGGGCACCGCGCCGGTCAACGTTATATCGCAAATTGCCGCACTCAATTCAAAGATCGCAATTTCTGGGAAATGGTTTGCCGACAAGAGCCGCGACTTTTCGGGCATGATGGGGCAATGAATCTGCTCGAGGACTTGAAATGGCGCGGACTGCTTGCCCAATCAACGGACGAAAAGGCGCTACTAGCAGCACTCTCAAAGTCGACGACCTTGTACTGTGGTTTCGACCCATCTGCCCCGAGTCTGCACGTTGGAAATCTGGTGGTGCTGCTCGTATTGCGGAGATTTCAACTTGCGGGTCACAAACCAATTGCCTTAGTTGGTGGCGCAACTGGTTTGGTTGGTGATCCAAGTGGTAAAAACGAAGAGCGAATATTGAACAGTGAAGCAGTTGTCGAGAAGTGGGTTGGGCGGATTCGAGAGCAGGCATCAAGGTATTTAGATTTCGAAGCGCCGACAAATCCTGCGCGAATCGTCAATAATCTGGATTGGACTCATCCACTTTCGGCCATCGAATTTTTGCGCGATATCGGCAAGCACTTCAGTGTTAATCAAATGCTTGCCAAAGAGTCCGTTTCTGCCAGACTTGAAGGTGGTGGAATTTCTTACACCGAATTTTCATACCAGGTACTTCAATCACTGGATTTTCTAGAACTTTATCGTCGTTTTGATTGCACTCTGCAAGTGGGTGGATCGGATCAATGGGGAAATATAGTTGCTGGTCTGGATTTGATTCGTCGCACAGAATCTGGCAGCGCGCATGCCATGACCGTTCCTCTTCTGATGAAAAGTGATGGCACCAAGTTTGGTAAGACGGCTGGGGGATCGGTCTGGCTAGATCCCGCGATGACGTCTCCCTATTCCTTCTTCCAATACTGGCTCACAACAGAGGATCACGATGTCATTAATTTTTTGAAAGTGTTCTCGTTCCTATCTCACGAAGAAATTGGCGCACTAGAAAAATCTCACCTAGAAAATCCTGGGCTTCGCACTGCTCACCGTGCGCTAGCTCGCGAACTCACGACTCTGGTTCACAGTCTGCAAGATTGTGAACGTGTGGAGGCCGCATCGCGAGCCCTTTTTGGTCAGGGGGACCTGCGGGATTTGGACGAGGCCACGTTAGAAAGTGCCCTATCTGAACTACCGCAGGCCACGGTGCCCTCTTTGGACGATATTTCTACTTGGGTTGATTTAGCAGTCGCCTCTGGCGTGGTGGATTCCAAGTCGGCTGCTCGCCGGCTCATCCGAGAAGGTGGTGCATATCTCAACAATGAAAAGATCACTGGCGAGGACTTCTCACTCCAAGCTCGTGACTTCCTGTTTGGGCGTTTTGCGGTATTACGCAAGGGTAAGCGAGACCTAGCAGCAGTCACCATCGTCAAATAACAGCGGTTTATAAGGGTTCTTAGCGATGGCTCTCTTGGCTTTTACCCGATTTGACCCCTTGCTCTCCGACACATATAGTTACGCTCCTTGCAGTGCACCGGACGAAATCAAGGCCGGACAGCAAGGACTTCCTGCAAGTCTGAAGTTGGTGGTTCTGCGCGGGTTTGACCGCATAAGTGCCCCTGGACTAGATTTGTAGGTCCGCCCTGAAAATGAAGAGAGATCTTCAATAAGCAGTGCGCATCCGTACCTTGAGAACTCAACAGCGTGCCATAAGTCAATGCCAATGTGGCTCCTCTTGCCATGTCTGAAAACTTTCGGGTTTCCAGCCAGCAAGTGCGAGACCACGAATAAATACCTCAATGAGGTATGGCAAAAGGTTCAAGAGAGCAATCCCTTGGGCCAGATAGCTATACCCGTTGATTTCCTTTGGTAAAGACAAAAAATAACGACAGTTGTTTATGTCTGTACGCCAGAAAAAAACTTTCTATGGAGAGTTTGATCCTGGCTCAGGACGAACGCTGGCGGCGTGCTTAACACATGCAAGTCGAGCGATGAGATCCCTTCGGGGATGGATTAGCGGCGAACGGGTGAGGAACACGTGAGGAATCTGCCTTCTACACTGGGATAACTCCGGGAAACCGGGGCTAATACCGGATATGAAACTCGGTGGCATCACCGGGTTTGGAAAGTTTTTCGGTAGAAGATGACCTCGCGGCCTATCAGCTTGTTGGTGAGGTAATGGCTCACCAAGGCGACGACGGGTAGCCGGCCTGAGAGGGCGACCGGCCACACTGGGACTGAGACACGGCCCAGACTCCTACGGGAGGCAGCAGTGGGGAATATTGCGCAATGGG
>JBBRSY010000116.1:0-3088 GCA_038244965.1 Candidatus Nanopelagicales bacterium | reverse complement strand
CATCATCTCGATTTAATGCATGTCGTCGATCTACTCAAAGTCATTCCTGCCTTTGCATTAACTGCCCTTCTTCTTGCAATCGTTCCTGGGCAAGGTGTCGCGATGGTGCTGCGTCAATGTCTAGTGGGCGGAAAGCGGGCAGCTTTCGTATCGGTTCTGGGCAATAGTTTTGGCCTCATCGTCTGGGGTGCGGCCTCTAGCATCGGTCTCTCTGAAGTATTTGCTCACTCTCATGCGGCCTACAATGTTTTAAAATATGCGGGAGTCGCCTTCCTGATCTTTTTAAGCGTTCAAACACTTATGACACTGCGACACGAATACGGCAAATTCGATGTTAATGGCAATGCCCAACTCGGTTTGGGACCAGCGTTTCGATTAGGGCTGCTGACCAACCTTACGAACGTGAAGGCCGCCGTCTTTGCCGTGGCATTTATCCCGCAATTTGTTCCTAGAGATTTTTCACTTGGCGTCGGCATTTTTGTCCTTGCCTGTGTTCAAGCTACGGTCTCTACCGCGTGGTATTCAATTCTTATCAGCGCTGTCGACCGTGCGTCCGTGGCACTGGCCAGGCCCAAGGTCAGACGTGGGCTGACCGGATTATCAGCGGTTGGAATTCTCTTTCTTGCCCTTACTTTGCTATTTACTTCACCGAGGTAATTGGTTTCCGTTCTAGATCCCAACCAACGGAAGGTAAATTGCCCTGTGGGAGATTCTTTTTGTCCTTCGTGATGATGTCAATTCGCGTAAGAATGGTTTTGCCACTGGCCATGATCTTTTTGCTCAGCGAAACATTGACCTCGCTAAATTTCCATTTTCCGTCAGCACACGTGGGATCGCATAAATTGACGCCATAGAGTCCAGTTCCCGTTGCTCCTTTTGCTCCCCAAGAATCCCATTCGAGATTGCCAACTCCGGCGCCCGCATCCCCGCAGTAGCGCGTCATTGATTGTGGTTTGTAATCGATAATTCCACAGTTGTAGACGTAGACGTGTTCAAGCAATGCACGATTAAAAAAGGTAACGGTCCCAAGGGAGATTCCCACCACTGTTATGATCCCTAAAACGATTAATAGTGGACGAGAATTCTTCACATCGCCACTCTAATGTAGATATGGAAATGCCCGTGCTATCCTCGTTATGTGCGGGTAATCACGGTAGAGCAACTCAAATCGGTTCTCGCCTCACTTCCTGAAAATCCTCGAATCGTCGCGTCAGGAAATTTTGCAACTCCCAAAACACTTCTTAAGTTGGCCGATGAGTGCATCCCAGAATTTCGACTCCATATGCTTAATGCCCAACCTGGAATCCCTGACCGCGAGGGGGTCACCTACGAGTCCGCCTTTGTGGGGACAGGGATGCGTCGACATCCCCGCTTGAGCTACATTCCCACCCGCTTGAGCCTTCTGCCCGTTCTCTATCGGGATCACTATCGCCCCGATGTTGTAATGCTGCATGCCTCACCACAGCGCTTTGACACGGTGAGCCTGGGCACCGAAGTGAATGTTCTTCCGGCCGCAATTGATGCCGCACGCGCCAGAGATGGCATCGTGATTACTCAAGCCAATGCGCAGATGCCTTACACTTATGGTGACGCGCAAATCTATGAAAATGAGATTGATTATCTGGTCGAAGTGGACGAGCCACTGGCGATCAAGCCTGCTACCGAACTCAATGACACGGCGCGGGAAATTGGTTCGCGAATTGCCGCGCTCATTGAGGACAATTCCACACTCCAACTCGGGATCGGCGCAGTTCCAGACGCAGTACTTGCCGGACTTAAAGATCGCAAGGGACTTCGCATTTGGACCGAAATGTTTAGCGATGGAGTATTGGATCTGCAGAATGCCGGTGTTCTCGATGATGAAATATTGCTGACCGCATCATTTGTTTTTGGTTCACAAGGACTTTACGACTGGCTTCATCTGAATCGAAAGGTAAGGATGATGCGAACCGAGCGCACAAATGATCCAAGTCAGATTGCTCGTCAAGCAAAGATGACGAGTATCAACGCAGCACTTGAAGTCGATCTCTTTGATCAGGCCAACGCCTCATTTGTGAGAGGAGAGATTTACTCCGGTATCGGTGGTTCCACTGATTTCATCGTCGGAGCTCTCCACTCTCGCGGTGGTAAATCTTTCATGGCGCTTCCGTCCTGGCACCCCAAAGCAAAAGTCTCAACGATCGTTCCACGTTTGAGTGGCAACGTCACAAGTTTTCAACACAGTTATGTGGTTACCGAAAATGGGGTTGCCGATTGTTTTGGTCATTCACAAAATGATCAGGCGCGCCACATCATTGACAAGGCTGCCCACCCCAGTGTTCGCGAAGAATTACGAGCAAGGGCTAAAGAATTCGGACTACTCTAAAGGTTCTACCACTCTTACGTGATGTGACAATAGAGTCACCGATTCCGCGTAGAAGGCTGGACTCACTCTTGTAAGATCGCCATGACGATAAGAGGCAATATGAACGCTCTGGTAATTTACGATTCTAATTTCGGAAACACAAAAACTGTGGCTGAGGAAATTGTGAACAACCTTGATGGCAGTGCCAGGACTCTTTCTGTGAAGAATTTTCACGCTGCAGACTTGGCGGGCATTGACTTGGTGATTTGGGGTAGCCCCATTAACGCTTGGAAGCCGAGTGCGGCGACGATGACCGCGATGAACGAACTTCCCGAAAAGACTTTTAAGGGGATCCGATTCACTACTTTTGATACGCGGATGAAGACCTTTCTGCACGGAGATGCCAAAGACCATATTGCCAAGAGAATCCGCACTCTTGGTGGCAAGCCGATTGCCAAGCCAAAGGAGTTTTATGTGCGGGCTAAGGATGGGCCACTATTTGATGGCGAGATTGAGAAGGCCAGACAGTGGGCTAAGCAAATATCGGGTAAGGCTTAAAAACAGAAGAGATTTTCCTGCGTAAGTGTGTGTCAATTCACATTTTTCTCCCAGTTTGCGCGGATGATAGATGCGTCATTCCTTGGTACCCACTTCAGCGTTGAAAGGAAATCACGTGTCTGATCGCAGCGAATCCAATGCTCTAGAAGAGCAGAGACTCGGAGCCCTGGGTTATAAGCAGGAGCT
>JBBRSY010000115.1:0-3115 GCA_038244965.1 Candidatus Nanopelagicales bacterium | reverse complement strand
GGGAGACTTCTATCCAGGCAGAGCGCGAGCGACTAAAGAGCGGATTGTCGGCGTTGGCACCGTTGGGACAACGATGAAGACCGCACTGCTCCATCAGCGTCAAAACTTGCCTTGCGCCATTTTGGATCTCATCTGAGAGATCGGCCGAGTTGGGCAGGTCCGCCCAGACGATTGCCGTATCAACATCTGAAATGGGCAAGGGTTCGCGACGGGCCATCGATCCAAGAATTAACCAAGAATGTGTAATCGGATTGTCGACGGCGTCGGTGAGGGCAAGAACCCGCGTGAGAATTGCACCGACGATTGCCGACATCAGCGCCCCAACATGAAGTGCAGGAATACCCGTGTCGTGGAGTTCCACTAAGGAGGGCAAGAGTAATTTCGAGGCGGTAGCAAGCTCATCAATATTCCTTGCCGATTCGATGGCTGCGCGAATAAGCAACGGATTGCGCAACTCCACCGAGGACAGGTCCATCGCACGAACTATCCCAATTGGTTTATCGAGTTCATCGGTTACCACCAAATGATGCACACCAGATTCGACCATCAAAAGAAATGCTGCTGCCAACGTTGTGTTATTGGCAACGGTGATTACTGGCGAACTCATCATCACATGAATGGGATCATCTAGTCCCACGTCGCCAACTCCCACCCGACTTCGGAAATCTCGATCGGTTACCAGGCCCATTTCAGTCCTCGATATTATGAGAGCGCATGACTGCTCGGCATCCGTTATGGCTTTGGCAACAACACGTACCGGATCGGATGCATCGCACCAGACAATATCGCGCATATAACGAGTGACGTTGGACTGCGCATCAGATAACAGAGCGCTAGAGGTCAGTCGATGCCGCGTCACAACGGTACCAAAATGATTGAAATGTAGTGCGGCGGTGTTGCTAACGATGGTGCGCGGATCTGGCAGACGGTAACAGAGGGTTTCCTCCGCTGCTCGAACGGAATACTGAGGCGGCAGACCCGTCAAAACCGAGATATGCCCGAATGCATCACCGGGTGCTAGTTGATCAATTACGTTACCTCGATCGAGAACTTCCACCGAACCGGTTCGCACTATGTAGATGTGATCCAAAGGTTCCGAGCCGGCACTAACTATTACCGTGCCACTGCTAAAATATTCGACTTCAACCTTGCTCGCCAACCGTTCGATGTCGTCGGCGGCGAGAGAATCAAAGGACGTTTGTTTTGCCAGAAAATCCGAGAATTCCTGCACATTTACCTCCGAGTTGCCTTCCTGATTTGAACAAGCAGGCTAACTAACGCGAGAAGAATCATGATTGAGATTACTCCGATTACGATTAGATAGACGTCGCGTGGAGCATGTCGAGCCGATATCAAGATGTACAACTGCGGAGTGACAAAACTGATGGCCGATGCCCAAGCCCATTTCCTAGCCGATTTCCATTCGCGCCGGATCACAGACATGGTCAATCGCGCCGTCGCAATTCCATATGTCCATGACGTGATCGCATCGATCACGAAAAAGATGATGGGATTGACGCCGTATTTGCTGAGCGCCTTCCACACCACGAAGGTTGCGATGACGGTGTAGAGCAAAATCGTACTTGCCCAGAGGCGCTCTACGATCATCGCGCGGCGGGTTCGAACCGGCTTTGATTCCATGCTCTTCCCGCTCACAGAAACAGGATATAAGAAGTTAGACTCCCCACCTATGTTCGAAAATCTGATCGAAGTGAGCGGCCTCACGAAGAAGTATGGCGATTTCGTCGCAGTCGACGGTATCGACTTTTACGTGCGTAAAAGTGAGTCTTTTGGCTTTTTAGGACCAAATGGCGCGGGCAAGTCGACCACAATGCGCATTATTGCTGCTACTTCTCAACGCACCTCTGGCAGCGTTTCCGTTTTAGGCAAGGATCCAGAAATTGAAGGGCCACAAATCCGAGCACATCTAGGCGTTGTGCCGCAGCAGGATAATCTCGATCTTCAACTCACAGTCACAGAAAACCTCTACATCTATGGACGCTACTTTGGTTTACCCGATAAATTCATCCGCGGAAAAATCGATGATCTACTTGTGTTTGCTCAATTGGAAGAGAAACGCAATGTAAAAGTGGACACGCTCAGTGGCGGAATGAAGCGACGCCTCACTATTGCACGAGCTTTGGTTAGCGAACCAGACATTCTCATTCTGGACGAACCAACTACAGGATTAGATCCGCAGGCTCGCCACATTCTTTGGGATCGGCTCTTCCGCTTAAAGGAGGAGGGCATCACTCTGCTCTTGACCACGCACTACATGGACGAGGCCGAGCAACTATGTGATCGTCTCATGGTTATGGACAAAGGCGCCATCATGGCAGAGGGAACCCCACAAGAACTTATCAAGAAATATTCAACGAAAGAGGTACTAGAGGTTCGATTCGGCTCTGACCGAAACGCGCTGCTTGCATCCAATATGGAAAAATTCTGCCATCGTATTGAAGTACTTCCAGACCGCATCCTGCTTTACACCGATGACGCCGAGAAGGCTCTCGATGATATTGTCCAAGCCGGCCATCACCCCAACACATCACTCGCCCGGCGAAGTTCGCTCGAAGATGTCTTCTTGCGACTTACTGGTCGAAGTTTGGTTGAGTGATGACACCTGTAGAGAAGACTCGAAAAGTTCCCCGGTTTGGGTCGCGCTACATTTTTGAGGCACGAGTACGAGGAATGCTCAAAGATGTCTGGCTCATCGTTGTAGGCACGCTACTTAACCCATTGCTATATCTCGTCTCGATCGGCGTCGGTGTAGGCAGTCTCATCTCTCACAACATTGGTCCCCACGGCTTCGATGGCGTTTCATACTTAACCTTTATCGCTCCAGCCCTCTTAGCCGCCAGCGCCATCCAAAGCGCCCAAGATGAAGTCATCTTTCCCACTTTCCGGGGGTTTAAATGGAGTCGGATTTTCTATGGCATGAACGCGACCCCACAGACGGGCACGAGTATTGCAGGAGGCGTTTTTCTGGCCGCTCTGTTGCGCACGGTTTTCGGGGTTGGCGTCTACTCCGCAATTCTTTACCTTTTCGGCGCGATGAATGCCCCCCATTCCTATCTCGTCATTCCTATCGCCATTTTTTCAGGAGCGGCTTACG
>JBBRSY010000114.1:0-3147 GCA_038244965.1 Candidatus Nanopelagicales bacterium | reverse complement strand
GGTGCCATGCCTTTTGCTCAGTGGGGCTACCCGCATAAGGAAGGTTCGCGCGAAAAATTTGCGGCGGCCTACCCCGCTGATTTTATTTGCGAAGCGATCGACCAAACACGTGGATGGTTTTACACGCTTATGGCCGTGGGCACTTTGATTTTCGATGAGAGTTCTTACAAGACCGTGCTATGCCTGGGACATATCTTAGATAAGGACGGACGTAAAATGAGCAAACACCTGGGAAATGTGCTTGCTCCCATTCCGCTGATGGACCAACACGGCGCAGATGCAGTTCGCTGGTACATGCTTGCGGCCGGGTCTCCTTGGGCACCGCGACGAGTAGGACATGATGCAATAAGTGATGTTGTTCGAAAAACACTCCTTACATACTGGAACACTGTTTCGTTCTTGGCACTATATGCGAAGGCATCAAATTTTGACAAAAGTCAGAGTCCGGAGTTCGCGCAGCGATCTTCTATGGATCGTTGGATCCTCTCTGATCTGCAAGCACTCATTCTCGAAGTCGATGATTCCCTTGCCAACTTCGATACGCAACGATCTGGCAAAGCACTTGCTTCATTTATTGACGACCTATCCAACTGGTATGTCCGTCGATCGCGTCGCAGATTCTGGGAGGGCGATCCCAGCGCCCTGGCCACACTTCAAGAATGCATCCAAACGTTGACACTTCTTATGGCGCCCATGGTTCCATTTATTTCAGAACATGTATGGCAGGAACTTCTTCGTCCCGTTGACCCCTCAATCCCCGAGTCCGTTCACTTGGCCGATTTCCCCGAAGCAGATCTGAGTCAGATTGATTCCACACTGGCTTCGCAAGTAGCCCAGACACGTCGAATTGTCGAATTAGGTCGTGCCGCAAGGGCCGAATCCGCCATCAAGATTCGCCAGCCACTGGGAAGAGCGTTGATCGCTGCCGCAGGCTGGAATCAACTCCCGCAGACGATGAAGAACCAAATTGCCGAAGAACTCAATGTTCTCGAACTGGAAGATATCGCGGTCGCGATAGGAGATCTCGTCAATGTCAGTGTGAAAGCCAATTTTCGATCTTTGGGGAGTAAATACGGCGCCGCAGTGCAAGAAATTGCCCACGCAATTGGGGCTCTGCCTGCTGCGCAATTGGTTGCCGAAATTCGTCGCAATGGTTCAGAGATGATCTCGACAATTAGCGGACAGTGGCAAGTTGCGGCCGAGGACTTGGTCATAACCGAACAACCCAAGAGCGGCTGGACCGTCGCCAGTCACGATGGCGAGAGTGTGGCTTTAGATCTAACGCTCTCCCCCGGCCTGATTGCATCTGGCCAAGTCCGAGAGGTAATTCGATTCATACAAGAAAAAAGAAAGAATGACGGCTTTGAAATCAGCGATCGGATCACCGTGGCATACAACGCAAGCAGTGAAGCTCAATCGGCAATACTTGCTGCAATGGACCACATTAAAAATGAGGTTCTAGCCCATCAGATGATTTTCGATGCGACGCTGCGTTTAGGGGAGAACGAATTGGGACTCAACGCACGCTTGCAGAAAATAAATTAGAGACGGCTTACGAGCGGTATCAAAATCTGAACTGCAAAGAAGAGCACTAAAAATGAGAGATCCAAGCTCACAGCTCCTAGACGAAGTGGTGGAATAAATCGGCGCACGAAGGCGGTAGGCCGGTCAGTTATTGCATAAATAGCTTCGGCTAGATAGAGAACGACGCCGCGCGGGCGCCACGATCTCGAGAAAAGGCGGACGTAATCCAAAATTAGTCGGCCGAGTAAGGCAAGTAAGAATATCCGTAAAATCAGAACCAGAAAAGAACCAATGTGAACCATTGTCAACTCTGGTTGAAGAAGCTTGCCTCAGCAGCTGCCGTCTTGTCCTCACTGCTGACTCGAACATTTGCCGGCGAAAGAAGAAATACTTTGGAAGTCACTCGCTCAATAGTGCCGTGAAGCCCAAAGACCAGACCGCTCGCAAAATCAACAAGACGTTTTCGTTCAGATTCATCCATATCTGTGAGATTTATTATCACGGGGTTGCCCTCACGATATTGCTCACCAATCGTCCGCGCTTCGTTATAAAAACGAGGGTGCAATGTAACGATGCGATCGAGGACGGGAAGGTCCAACTGCACGGCAGGAGAGGCTGGGGCCACCACCAAAGTCGCGGGGCGAATCTGAGTCCTAATCTTCTGCTCCTGCGTCTTTGGTTGAGCAAAAACATGGGCAGAAGTTTCTTCGGCTCCTAAGTCCGGGTCATCCATCAGACCCAGGTAATTCGCCATCTTTCGCAATGCGTTAGCCATAGGTGAAAGATTACCCAACCTGAGTGCGGTTACCGAGGATTGAACTGCCTATCCGCACATGTGTCGCGCCGTGCTCAATTGCTCTCTCAAAATCACCACTCATTCCGGCCGACAGTGATGGAGAAAAGGGGAATTGTTGGCGAAAAACACTGTGAATTTGCGCAAGACGGAGAAAAGCGTTCTCAGGATCCTCACCCAAGGGAGCCACTGCCATCAAACCTTGAAGGTTCAAAGTGGGCTGGGAAAGAACCAATTCCGCTAGCCGGGATAGATCTTGAGGGGCGACTCCTCCCCGCCCGGGTTGAGCATCTAAAGCCACTTGAATGAATATCGATAGAACCTTGGACTTGGGCACTGCGGCACCGAGAAGCCGCAAATGGCGAGGGTCATCCAGTGAGTGCACTACATCGGCCCACGAAACGATAGATGAAATCTTGTTGCTCTGAATCTGTCCCTGAAAATGCCAAGCCCCCGGAACGATTGCCGATTTCTCGCGGCCCTCACGATCTCGATTTTCCGCAAAATCTCTAATGCCCAATGCATAAAGAATCTCAACATCTTTTATCGGATAGGTCTTCGTAACCACTATCAACCTGACATCTTCTGCTAATCGCCCAACCCGCTTAGCGGCGTCGCCAATTCTCCTCTGAACTGATTCGAGATTTCGTGAGATTTCCTCTTTCCGGTCGGTCACTGCCAAATCAATCCGGCTTGACGCCCGGTAACACCGTCACGCCTAAAGGAGAAATAATTGGGATCCTCAACCGTGCATACCGTGGATCGTGAAACCTTGATACCTAGGGTAGAAAGCATGTGCGCGAGAGCGTTCGGTAAGTCAAGAGTGGGGC
>JBBRSY010000113.1:0-3303 GCA_038244965.1 Candidatus Nanopelagicales bacterium | reverse complement strand
GTTCCCAGAGTTGGAGCGATTGTTCAAGGGTGGCGCCACCTGTTTCTAGGCTATTCACAACCTGCATTAATTCATCTCGGGCGGCTTCGTACGAAAGTTTCTCTGACATGGGTGCAAATCTACTCTCAACTTGTCTCTACTATCGCCCCGATTTCTCCGAGAGCTAGCCGTATTCGAAGTCGTTCACCAACGCTAAGTTCTTTAGGGTCGCGGGCGATGCTGCCATCACTTCGTTGAACCACAGAGTAGCCGCGGTCCAACGTTGATTGTGGTGAGAGAGAGCCCACCCTGGCATAGATGTGCAGCAATTCTTCGCGCGCTAGGTCGAGTAGATGAGTGGTGCTGCGGTGTGATCTATCGCGCAGTCCAGTGATGATCTCTTGGCGAGTGGTGACGAGAACGAGGGGGTCTTTCAGGACGGGTCGCTCGCGCATGGCGCCGAGCCGGGATATTTCAAGATCCAAGAGATTTCGAAGTCTGCGATGAGCTCGATCTCTAAGTTGGTTGATCATTAAATGTTCTTCTTCGATATCGGGTACGACCCGCTTTGCGGCATCCGTTGGTGTCGACGCGCGCACATCCGCGACCAAGTCCAGCAGGGGCGCATCCTGCTCGTGTCCGATGGCGCTAACAATGGGGGTTTCACACGATGCCGCTAACCGCACCAGGCCCTCGTCAGAGAACGGAAGGAGATCCTCAAAGGAACCGCCGCCTCTGGTGATGATGATGACATCCACTTCTGGATTAGCTTCAAGTTCTCGCAACGCCGCCGATACTTCAATCACCGCGGCCGCACCTTGGACGGCCACTTCGCGAATTTCAAATTGAACGGCAGGCCAACGTCGTCGGGCATTCTCCACGACATCTTTTTCGGCTGCACTATTGCGACCGCAAATTAGGCCAACTCTGCGTGGCAGCAATGGTAAAGGTTTTTTTAGGTCAAGGGCGAATAAACCTTCCGACGCCAATAACTGCTTGAGGTGTTCTAGTCTGGCCAGTAATTCGCCGATTCCAACTTGGCGAATTTCTTTGGCAGAAAGAGAGATCGTGCCGTTCTTGGTGTAAAAGGAAACTTTCGCCAACATCACAACTCGCGCATTGGCAGGTAGTGGCGCAACTGAGGCAAGTACAGTGCGATGACACATCACCGAAATGCTCATATCCACACTGGTATCGCGCAGGCGCATAAACGCCATGCCCGTTCGCTCATTGATCTCGGAGATTTCGCCCTCAATCCAGATTGGGCTTAAGCGATCTACATATTCTTTGAGATTTTCAGAGATGACTCGTACCGGAGCTGGAGATTCCGCTGAAGTTTCGAGCACGTAGGGATCCTAATAGACTGTACCCATGTCCAAGAAGGTGCTCCTTGCTGCTCCGCGTGGGTATTGCGCCGGTGTCGACCGCGCGGTCATAACAGTGGAGAAGGCGCTGGATCTATACGGAGCACCGGTATACGTTCGGAAGCAGATAGTTCATAACAAACACGTGGTCTCAACTTTGGAAGCCCGCGGAGCCATCTTCGTCGATGAAACTGACGAAGTTCCCGAGGGAGCGCTCGTAGTCTTCTCCGCCCATGGCGTCTCACCACAAGTTCATGAAGACGCCGCCCGGAGAAACCTGCGGACTATTGATGCAACCTGTCCGTTGGTCACGAAAGTCCACTATGAAGCCAAGCGGTTTGCTGCTGAAGATATTGAGATCTTGCTGATCGGTCATGAGGGCCATGAGGAAGTTGAAGGTACTGCTGGTGAGGCAGTGGGCAAGGTACAACTCGTCGACGGGCTGGAGCACATCAAGGACATTGTGGTGAAAGATGAGAAGAAGGTTGCCTGGCTCTCTCAGACCACCTTAAGCGTCGATGAAACATTGGCCACAGTGGCGGCATTGCGAGAGCGATTCCCAAATATTATCGATCCACCCAGTGATGACATCTGTTATGCCACCCAGAACCGACAGGTGGCCATCAAGCAGATTGCACCCCGTGCAGATTTGGTTCTGGTCGTTGGCTCGAAGAATTCATCCAACTCTGTCCGCCTAGTCGAGGTTGCTAAGGAATATGGAACTCCCGCCGCCTTCCTCATTGATTTTGCCGCTGAAGTTAAGGATGAGTGGCTCGTAGGCGTTGAGACCGTAGGGGTAACCAGTGGCGCTTCGGTGCCAGAGATTTTGGTGAAAGATCTTCTTGATTGGCTGGCAGAGCGCGGCTACGGCGAAGTTGAAACAGTGAGCGCAATAGAGGAATCATTACTTTTTTCCCTTCCGCCCGAACTTCGCAAGGATCTAAAATCGGCCGGTCAGGAGTCTATAACTCACAAGAAGTAGTTCTACTGTGAGTTGGGTACTCGCGGTCTTGGACCAGCACCAATATTTCCGTAACGGTGGTTGGTAATCGAAACGCTTTGTTCCAATAGCCATCGTGGCATCTCTACATCCCCGCGTTGCGCCAATGGACGTCGGTCAACGGAGATCCCTTTAGACAAAAGTTCTACTGCTGGCGCATTCTCCTGCGTTAACCAGCGGACCTTGTCGATCCCTGAAATTCGAGCCACCAGTTCATCCGGGGTTTCGTGATCGCCAGAACTAATCTCGATTTTTGCCTGAGTCATTTCGCTAAGCCAAGCAATGTATGCCAACCACTCTTTGCTGGTGGTTTTATCAATGCGCACTACGATTCCTCGGCGAGACGGCAGGTATCGCTGGTAATTGCGTTCTACGTGTAGCCCCGCGTGATCAATTGCCTTGCTTCCGATTCGTTCCCACCACGAAGTGGATGATTGAATGGCCGTACTGGCCGAGGTTAGAGCATTCCATTCGCGCAGATTGTTGACATAGTTTGCCCCACCGGCCTTTGAGGTTGGACCGACGCTACTGCGCTTCCAACCTCCAAATGGCTGCCGATTTACTACTGCGCCCGTGGTGCCTCGATTTACATAAAGGTTTCCGGCTTCCACTTGTGCGATCCATTGTTCGCACTCATTTTCATCCAGGGAGTGCAGGCCCGCGGTTAATCCATATTCGATGCCGTTCTGCCATTTGATTGCCGTCTCAAAGTTCGGTGCGACCATAACTCCAAGGACTGGGCCAAACCATTCGTTGAGATGACTCCAGGAACCTGGGGCAACTCCCAACTTCACTCCCGGTGACCAGAGGTGACCGCTTTCATCTAACTTCTCTGGTTTTACTAGCCAACTTTCGCCATCATCTAACGTTGTGAGGGCGCGCTGCAATGATCCGGCTGGTGGATGTATGACGGGTCCTACTGTTGTCGAGTAGTTCTTACCTGGCCCGACGCTCAGACTT
>JBBRSY010000112.1:0-3336 GCA_038244965.1 Candidatus Nanopelagicales bacterium | reverse complement strand
TCCCATGACCCACCATGTTGAATGTGTCGCGGTCTTTGAACCTTCCCAAATCCCATGAAATGAGGTATCTTGATGTCAAGATACTTTTAGTGAGGCGGATATGAGCATGAATTCCTTTAATTCAAAGAATCAGATCAGCGTTTCGGGGAAGACCTACGAATTCTTCGATATTTCACAACTAGATGGTGCCAGCAATCTTCCCTTTAGTTTGAAGATCCTGTTGGAGAACTTATTGCGAAATGAGGATGGCGCCAATATCACAGCAGAACAAATCCAAGCCCTCGCTACCTGGGATCCCTCAGCTAACCCAGTTACCGAAATTCAATTTACGCCAGCCCGAGTAGTAATGCAGGACTTCACGGGAGTTCCTTGCATCGTTGATTTGGCAACAATGCGCGAAGCGATCGTGGATCTAGGCGGGGATCCAGCAAAAGTTAACCCGCTTGCTCCGGCCGAATTGGTGATTGATCACTCGGTTATCGCAGACTTCTTTGGAACCAAGGATTCTTTTGAGCAGAACACCGATATTGAATATGAGCGCAATGTTGAGCGCTACCGATTCTTGCGATGGGGCCAGGGTGCCTTTGATGAATTCAAGGTTGTACCGCCGGGAACTGGCATTGTTCATCAAGTTAATATCGAATTCTTGGCTCGCGTTGTCATGACTCGCACTGTCGACGGCGTGCTCCAGGCTTACCCCGATACCGTCGTCGGAACCGATTCACACACGACGATGGTTAACGGCCTGGGAGTACTCGGTTGGGGAGTCGGCGGTATAGAGGCCGAAGCCGCGCTCCTGGGACAGCCAGTTTCCATGCTTATCCCCCGAGTAGTTGGATTCAAACTGAATGGTCAACTTCCTGCCGGTACAACGGCCACCGATTTGGCGTTAACAATCACGGAGATGTTGCGCAAGCACGGCGTGGTCGGCAAATTTGTGGAGTTCTATGGCCCTGGTGTCATTTCCGTTCCCATGGCCAATCGAGCGACCATCGGAAATATGAGCCCAGAATATGGTTCAACCTGCGCAATCTTTCCAATTGATGATGAGACTCTTCGCTATCTGAAACTGACGGGCCGTTCTGAAGAGCAGATTGCACTCGTAGAAAATTACTCAAAGAAGCAGGGACTCTGGCATGACCCCTCCCATTCACCGCGCTTCTCCGAGCACATCGAGTTGGACCTTTCCACCGTTGTTCCCTCAATTGCTGGACCAAAGCGACCGCAAGATCGAATATCGCTTTCGGATTCAAAGCAAGCACTTGAACAGATTCTTCCGAGTTACCTCTCTGACAAGAGCAGCCGCGGTGTGATAGATATCAAGGTAAAACAAGTTCCCACCACAATTAAGAACGGTGATGTTGTTATCGCCTCAATCACTTCTTGTACCAACACTTCCAACCCGTCAGTCATGATCGGTGCCGCCCTTCTTGCGAAGAAGGCGGTAGAAAAAGGCTTGCATTCCAAGCCTTGGGTTAAGACAACACTTGCACCTGGATCAAAGGTAGTTACTGACTATTACGATCGCGCCGGGCTTACCCCTTATATGGAGAAACTTGGATTCAACTTGGTTGGGTATGGCTGTGTCACTTGCATTGGAAACTCTGGACCACTGCCAGTTGAAGTAAGCAAAGCAGTTAACGAACATGACCTTGCTGTTACCGCGGTACTTTCTGGAAATAGAAACTTTGAAGGTCGAATCAGCCCCGATGTGAAAATGAACTATCTGGCATCGCCACCATTGGTGGTCGCATACGCAATCGCCGGCACAATGGATCATGACTTTGAGCATGATTCTCTCGGTAAGGATTTAGAAGGCAACGATGTATTTCTTATGGACATTTGGCCAACCTCCGACGAGATTGCCGCCGTTATCGAATCCTCAATTTCATCTGCGATGTTCACCAAGGATTACGCCAGCGTTTTTGACGGGGACCATCGCTGGAAGTCACTTGACACCCCAACTGGCAAAACTTTTAACTGGGATGCCAATTCTACGTATGTTCGCAAGCCTCCGTACTTTGCCGGTATGCCCGCCAACCCACAACCAGTAACCGATATTGCCGGAGCGCGTGTGCTGGCAATTCTTGGAGACTCCGTGACCACTGATCACATCTCGCCTGCGGGAAATATTCGATTGGACTCGCCTGCGGGTAAGTACCTCACAGACCATGGTGTGGATCGGAAGGACTTCAACTCATACGGTTCTCGTCGCGGAAATCACGAGGTTATGATTCGCGGAACATTTGCAAATATCCGTCTCAAGAATCTTCTCCTTGATGGAGTTGAAGGCGGATATACCCGCAACTTCCTCGACGGTGGCGCACAATCAACAATTTATGAGGCATCAATGGCCTACCAAGAAGCGGGAGTTCCTCTGGTGATTCTTGCGGGCAAAGAATATGGTTCTGGCTCATCGCGAGATTGGGCGGCGAAAGGCACAGCCTTGCTGGGAGTTCGCGTGGTTATTGCAGAATCATTTGAACGGATTCACCGCTCAAATCTCATTGGCATGGGCGTTCTACCACTTCAATTTCATGAAGGTGAAACAGCCGCCTCGCTCGGACTTGATGGTAGCGAGACATTTTCGGTATCAGGCATCGCAGAGCTCAATCGTGGGTCAACACCAGAGCAGGTGAGCCTGACCGCAGGTGAGAAGACTTTTACCGCGAAGGTACGAATTGACACTCCAGGAGAGGCTGATTACTACAGGCACGGCGGAATCATGCAGTATGTGCTCCGTTCCCTCATCTAGTTCTAGAATGTGCCGGTGATCGAATCGATTAAAGGCCCAGGTGATCTTGACTCGCTGACTCAAGCCCAGTTGAACCAACTAGCTGATGAGATTCGCCAATTTCTCATTGAGAAGGTTGCTAAAACTGGTGGGCATTTGGGACCCAATTTAGGGGTCGTCGAACTGACGATTGCGGTTCATCGCACCTTTGATTCGCCCAAGGACGTGGTGCTATTTGATACCGGTCACCAGTCTTATGTTCACAAGATCTTGACCGGGCGCGCGGCTGGCTTTGATCAGTTACGGCAAAGAGAAGGACTCGCGGGATATCCCAGTCGCAAGGAGAGCCCGCACGATGTCATCGAAAATTCGCACGCATCGACGGCGCTGTCGTGGGGAGATGGCATTTCTCGTGGCTTTGCCCTCACTGGTCAAAATGATCGCTATGTCGTGGTCGTCGTGGGCGATGGCGCGCTTACCGGTGGAATGTCCTGGGAGGCGCTCAACAATATCGCCACGGCAAAGGACCGCAATCTAATAATTATTGTCAACGATAACGCAAGATCCTATTCACCAACTATCGGTGGTCTGGCCGAACATCT
>JBBRSY010000111.1:0-3362 GCA_038244965.1 Candidatus Nanopelagicales bacterium | reverse complement strand
TCTCTATGGCAGTCTTTTCGATCCACGAGGAGAGTTGGTAACCGCCGCCGAGTTGCTCGGCTTTCCAAGGTCTGAGAGGTTCGAGGGAGTGCCCGCTCATAATGTGGGGAATGCCATGAATGAGCGAAGCAACATGGCCAGCCATATTGGCATACCAGGTGTGCGTATGAACCACATCGACATTGGTCAGCGCATCTGCAATCGCGAGGTCGGTCGCGACAGCGGCTATTGCAGGATTGGAATGAATAAATTCAGTTGGCGTTTCGTGGCCGGTGGCATCGGTGCGTTCTTCGCCAAAACAGTGCACAGTAAGTGAAATCTCTGCACGTTTGAGAAGCGCTTGAGCAAGTTGAACAACATGGACTCCGGCTCCGCCATAGACATGCGGCGGCCATTCTTTCGTAACAAGGCCAATTCTTATCATCTCCATAACATCTCCTCAAGCAAAATATCAAGGTCTAGGCGGTGCGCAAGGAGAAGGGTATCGTTACGCCATGCAACGCGACCTCCTACTCGGCATAGTTCTGGCGGGCGGAGAAGGTAAGCGTTTAATGCCACTCACCGCTGATCGAGCCAAGCCCGCAGTGCCTTTCGGCGGTTCTTACCGACTGGTGGATTTCGTCCTTTCCAATTTAGCTAATGCCCGAATGTTAAAGATTGCAGTGCTCACCCAGTACAAGTCGCACTCTCTTGATAAGCACATAACAACGACCTGGCGCATGTCGACACTTTTAGGCAACTTCATCACACCTGTTCCGGCACAACAGCGCCTCGGCCCACGGTGGTATACCGGAAGCGCCGATGCCATCTTGCAAAATTTCAATCTGATTCACGATGAGGATCCCAAACATATATTGGTATTCGGGGCTGACCACGTTTATCGCATGGATCCAAGCCAGATGTTTGACCAGCATCTCAATACTGGGGCTGGGGTAACGGTTGCAGCTATTCGCGTTTCCCGTTCAGAAGCCAGTGAATTCGGCGTCATTGAGTTGGCTGATGACGGAGTTACCATAAAGGCATTTCATGAGAAGCCGGCGAATCCGCCACCGATGCCCAGTCATCCAGATCTGTGCCTGGTGTCTATGGGCAATTACATTTTCCGACGGGATGTGATGGAAGAGGCACTGATTCTGGACTCGGAGGATTTGGAAAGTAGACACGACCTCGGAACCAACATTATTCCCATGCTTACTCGCAATGGTTCGGCAAAGGTGTACGACTTTGCCGACAATGTTGTACCCGGGGCAACTGACCGCGATAAGGGTTATTGGCGAGATGTGGGTTCAATTGACGCATATTTTGATGCACACATGGATCTTGTCTCTGTGCATCCGATTTTTAATTTGTACAACCGCGAATGGCCCCTGCTTACAAATCCACCCTCGCTACCACCGGCGAAATTTAGCGAAGGCGGCATTGCTCAAGATTCGATCGTCGGCGCTGGTTCAATTATTGCGGGAGGACATTTGACCCGCACGGTCGCCTCCTATGACGTTGTGGTATCGAGTGGCGCTTTCGTTGACGCCTCGGTCTTAATGCCCTCAGTGAAAATTGGCGATCGAGCAGTCGTTCGGAGAGCGATTCTGGACAAAAGTGTCATCGTCGAACCAGGGGCACAGATAGGCGTAGATATTGAGCGGGACCGTGAACGCTTCACTCTCTCTCCGAGTGGAATTGTTGTTGTCGGCAAAGGAGTCCGCGTTACGGCATAAATTTCTGGGGAAAAAAGGGCAGAAGTAGCGACTAGACTCGAACATGTCAGCGTTGACCGGCCTGGGGCTACAAGTGCCTTATTTCTAATTTGAACGTTGGAGTGAATGCGATGCGTATTGGTGTCCTAACTGGTGGCGGAGATTGTCCTGGCCTCAACGCTGTAATTCGGGCAATCGTCCGCAAGGGTGTTAATGAGTATGGCCATAATTTCGTAGGTTTTCGGGATGGGTGGAAAGGCCCGCTTGAAGGGCTAACGATGCCCCTTGATATTGCGGCGACGCGCGGGATTTTGCCGCGCGGAGGCACCATTTTGGGATCTTCGCGAACTAACCCTTTCAAAATAACGGGCGGTATCGATCGGATAAAAGAAAATTTAGCCGGAGCTGGCGTAGATGCGCTTATCGCCATTGGTGGCGAAGACACCCTGGGTGTGGCTACCAAACTTGATTCACTGGGAGTAAAGGTCATAGGCGTCCCTAAGACAATTGATAACGACCTAAATAATACTGATTACACCTTTGGATTTGATACTGCGGTAAACATTGCGATGGAAGCCATAGATCGTCTTCACACGACAGCGGAGTCGCATCATCGAGCGCTGGTTGTCGAAGTTATGGGCCGACACGCTGGCTGGATCGCCTTACATTCCGGTTTAGCTGGTGGGGCCGCGTGCATCTTGATTCCAGAACAGAAGTTCTCACTTGAAAAAGTTTGCGAATGGGTCGAATCGCGCTTCAAAGTGAACTATTCACCGATCATTGTCGTGGCAGAGGGTGCTATTCCCCAAGATGGCGACATGGTGATCAAAGATGAGACTCTCGACGCCTTCGGTCATGTAAAACTCTCCGGTATCGGTGATTGGCTGGCCCAGGAAATTGAAGCCCGAACTGGGAAAGAGGCTCGCAGTACGGTGCTCGGCCATATACAGCGAGGTGGCACGCCGACCGCTTTTGACCGCGTCCTGGCAACTCGCTTTGGGCTCCATGCGATTACGGCGGCACACGAAGGTGACTGGGGCAAGATGGTGGCCCTGCATGGCACAAGTATCGACCGCGTTCCGCTGGCCTCCGCCACAGAAAAATTGAAACTTGTCGATCCCGCTCGTTACAAGGAGGCAGAGGTCTTCTTTGGATAATGGCACGGCTCGATCACCCCATTCTTCTCTACGCTAGGAAACTATGACGACATTGGAATCCCTTTTTGACCCTGGCCTAGTTGCAGCCCAACAGCCATCGTGGCCAGGGGGCAGTGAAGGTCCCGCAGTTACCGCTGCTCTAAAAGAACTGCGAACTTTTCCACCATTGGTTTTCGCAGGTGAGTGTGACAATCTCAAGTTGCGCATCGCAGATGCTGCCGCGGGAAAGGCTTTCTGGCTACAAGGGGGAGATTGCGCCGAAACATTTGCCGCGGCCACCGCAGACTCCATTCGAAATCGTATTAAGACCATTCTGCAGATGGCTGCGGTCCTTCAATACTATTCGAGTCTTCCAGTCATCAAGGTCGGACGTATGGCTGGCCAGTTTGCCAAGCCTCGCACAACTGATTTCGAAACACGTGGGGAAGTCACCCTTCCGGCTTACCGTGGGGATGCGGTTAATGACTTGGAGTTCACTTTAGAATCGCGTACTCCCGATCCACAGAGGCTT
>JBBRSY010000110.1:0-3572 GCA_038244965.1 Candidatus Nanopelagicales bacterium | reverse complement strand
CAATAGTTTGCGCCAGACGGGGATGACATTGAATTCCTGAGCACAAGCCCGAAATTCTTCGATATTCATAGACTGGACATGCCAACACTATTGTGAAAGCAACTTCGCGCTCCAGTGTGACAAGCTCCCCCGACCTGTTTCACCTTGAGCAAGATGGCATCTCCATCACAATCCAGAGAAATAGAGGTAACAGTTTGGGTATGGCCAGATGTTGCACCCTTGATCCACAATTCTTTGCGACTTCTACTCCAATATGTTGCGCGACCTGTGGCGATGGTTGCCGCAAGAGCAGCCCTGTTCATCCACGCCAACATCAGGACTTCTCCTGAGTCGCCATCTTGCGCTATCGCAGCGACGAGATCGGTGGGGCTTTTTAGCAATTTTTCAACCCCGGCAGGCAGTTCATAGGTGTCTGACATACCCGCATTCTGCCCTATTGGTTACTCACCTCGCGAATGGAATAACCCGCTTGGCTCAAATATCGCTTTACTTCTTGAATCCTAAAGACCCCAAAGTGAAATACGCTGGCAGCGAGTAGCGCATCGGCGCCTGCATCAAGGGCGCGAGCAAAATCTTCCAGTGCCCCCGCCCCGCCACTTGCTATGAGTGGCACTGGCGAGATTGCACGGACTGCGCGGATCATTTCGGTGTCATAGCCCTGGCGAGTTCCGTCGGCGTCCATTGAATTCAAGAGAATTTCGCCAACGCCCAAGTTACAAGCCTGCTCTATCCAAGAAAGTGCATCAATGCCCGTACTCTCACGTCCGCCGTGCGTCGTCACCTCAAAGCCTGAATCGGTCTGGGCTCGCCTGGCATCCACGGAGAGAACAAGCACCTGGGATCCGAAAGCGTCAGCAATCTCTGCAATGAGGTCGGGACGAGCAATCGCCGCGGTATTTATCGAAACTTTGTCAGCACCTGCGCGCAAGAGTTGATTTACATCTGCAACAGACCGAATCCCTCCACCAACGGTGAGCGGAATAAAAATCTCATCTGCACTTTTTCGCACTACGTCAAGGGTTGTGTCCCGATGAGAACTACTCGCAGAAATATCCAGAAACGTAAGTTCATCAGCTCCTTCGCTTTGATAGAGAGAGGCCATCTCAACGGGATCTCCAGCGTCAATCAAATTGGTAAAGTTCACCCCTTTGACGACCCGACCCTCTGTCACATCAAGGCAAGGAATGATCCGGACCGAGAGAGTCATGCGCGGGTTGCCGCCAATGCCTGCGCAAAAGTAAATGCTCCTGCATACAAAGCCTTTCCGACGATTGCACCCTCAACTCCGATGGGACGTAGCGATGCCAGGTCTGAAATATCCAGAAGCGATGAAATACCACCGCTTGCGATTACTGGTCGATCTGTAGCCGCGCAAACTGACTTCAACAATTCAAGATTTGGTCCCGTAAGCGTCCCATCTCGTTCTACGTCTGTGATGACATATCGAGCACATCCATCGCGGTCCAACCGATCGAGGGCCTCGAATAAATCCCCGCCTTCTTTCGTCCAGCCCCGTGCAGCTAGCGTGTGTCCGCGAACATCGAGTCCCACTGCTATTCGGTCACCGTATTTTGCAACTACGCGTGAGGTCCAGTCTGGATCTTCCATTGCGGCGGTGCCGAGATTTATTCGCCGGCAACCAGTTGCCAAAGCTCTCGCGAGAGAATCATCATCGCGAATGCCTCCCGATAACTCCACCTTTATATCTAGCTTTCCCACAACTATTGCTAGTAGGTCAGAGTTATTCCCGCGTCCAAACGCTGCGTCTAGGTCAACTAGATGCAACCAATCGGCGCCGGATTTCTGAAAATCAAGGGCGACTTTCAATGGGTCGCCGTACACCGTCTCTTTTGATAACTCTCCCTGCACGAGTCGGACTGCTTGACCGTCCTTGACGTCTACGGCAGGGAGTAATTCGAGGTATTGCCCAGTCACAGTGTTTTAGTCCAATTCTTTATCAATGTAAGTCCAGCCGTTCCGGACTTTTCAGGGTGAAATTGCGTCGCCATCATTGCCCCGTCCTCAACCGCCGCCACAAATCTCCCACCATATTCCGCCCAGGCCACCCGTTGGCCCACCGGTTCCGTGGCGGCGAATGAATGAACGAAATAGAAAGATTCCTCTTCTACACCGTTAAATAAAATGGAGTCAGGTGGGGCGATAACAGTGTTCCAGCCCATATGCGGCAGAACTGGCGCGTTCAATTTGCTCACTGACCCCTTCCAGATTCCCACACCAGGCGTACTTGATGTGTTGGCCCGGGAAGGCTCAAGACCTTCGCTAAAAAATATTTGCATCCCAATACATATTCCCAAAGTTGGACGAGCCTTTGCACTTCTTTCCCGAATAATCTCTGCTCCGCCCACAGCTCGCAGACCGTCCATGCAAGATTTGAATGCTCCAACTCCAGGAACGACGAGCCCTTTCGCTTCCAGTGCCTCCGTCCGATCCGAAGTGACCACCACTGTGAAACCCGTCGTTTCGAAAGCGCGCTGAGCAGATCGAAGATTTCCTGAACCGTAATCAAGAATTGCGATCAAAGAAGATGTCCGATCAAAGGGAACCCTTGGTCGATGGAACTCCAGAAACTCGAGAATCCAGTACGACTGCATCGCGCAGAGCTCTGGCGACCGCTTTAAACTGCGCTTCTAATACATGATGGGCATTGCGCCCTTCGAGTACACGTATATGTAAGGCGATGTGTGCTTCGGCGACTATCGATTCCCAAATGTGCTTACCGAGGGTGGTATCGAAAGTGCCGATCAACTCAACAATCTCAGGTTGACGGTGGACCAAATAGGGTCGGCCAGAAAGATCTACAGCAGCCTGTACGAGTACTTCATCTAGGGGAACCATCGCATCGCCGAAGCGGCGAATACCGGCCTTGTCACCCAGCGCCTGTCGCAGCGCCTGACCTAGTGCCAGAGAAGTATCTTCGACCGCGTGGTGCGAGTCGACGTGGATATCGCCTTGAGTTTTTACACGCAAATTGAAACCAGAATGCTTTCCAAGTTGACCCAACATATGATCAAAAAAAGGAACGCCAGTTTCAATATCTATAGTCCCGTGACCATCCAAGTTGAGTTCGACCAATACGTGAGATTCCTTAGTCTCTCTCTCAACGTGAGCAGTTCTCATAATTCTCCTCCTAGTGATTTCCCCAATGAATTGGCGAGTGCATCAATGAATAGTTGATTCTCGGACGCGCTGCCGATAGTCACTCTTAGGTAGCCCGGTATTCCAACATCACGGACTAATACTCCCTGATCCAGAAGTGAGCGCCAAATCTCCTTTGAGGAAGGGACTGTAAAGAGAAGAAAATTTGCACTACTAGGAATTACATCGATGTCAAGGCTCTTGAGCTTTGTGACCATACGCTCTCGTTCGGCGACTAATTTGGCAACATTGGCAAGAAGTTCGTCGCTATGTTCGAGGGCGATGAGGGCGACACCCTGGGTGATTGCCCCCAAATGATAAGGAAGTCGAACCAGTTGAAGAGCATTTACCACCGCTTCATTCGCTGCCAGATATCCAAGGCGCGCACCTGCTAAAGCAAATGCCTTGCTCATCGT
>JBBRSY010000109.1:0-3789 GCA_038244965.1 Candidatus Nanopelagicales bacterium | reverse complement strand
GCCTTTTACGGAGTTCCCCTGGGAGTCTTCACCGTGGATGTCAAAACGTCGGATCATCGAACGCGGACAGTGCTCGGCTTGCTCGACACCTCCGACCAGGTTACCAACCTCACGATTGCCGTGCCCGATCTGCCGATGCCGCAGCAGCGTGGAGATCCGAATATTTCTTCTCTGGATCGATCCTGTCGGCAATTCCACTAAACGCCCCGGCCGAGAACGTTTTTAGTTGATCAGCCACTCCACTAACTTGTCGTCTTGCGGGTCGTTTCCCCAACTTTCCCAGATCGATCAGGCTTGACTTCCATGATTCAAGGGCAGGGCCAACCGCTTCCAAACGTAGCGTAATGTTTCCAATTTCTTGTGCGTTTTCATAAGGCATAACTTCAAAGACTTGTCGAATATTCATTGCCGGAGAGGAGATAACCGCGCAGATTACTTGGCTCGAATATGTCTCCAGTAGGGCCAACTCTGATGACAAACGCTCCTGCATGACTGCCGCGGCCAACCGATCGTCTTCATTTTGCGGCTTCATCTCAGCCAGCCTCTGCAAGGTTTCTCTGATCAAATTTTGCTTCTTAACTGAACCTTCTAGCGAAAAGTCATCAAGTTGATCGTCAAACCCAGGAATCCCCAAATACGTTGCCCCAATTGGGCTCAGTTTTGCCGATTGCTTTATGTACTCATCGCTGAGTTGAAATATCGGAGTTTCATTTTCAGAGGTCATCCCGTATTTCTAACAGGGTTACTTGGTCCTGTCCACCTTGAAATGCGGATTGACAATCAATTCAAATCTCTCCCCCGTGGGCGAGTCCAGTAGAAGGGCTCATCGAATTTTGGCGCACTTGGGAACCTTCGCTAGTTGGGAAATCGGTGCTACCTTTTCCCAACCTTCCCCGGTAAACCAGAACGCATTTGCCTACCGAGAGGGCACGGATGGACGGTATTCAGCTTTCGCGCGTCACGCGAACTTACACACTCGGCAGTGAAGCATTAAACGCTCTCAATAATGTCGATTTGAACATCGCTAACGGTGACTTTGTAGCCATCACCGGTCCTTCGGGCTCCGGCAAATCAACTCTGGCAAATATCATCGGAGGATTGGATAAGCCAACATCGGGGACTGTTACTGTCAACGGACAGGACCTCTCCCATTTAAAAGATGCCGAGCTCAGTGGGTTTCGAAACAAAACAATCGGATTCGTCTTCCAATCATTCAATCTCAAAGGTGACAGCACGGCGCTTGAAAATGTGATGCTCCCACTGATTTTTGCAGGGATCTCACCGAAGGAGCGAAAGGCGCGGGCTCGTGAATGCCTAGACCGCGTCGGCATGAGTGACCGAATGGGACATCTACCTAATCAGTTGTCGGGTGGTCAGAGACAACGAGTAGCAATTGCCCGCGCCCTCGCAAATAAGCCCAGCTTGATTCTGGCGGACGAACCTACCGGGAATCTAGATAGCGCTAAAGGCGCCGAAGTAATGCAGATGCTCCTCGATCTCAACCGCGATGGCATAACACTGCTTGTCATCACACACGATCACGATGTCGCCAAACACGCAAATCGCATGATTGAAGTGCGTGATGGCCTAGTGCATGAGGCGGTGGCATTCTGATGCGATTTCCTGATTATCTCTCGCTCTCACTGCGCAGCCTTCGCCGCTCGCGTGTTCGCTCACTCCTGACAATCTTTGCCATCGTGATTGGAGCCACCGGTATCACAGTCATGCTCACCTTTGTCACGAGCGTTAAGAATCTAACAGTTGCTTCGTTTGTGAAGACTGGACAGATTAGGCAGATTCAAGTTTCACAGTCCACCGATATGAGATATGACCCTACGGGAGCCTCGGGTGGCTATAGCAACGGATTGAAATCGAACAACGCGGGCTCTGCTACAACCACACCGCTGACCCCCGCTTTAGAAGCCAAAATCGCAGCTCTCCCACATGTCACCGCAGTTGCTGGAATGTTTAGAAGCCGTATGCCAGCGATTTCCAATGTCAATTACAACGGCAAAGATTGGGTTGTTCAGGCGGTAGTTGGATACCAACCAACCGGTGCTATCCATCCACTCTTGCTGGCTGGTCGGGATTTAATCGCAGCAGACACCGGTGATCAAATTTTGATCTCCAAAAGCTACGCCGACGTGATGGGATTCGCAGGAAAATACGACACGATCATTGGCACAAAAATCAACTTGCACACCAATCAGGGCTACACAGGTGCGGGAGTTAGCCTGCCCACCCAACTTCCACCGATGATTCGGTGCAAGCAGAACCAACAGAATTGCTTCGGTGGTCCGACTTCTGGAATGCCCGCCACTAATATTCCTGCAACGATTGTGGGAGTTCTCGATAATTCTGACGGTAACGATCAGCCACTTTTGATGCTGCCGCTGAATTCATTTCTCGCAATATATAACCAAGCACAACCAATGAGAGTGAACTATTCATTTCAGCAGCAACAGAACTGTAAGCCCGGAACTCCCTGTCCACCCGGAAACGGCAATGGCGGTGGAGATGGTGGCAATCAGATGCCGTCCGGTCCGGGAGTCGTGGAAGGAGGTTGGAATCGGCCAACAGCCACAGCGTTCATTACTAACTCCGGTGGATTCGATAGCTTCATGGCGCAAGCCGACGACATCTCGAATGTGGCAGAGGTGGCGTCAGCGATCAGCAAATTTGGCGTTGGAACGACCACCGGGTTGAAGGCCCTGAATGATCAGAAGGCCCAAGCAAATATCATCGGCTTAGTTCTAGGTGGCCTTGGATTAATCGCTCTGCTGATCGCCTCACTTGGTGTCATGAACACGATGATCATGTCCGTACTACAACGAACTCGTGAGATCGGAGTGATGCGCGCGCTCGGCGCCAGACGCAGAACGATCAGAAGAATCTTTACCATCGAAGCCACTGCCATCGGTTTTTTTGGCGGACTTATTGGCGTGAGTCTCGGCTCAATATTCGTGCTCGTAGCTAAACCAGTCATTACCAAAATGGCAAAGTCCGGCTCTCTCACGGGCGCAACATTCACAGTCCCCCCATGGTTGATGCTCACCGTGATCGCCGGTACATCTGCAATCGGCTTCTTATCGGGATTTTTGCCAGCGCGACGGGCAGCCAACCTCGATCCAGTGGAGGCTTTGAGATACGAATAAAAACCAAACCCTTTTACACCGCAAGGCCATGCTCGTTATGCGTTGGAACCGGGCGCTTAATTCAGAGGGTATCCCCTTTTCTGTTACGCAAAAATATTGTGAGCGGTTATCGACAAGCAATCCTCTGGCAGGTTTGTGACCTCGTCTCGAGCGCAAAGGACCCAAGTAGGTTTTTCGATAAGATTGAGTTTTGCCATGCTCGCCTTGGTTGTAATGCCCTTGAGCATTCGCCCACCATCGTACTTTTTGGCCCACTTGGCTTCCCCAATTAGCGCCACTTTTTTTGAGCGCCCCGCGATGGCAACAACATCAAGTTGGCAAGGATCCTGCCGCGGGCCAACTTGCCGATTCCAGTATTCGCCGACAGCCACTACATTTTCGGCGATTTCCCCTCGGCGAACCATCCCAACTATGTGATTACGTAACGCGTCTTCCCAACGCTTGCCCATAAAGTCATCAAACTCCTGAACAACAACATTAAGTACTGATTTTCCTAATCCCTGATCGATTGCGGGGCGATGTTTCTCCATAACTGTTAACCAAAATGCGAGAAAGTTATCAGCAATGCGATAGTAACTAAGTTTAGTAGTCTGAGGCTCCGTAACCGGCTGCACCCTCTGTAAGAGCCTTAGCT
>JBBRSY010000108.1:0-3998 GCA_038244965.1 Candidatus Nanopelagicales bacterium | reverse complement strand
TTCCAAACCCTGTTTGGCGTCGCATGTCGGCCGTGCGCAGTGCGCCTAAAGGGACAGGCATTCAGCTTTTGGCCGAAAATATAATTCCAAACCCCATGTTGCGCCGCATGTCGGCCGTGCGCGATTCGCGTCAGTTTTACAACCACTATTTCAAACGTCAGGTTCCCGATAGTGCTCGCTACGGGCGAAACGCATAACTTCACCTATAACCTGACCGACAGGAACCTTTTATATTTAGCGGAAACTATCGCCTGTATCACCAAACGCCCACCAAAGGAAATTGCCGCCTATATCGAGGAAGGCATCACCAACCAGGATATTCACACTCTCGCAGCCAAAGCAACGCTCCATCCACGTCCCAATTCGGGATCGCCGTTTGGCCGTCGCTTAGGATGGTACGCTATCGCGAGAACGATAAAACCGCGGGTGATCGTGGAAACCGGCGTCGAACGCGGCCATGCCGCGTTGGTCCTCTGCGCGGCCCTGTTACAAAATGCTGCTGAAGGGAAACCAGGGCGGTATTACGGTACCGACATCAATCCCCAGGCTGGCTGGCTCTTGACCGGAAAATACGCGGAAGTCGGAAAAATCCTGTATGGCGATTCAATCGCTTCCCTTGAGAAACTATCCAAAAACATCGACCTGTTCATAAACGATAGCGACCATTCCGCCGAATACGAGTACCGCGAATATCAAACAGTGCGCGCGCACTTAACCTCAGGAGCGATCATATTGGGCGATAATGCCCATGTCACTGACAAGCTGGCGCGGTTCTCGCGTGAGAATGGAAGGCAGTTTTTGTTCTTTCGCGAGGAGCCGAAAGACCATTGGTATCCTGGCGGAGGAATTGGCTTTTCCTTTCCCAATCATCAAACTTCAAATTAGGACACTACCAGGGGGCAGCGTATGACGAGTTAGAGAAACTAGAAACCGGGACATGGGAAGCTAAGAAGGGACTAGCGCTAACGATCATGCATCGCGCCTTGGGAGTGGCGAGGTTAGGGATGGTACCTTACGAGGCATCGCGCAGTACTGGAATGAGTTGCCCCTATTGTTCTTCAGCGGACTGCCACCGGTCGGTCCGTCATGGCTGGCGGGACTTTCTCCGTCGACTGTTAGGCGTGTTTCCATGGCATTGCAGGGGGTGCCACAAGCGATTTTATCTGCGGAAACGGTCCCTTGGCTGACGACCGCCCCCAAGCACGAAAGCGTTGCCCTCGATGAAGCGACCATTTCCAATATGTGGTAGATCAGAAAGCCATGATGATTGAATGGGTTCCGTACAGCGATCACAATATTAAAGTCTGCTCCCCGCTGGGTGCCTCTGGCCCTCGTATGGAAATCAGTTGGAACCCAGGAACTGTTTAAAAAACAGTGTTGGGTGAATCAACTGAAGTCTGCAAAAGCTGTAAAGAGGCCGATAGCCTTGCCCTCAGAAAGGCAAAGCACTGGATCGACCAGAATCGTTGATGCAAACGATGGAGGCGGAAAATGGTTAGAACAGTAAAGTTGGCGTTTACCATAGCAGCGCCCTTCTTTCTCATGGGCTGCGCTCAATGGCTTTATACGCCTCAAGACCTTAGGAGCGCCAACCGCGCCCATCATCATCACTTCACCCAGGTATTACTAGGGACGAAGCAACCAAACTCATGGGAACGGAGGGAAAGTCTAGGTGCCTAAGAGAAAATCGGTTCGGTATCTGCATGAGCAGTGAAGTCGTAAACAATCCATACCGGGCCACTGGAGTCCAGAATGAAGGTAGGACAAACGAAATTCTCTACTACTGGACTGATGTCAAACAGCAGGGCGGTACGATAACTGATGATGAACTCACGCCACTTATCTTTGAGAACGGTAAGCTGATTGGCTGGGGACAAGACGTGTTCAGTTCAACCGTTAAATAGATTGACCTCGGACCCAGATAAGGCTTGGACTTGCCCGAACGGTTGGGCCAGATCATTGAGATGGATGAGAAGCCGAGAAACACGACGAACTAACAAGGAGGTTCAATATGTTGCCAAAGATTAGGTGGGCACTTTGTGTAGGACTGGGTAGCGTTCTCCTTCTTGCTCTCCCATTATTTTCCTTCGACATGACCGAATCCTCGTTAGTCTACGCTGCGGAGTCCGACCTCATTGACCTCAACACGGCTACAGCCGATCAACTTAAAGCATTGCCCGGTGTTGGCGATGCCTTTTCCGCAAAGATCATCAAAGGCCGTCCCTACAAGCGGAAGGACGAGCTGGTGCAGAAGAAGATCGTTCCGCAAGCGACCTATGACAAGATTAAAGATCAGGTCGTGGCGAAGCAGAAGTGAGCCTGGCAACCGAATGGTTGGGATGAAGGACATATCCTGCATGAATGATAATCGCCCCGAACCCGACTCCAGGTCCATCGAAGAAGCGACCTTCTCCAACAATTGGTATATTGCCGCGATTGTGGAAGTGTTCGACTTGGTAAGGCTGCTACCAACACGAAAGGGATAGGCGCGATGTATTCACTATCCAGGCTTTTACCGTGGTTCGTGGTGTGTGTGCTGCTCGCGGGGACAGTGGGTTGCCAGTACTACGAAGAGTTTCGTGTCAAGAAAACCACGGCGGACCTCAAAGAAGAACAGGCCGCCTTGCTCCATGATTATCGCCTCTGCCTAGAGAAGTATCAGGACGAGCCTCCCAAGGCAAAAGACCTGTGTGGTCCCTATACCCAACGGCTTAGAGAGATCGAAATCACGCATCAATCAGGCAAGTAGCAGGAGACGTGAGGAACCTGTGGGGGGAATTGAAGGAGAACCGCTCGTCTGAATCAGTCTCACCAAAGGATGAGCTGTGCAGCAAAAGATTATTCCGCAAGCGACCTACGACAAGATCAAGGATCAGATTGTGGCGAAACAGAAGTAGCCTCTTCTGCAAGGAGGGCAGATGATGCTCTCTCGCGTTGGAATGCTTGTAGTTGTGTTCCTTGGGGGCCGTGCCTTTACCGATTGCCCTGGCTTGGTCTCAGTTGAGCACAGCTCCCTGTCGGTTGAGCGGCGCGGGTGTTGTTCCCATCATGGCGGCGTGTGTGGGTGCGAGAAGGGACGAGCAGTCTGCTGTGACGGACAATTGAGTCCGAGCTGCGGCTGCTAACGCTCACGTAGTGACCTTCAAACCTCAACCATCCACCTCAGCCCATTGTCGATCCATCTATGGCAACTGAAGCGTGGCGGCAGTTCAATTGCTACAGCGTCCTAGGAATATCCTCTACCGCTGGCCCTGACGAAATTCGTACTGCCTACCGCCGTATGTCCCTCAAGAGCCATCCCGATTCGGGGGGAACCCATGAGGGTCAAGTGCGGGTGAACCTTGCATATGAAGTACTTTATGATCCCGTAATACGCCAAGCTCATGACTTCCATTGGATCAAGGCCTGGGCATCGGCCAAACCAAAGACCGAGTCTGTTAGGGAAGCACCACGGACGAAAACTGCGGAACCCCATCGTCCGCCCCCAGCCGAGCCTAAGGCACATCGAGAGACTCCGCCATTATCAGTCGAAGAACTCTTCAAGCGCGTAAAGGAACGCATCGACAAGGAATTTGCAAAGATATGGGCAACTAGAGAGGAGAAGGTCAACTCGACAACAACAGCATACGAACAAAGGTATCAAAATGGACTAAGCAGCAGAGGATGGAGATTTGCAATATCAGTCGGTTTGACGATGGCAGCACTAGGGGAATTTGTGAAAGGTCCGATTCTATGGATCGCCGCCGTTATAGGTTGGGTGTCCTTTCTTATTGTTGCACAGGGTATTCAGATCGGTTCTCGAAAAATATCATTCGGCGACCAAGAATGGCGAAACAAGGTCAGGTCGTACGCCGCCGAAGATATAGATGCCACCTGCCGCAAAGAAGAGGCTAAATTCAGGGATTACTTGGGACATGTTGCGGCACTTGGGCAACTAGCAAGCCGTAGCTCTACCTTGGATGATAGTGAAAAACACATAGCTAGACGTATCACGGCAG
>JBBRSY010000107.1:0-4102 GCA_038244965.1 Candidatus Nanopelagicales bacterium | reverse complement strand
TCATGAGTTCCGTCATAGGTAAGTACTGATTCAAGGTTGTTCATATGACGGAAGATCGAATACTCAGTCGTGATTCCAGCGGCACCCAGGATCGATCGCGCTTCACGCGCAATTTCCAGCGCCGTGTTCACGTTATTGAACTTGCCCATGCTGATCTGAGCTGGCTCAACCTTGTGATCATCTTTAAGTTTTCCAATGTGAAGAGCAAGCAGCATGGATGTGTTCAGGTTTGTAGCCATCCGCGCCAACTTCTCCTGCGTCAATTGGTGGCGAGAGATTGGTCCATCAAATTGTTCCCGAGTAGATGCGTACTCCAGGGCTACTTCGAACGAATCACGCGCCGCGCCAACCGCGCCAAAGATAATGCCGAATCGGGCTTCAGCCAGGCACATCAAGGGCGCGCGCAAGCTAGTGGCTTTTGGCAGACGGGCACTGTCTGGTACTCGCATATCGGTGAAGACCAATTCAGAGGTCACTGATGCACGCAATGAAAGTTTATGTTTGACATTGTTCGCGCTAAATCCTGTGGTGTTCGTTGGGACTACGAAGCCACGGACTCCTTCCTCTGATTGCGTCCAGATGATGGCAACATCGGCGACGGAACCATTTGTGATCCACATTTTGCTTCCGTTGATTACCCAATCACCGCCTTCTTTCTTTGCGGTCGTGAGCATGCCAGATGGATTGGATCCGAAATCAGCTTCCGTTAATCCAAAGCACCCAATGGCCTTTCCGGCCGCCATCTTCGGCAACCATTCGAGCTTCTGCTCTTCACTGCCATAGGCATGTATCGCAAACATCGCCAACGAACCTTGTACCGAAACTAAAGAGCGGATTCCAGAATCGCCCGCTTCGAGTTCTAAGCAGGCAAGGCCGTAGGAAGTGGCGTCGGTGCCAGCGCACCCGTATCCCTCCAGGTGCATGCCTAGTAACCCGATCTCACCGAGTTCCCTAGCGAGATCGCGAAGCGGAATTTCACCGGTCTCAAACCATGTACCAATGTTTGGCTTGATTCGGTCTCGCACATACTGACGCGTAACGCTTTGAATCTCACGCTGTTCCTGAGCGAGATCGCGCTCAACATCGAGCAGGGCGAAGGGATGCTGAGTAGCCATTTCGCAAGCGTAACGATTGTCTAAAAAATCACCAATATTCCCGTGTACTGGGAGGGTTCAAGGAGTACATTGAATTTAGTGAGGGGAGAGGATCCTTTCTTGGCACGACGATTTATCAACTGCCAAGCCCACAACTTGACCTCTCCTCTCACCACCTTTTTACTGTGGCGATAAACACCCACGAATACGGAACAGAGTTCTATCGAAATAAGTTCGCGCGAGCGTAGATTACGAGCATTGAATACTGGCAGGGATTTCAGGGGAGCTCCGGTAATTCAAAACTGTTGATCATCTAGAGAAACCAGGATGAATATGAGTTCTACAAATTCCAAGGCAGGAAATTCGATCGCTACCTCTCATTCACAGGCCAACTCCTTCAGCAAATTAATTGCCGGTCTAGTCATGTTGGTTGGCGCTGGCCTGATTGCGACAACGCTGATTACCAACCTCTTCTCCGTTGGTCCCGCCTTTGAGAATATGATCACCGACTTTCGCCCGGCCTTGACCCAAGCATCCCTTGATACTGCGCGCGCCGACATTGCCGGCCTTTCTGCAGTGCAGAGCGAGTTCACTTCCAAACTCGCCCCCGCCCTAAGTCAACAATTAAAGATGACGCCAGCACAGTTCAATGGATTTGTTTCCACGAATTTCCCGGCCGTAGCAGCAGGTATGGGTGCCCTTCCCCAAGTGGTTCCCGCTTTTAGCGGTCTGATCAACATCCTTGATCAGCAACGCCCACTCTTCGCTTCAGCTGACGCTATTCCCACGAAAAGTCTTCCGGCCACCACTGTCCCATGGGGTCTATTTGGTGCGGGCATTCTGATTTTTCTTTTTGGATTGTTAATGTTGCGCTCTCCAAAGGCTGGTGGCGCTGCAGCTTTGGCGCTCGGTCTATTAATGGTGGCTCTGTCAATGTTCCTATCGCTGCCTGGTAAAGCAGGCGATGCTGACAAACTCAACGCGAATCTCAAGCCCGTCTATACGCAGGCCCTAGTTGATAATTCGAAAGCCTCACTCGCCACAATCGGCGCCATGGGTGCTGAAATGCAGACCAAGATGCTTCCCGCCCTGGCGACGCAATTGAAAATGTCGCCCGCACAATTGCAGGCGTTCTTAGGTGCCAACTTCCCTGCAACCGCAGCGGCCCTGCAGACGATGCCGGCATCGATGGAGCGCTTCAACGCACTTGTGACCGTGTTCGATAAGAACCTGGGCAACTACAACACTCTCAAGCCAGTGGGCTTGGCGCGCATCGTCACCATCATGATGCTTGCAGGCGGGTTGACCGCACTGTTCGGTGCGGTGCTTCTCTTTGCCCGGCGCCGCATGTAGGAACAGGGCGCATCGCGGATTTAATGTAACCGGAGCACTTAGGATCGGGCGAAGGCCAGGAGTAAGGAATATTCGTGCCTATCTGCCGCCCTAAGTGCTTCGATATACCGATGCCGAGCATCGCCATCGCGATCTAGCGATGACTGTCCCCATGTGAATTCTTCCTCACCCAAGATTGTGATCAATTTGTCGGTGACAAGTCGTGCATGACGGCCGTTCCCATTCACGAACGGATGAATTGTTACCAACCGGTGGTGAAACCTGATTGCTATCTCATCGTTGCTCCAACGAAGGGAACCGAAGTCCTCAATTTGGAAAAGTGTGTCATTGAAAAGCGAATCCAGACTCACAGGGATTTGCGACCACGGCAGACCGATATTTTTATTGGTCTACCTGAACTTTCCCGCCCACTTCCAGACTCGATCAAACATCCTCCGATGAACCATTTGGATACGTTTTGTCGTGAGGAGATCCTTACCCTTCATCCGCGAACCGTTTAGCCATAGCGTTCCAGCCAAGATGTTTAATTGCTCTTCTTCGTTCAGTTGACTACGGGTGGTTATCGTCCTAGGAATAAGTTGCTCTTTCTCTTCTTCCTCTAAAGGAGTCGACCCGGGTGGTCCGTCGAAAATATCCTCAGTGGCCATCTCAGGTTATTTTCGATTCGTTTCGCCAAATCAATGGAGAATCTTCGAACTCCTTCAAAAATTCTGCATAAAGAGATTGATTGAATGCGATTTCTTGATCTTCCAGTTTCATTGAATGCGAAACCTTCTTCATTTTCTCGGTGGCTACTTTTCTCAATTGCCGTTGGACAAAATCCTCCAAGCTTGAGTTAGGAATCAAGGCGTAGACGAATGTGCAGTCCAATGCTTCTGCTGCCTTTTTCAGGGAATCCATTTGAGCGCGGCCATTCAGTTCTGATTTTTCAAGGGTCAAGACGGATTGTGGCGCAATCCCCAGTCGATTCCCCAAATCGGCGGCGCTCATGCCGATTGCTTCCCTAATGGATCTGATCCACCCATTGGAGGGGGCTCCGAAGGAGGTGATGGCCTGAATTTTCTTGAAGCGATCATCGAGAATCCGACGGTCGCGCTTCCTGGCTGTCCGTTTCATGACTCCTCCTTAAAAACATACTACAACCTGTTTTTTAGACGATAAAAAACATACTACAGTATGTTGGTAAAGGCGGTACTTACCGAACGCTCCTAAGTACAGCAGTGACCTTGCCAAGAATCTCGCAGTCATCGCCATTGATCGGTGCAAATGTGTCATTTGCTGGCAGCAACCAGATATGACCACCTTTTTGGGAGAACGTCTTAACTGTCGCTTCGCCATCAATTACGGAACTGCCCCTGACCTCGAGCTTGAGAGGTTCGCCTTGACCGAATAGTGATTCGAGGAGGTGGGATCATCTTTTCTTGGCACGAAGACTTAACATTGCCAAGCCCACAACTTCCCTTCTCATCTCTCTGCTAATGTGAAGAATCTTTTGTCATCTTTTTCAGATGTCCTTGAGTCTCAGGATCTACCGAATAGACGATCGTGCCAGACAATCCTCGTGTCAAAAGAACTTTATACGTGTTTCGTATGAGTTGATCGAATGCTTCCGCCGGTACTCCGCGCATCGCTGGATCCTTTGATCCAGATGGCAC
>JBBRSY010000106.1:0-4151 GCA_038244965.1 Candidatus Nanopelagicales bacterium | reverse complement strand
GCCTCGGCATGCCTGTATACAGTCGCCATACTGCTGCCCGTCGAACGCACGCTTTGCCTTGTCGAACTGGGATGCTGCACTTGAATGGTTAGGGAGAGGCGGCGGAAATGTCACCTCTATGTGTCGGTTGAGGTCGTGCCCAAGTCCGGGTAGCACACTTCGCACCCAGGTGGATTGTTCTATGTGAACCGCTATTGGGTGGATCTGAGATTGCCAGAAGGGGAGTAATTGCAGGTGTACGCCGAAGTGCGGGTCAAAGGGACTCGATCCTGGTTCGTTATTCGAACCAAATTCGTTGAAATACGTGGTGCGTGCGATCGTGGCATCTAGATTTAGGTAGAGAGTGAATACGCTGTTATTGCTTGCGTGGCGACGCCGTTCGATGTCTGCCACTTCGGCGGGCGTGAGATAGAACCGCAGATTAGTCTGTTGTTCTCGCGAGTTGTCCGATCGCGAGTGAATAAGGTTATTTGGAAGGAGCGACTCGGAACTGGGTTGGCAGACGTCTTGATAGGGCTGTTCATTCTCGGCTGTTGAGAGTCGTGCACTGAGCGAGTAGATAGCAATTATGGAGTCATTGGGTCTGGGAGCTAATTGGATGATTAGTGGTAGCACAAGTTGCGGTCGCGTCGGACCGCCTTCGCCACGCACTGTGGCCGCGTCCACCCAAGCGTTGCCCACACTTCGGGTCGAACCGACGAAGATCTCTTGTTTGTTGATACCAGCCATGGCGAAATGATGCCACCTAACCCCGACAAACTGGACACTTCAACGGGGAAATTGACGCGAGAGATGTTGGATTTGGTCCTTGCGAAAGCGGGTAGATGTGCCCTCGCTATTCCATAGTAAGTAGGTGGTTGAACTAATTACTGACTCGTGAATCAACAACTTTTACAAAATTAGCCAACGAGAAGTTGTATTCGCCATTTTGATAACTGGCGACAATTGCATCTGGAAGTTTTGAAGCGCTTGTCAGTTTGCCCAATTGCCCACAGTGGGAATTTGGGATACTCTGAGCTCAACGACGAAAGGACTGCCAGCAATGGCCATATTAGTTGAGACAGATGACAGAAGCCGCCTCGTGCTTCCAGGACACAGCAATCAAAGATTTTTAATGCAGGAGAACGAAGACGGAAGTCTCTTGTTACAGCCAGCCCTGGTAGTAACCCAGGCTCAGTCGGAATACGACACCAACCCAGAACTTCGTGCGCTCTTAACCCGGGCTGCTAATTCAAAGAGAGTTATTCGAGCCCGTAAATATCGCACAGAGTGAAAGATGCTCAGCAGGGCGTCTACTCGGAAGTGGCGGACAGCCAACTAAATGAGTTGGAAGCAGGACCAGATATGGGTCTTTATAACGCGGTACTTGTGAATTGCGATTTAATATTTCGCAAACCAGGTGAAGCCCAAGCGAATTCAACGGCCATTACAATTGATCAAGGAATCCGGTTCAGACTTCCAATACCAGGCTACCCACCGTTCAAAATTTTATGGTCTACAGCCGACCCGACAATCGAAGCTGTGTTTCCTTTTCCAACGCGTTAAGTAGACTGGCTAAATTACTAGCGCCCTCGTAGCCCAATGGCAGAGGCAGAGGACTTAAAATCCTCCAAGTGTGGGTTCGACCCCCACCGAGGGCACTGTTTTACTTTTAGATTACTCGAGTCCAGAAATGAGATTATCTGCGATTTTAGTAAAGATAGTCAAAGCCCCTTCGCAGCTTTTTGCCGGTCCTCCTACCAATTCAAGTACAAAGAGTTCATAGGCTTGGTTCAGGAATTCATCCGCAGGAAGTTGAAGTAGCGCCTGCCTAAGTATTCTTTTTGGAGATTTTGCAAATTCTGGTTCCTGGTTCGCATATCTTGTCCTGTCTTCCTCAACCGCCTTTTGAAATGATATTTGCAGTCCATTATCGTCGATGTGGCCTTCCAACAGAATTGCGACATCGTGAATGTGCCTTACCAGCCGACCGTCGTTGCTGCTAGAGGTTGGATCCCAGCGACGAAGAAATGACAGTATTTTCTCTGCAGTTGTTTGTTCGATTGCAACGCAGGAAAAATTTAGAGGAGCCTGAGGCATATTCAGGTCACGGTAAATAAGCGTTGAAATCGGTTTTACTAAAGCCTGAACATGAAGCTTTGCAAAAGTAAATTCTATTTTGATCTCTGCTCGCAGACTCACCTCTGGCGGAAATTTTTCTAGATACTTAACTTCGAAATCGAAAAATTTATATTCATTACGTGTTTTTGAATCTACAATCTCAAATCCAGATTTCAATAAGTCGGCTCTAATCGAAACCTTAAGCGCTTTTAGCTTTTGCTTTAATTCGCTTTGACTTACTTCCAAAGGACAGGAAACTTTTATGTCTATATCTTCTGACATCCGACTCATTGTGGCATAGGCTTTAATTAGACTCGTGCCTCCGCCAAAGGTCTGATTCGGACTGGGTTTCCTGGAGACTCATTTGATTGGTTTTCTCACGCCGCAGTGGCCTGAGATTGGACAATGTAGTCGGCTTCGACCTCGGCCGGCGTTAGGTCGTTGAGTTCGCCGTGGATGCGCTCCTCGTTGAACCACGAGACCCACGCGCAGGTGGCGATCTCGAGGTCGCCGAGACCTTTCCAGTAACCGCCGTGGTCCTTTAAGACCGCGGGGTTGCGAAAGAGTTCAGTCTTGAAGATGGAGAACATCGACTCGGCCATGGCGTTGTCGTAACTGTCACCGACCGTGCCAATCGATGGTGCCGCGCCAAAGTCACTGAGTCGATCGGTGTAGGTCACCGACGTATATTGAGATCCGGCGTCGCTATGACAGATGAGATTCTCCAGTTTCGAGTGGCGCCGGGTCCAGGCCGCCATGTTGAGTGCGTCAGTGACAAGCTGCGCCGTCATTGACCGCGACGCCTTCCATCCGATAATCCGTCGTGAGAAGACATCGGTGATGAAGGCGACATAGACAACGCCCGACCACGTCGAGCAGTAGGTGAAGTCAGCCACCCAGAGTTGATCGGGACGCGTCGCGGTGAAGTTGCGGTTCACCAGGTCCGGGGCGCGCACGGCCATCGGATCAGCGTGGGTGGTGAAGTGCTTCTTTGCCCTGCTGGCGCCACGAATACCTTCTCGCTTCATAAGACGAGCCACCTGATCACGCCCGATGTCGAACCCCTTCTTTTGTGCAGCTCGGGTGAGTTTGCGTCGTCCGTAAACGGAGTAGTTCTTCTTGAATAGCGCCACCAGTTGCGGCCCTAGTTCATTGTCGCGTTCTTCGCGCTGCGATGGTGGCCGCGACTTCGCCTCGTAGTAGGTGGAGGGGGCAACCTGGAGCTGTTCCAGAATCGGCTCGATTCCCCAGCCAAGCCCACCAGTTGTTTTTTCTCGGTGGGCTTGGACGTAGGTGATTACTTCGCTGATCGACGGTCGAGCTCCGCCCCGAAGAAAGCCGATGCTGACTGCAAGATCGCATTGGCTCGGCGCAGTTCACGCACTTCTTTTCGCAGTTCCTTCAGCTCGCTCTCTTGGGCGCTGGTGAGACCGCCTCGAGCGCCAGCATCAATCTCGGCGCGCTTGACCCAGATGCGCAGTGACTCACTGCCGATGCCGAGTTGGCGCGAGACTCGATTGAAAACGCCATGGTCGCCCGGATCTTGTCGCTGTAGGTCGAGCACCATCTTCACGGCCCGTTCCTTTAGCTCAGCGGGGTATCGCTTCGTTGATTGGTTTCCTGTCATGGTCCATCCTCACATCCAAGGTATGGAGTCTCCAAGATTCCCAGGCCGAATCAGGTCAGAGTAAAATCTGTATTTGAAACGGAGGATAAGATTCTTAATATTTCAGTTAAGTGAAAATCCTTTTCAAGAGCTCCCGCGGGGAATGCAGTAATCCCTTCATTGACGGCCGCGGTTATTAATTTAGCCTGCTCTGCGGAGATTGTTCTCATAGATCACTTCTCGATTACCCAATCTTAATTTTCTACTAACTCGTTTCTTTCCGGTTGAAACAACTATTGACATGGGGATTTGAGTTGTCTTGCCCTCGGCGTAATCAGCTCGCGCTTTTCCTAGTTCGATTGGGATCCGTAAAGAATTGAATGCTTCTTTAGTCAAAGTTTCCAGAACTTTTCGGGGGATGGGGTTTCCCGTCACAATACTTGGT
>JBBRSY010000105.1:0-4203 GCA_038244965.1 Candidatus Nanopelagicales bacterium | reverse complement strand
TGGGCACTTTTCACCGCGCCGATAACGACCTGCTAGTTGGGCACTTTTCACCGCGCCGATAACGACCTGCTAGTTGGGCACTTTTCACCGCGCCGATAACGACCTGCTAGTTGGGCACTTTTCACCGCGCCGATAACGACCTGCTAGTTGGGCACTTTTCACCGCTCGGGTAGCGATAACCCTCAATATGCCTGTGTTCTCGTAATATCCCTCAATATGTCTCTAAGCGGGGTAGAGAGCCCTGTCGGAATGTGGTTGATCCCTTGAGATTCTGGGCGAAAAATGCGGCTTTTCGACGGTTGAACCATGGGCTTTGCCTAAACTAGGGGGATAGATCCATGTCCACCCATTTGGAGTCTCTGTGATTCGTTTTGAAAATGTAAGCAAGCTCTACCCTGGCCAAGAGAAGGCTGCTCTCGATAGCGTCAATCTCGAAGTGGTCAAGGGCGAGTTTGTCTTCCTTGTCGGACTCTCCGGTTCGGGCAAGTCGACCTTCCTGCGCCTGGTCCTACGTGAGGACCGACCTAGCACTGGGACGATCCATGTCGCGGGCAAGAACCTCAATACCCTGGCGACCCACAAAGTTCCCGAACTTCGTCGCCAGGTCGGAACCGTTTTTCAGGATTTTCGCCTCCTCCCGAATAAGACAATCTTTGAGAACGTAGCCTTCACCCTCCACGTTCTTGGCTTCTCCAAAAAAGAGATCGCTCGCGAAGTTCCCGAGGTGCTTGAACTTGTCGGCCTTGAGGACAAGGGAGAGCGGCGTCCAAGTGAGATCTCAGGTGGCGAGCAGCAGCGGGTCGCCATCGCTCGAGCCTACGTCAGCCGTCCGGCCATTCTGATCGCCGATGAGCCGACCGGGAACTTGGACCCTGCCACCAGTGTGGGCATTATGAAATTACTGGACCGGATCAACCGCGAAGGCACAACTGTCGTCATGGCCACCCACGATTCGGGCATTGTCGACCAGATGCGAAAGCGAGTTATTGAACTCGATGCCGGACATGTCATTCGCGATCAAGTTCGCGGCGTCTACGGATATACCGGTTAGGGGAGAAGACCAATGCGCGCACGGTTTTTACTCAGCGAAGTCCGAATTGGATTGCGCCGCAATCTTACGATGACTTTTGCCGTGGTTATTACAGTTGCGATTTCTCTCTCGCTCCTCGGTATCGGCCTGTTATCCAATTCGCAAGTAAACGCAATGAAGGATTATTGGTATAACAAGATCGAAGTCTCCGTCTATCTCTGCGGAACACTCTCGGAATCTCCGTCATGTTCTGGGGGAGTTGTCACTCCGGCGCAACGGCTGCAAATTCAACAAGATCTCCAAGCATTGCCTGTGGTGCAAAATGTCTATTACGAGTCGCAAACCGAGTCTTTTCAACGTTTTCAGGAGCGATTCAAGGATTCTGCGATCGCGCAGAATGTCACCGTTGATCAATTGCCCGAGTCATTCCGCGTTAAGTTAAAAGACCCAACTCAATACCAAGTAGTCGTCAGCGCATTCTCTGGGCGCCCGGGTGTTGATGTTGTGCAAGACCAACGAGCGATTCTGGAGAAGTTCTTCAGACTGCTCGGCGTTCTGCGTAACGGGGCATTGCTCGTAGGTCTTGCCTCTGTGCTAACTGCGGCGCTACTCATTAGCAATACTCTCCGCATTGCTGCGTTCAATCGCCGCCGCGAGACAGGCGTGATGAAACTTGTTGGTGCTACATCGCTTTCTATTCAACTTCCGTTTTTGATGGAAGGAATCTTCTCCGCAATCATCGGGTGGGCAATTGCAACAGGGTTGCTCGCCGCGTTGAAGCAAGTCATACAAACCCGCGTTGCCCCGCTACTAAGCTTCACTAAGTTCTTTGGATGGGGCGAAGTCTGGGTTGCATCGGGCTACCTCCTTGCCACCGGGCTGATCGTCTCCATTGTTGCTTCAGTTCTGACGCTTCGTCGCTACCTTAAAGTTTGATGCTTCGTGGATCACTATGGTTAAAGAGGTCGGACGTAAACTTATTGCGCAGAATAAAAAGGCGCGCCACGATTATTCAATAGAAGATGTCTATGAGTGCGGCCTTGTTCTGACTGGAACCGAAGTTAAGTCCCTGCGTCTTGGTCGGGCATCTCTCATCGATGGTTTTGCCATGGTTCAAGATGGCGAACTCTGGCTCAGCGGGGTGCATATTCCTGAGTACACCGAGGCGACCTGGACTAATCACCCGCCCCGGCGCGACCGCAAACTCTTAGTTCATCGCACCGAACTTGATCGCCTTACTGCAAAGATGAAAGAAGGCGGTCTGACGCTGGTGCCGCTTACGCTCTATTTTAAAGACGGCAAAGCCAAGATTGAATTGGCCGTTGCCCGTGGCAAGAAGTCGCACGATAAGCGTGCCGCCCTGCTTGAGCGCGAAATGGGCCGGGAAGTTGAACGCGAGGTTTCCCGCCGCCGATCGGGCAAATCGGGTGATCGTTAATTCTGCACAAATTCACAGCAGATATACGTACAAAGGCCCCATCTCCCATTTAATTAGTTACGCGATTTAGCAGATATCTTCTACAATTAGCAGGCGGAAGTAATTTCGCAGAAATACCATCCACCCAAAAACTTCATAGTGCTGCAGTAACGCTTCAATCTCCAACCATGGGGGTGAACGGTCTCGACTTTGGATGTTGAGTCAGGGGAAGCGGGCCGAGGAAGCCAGGATGATCTCGTTAACCAAAAACCTGTGCAAAAAAATAAGCGCCAAAAACACTGTCGCTGACTTCGCTCTCGCTGCCTAAGCGAGCTCCCTAGTCCGTTAGCCCGAGTGAGCCTTCGATTCGGGGCCTAACGTCGCAAGAAGGCTTTTCATGATGTTGGCGTTACGGACGGCATCAGAGAACAGTTCCGTGAATGAGTCCGTCGAATACTCGTGTGTAAGAGATTCGGGACTGAGAAAGCGTTAAACACACTACGCCCGTAGAAGCCCTGTATTGATACCGAAGGACCCGGGTTCGATTCCCGGCACCTCCACTTAGGCTCTTGGCAGGCAAAATGCCAAGGGCGACGAATAAATACGATCTCTCGCCTCGGTTCCTTAACTGTGATCGTTAAAATGATGCCGGAACGGTAGAAATCCGACATAACGGACATCCCTCGACATTTTTGTATTTACGGACATCCCTCGACATTTTTGTAATCGGTGTAACGAAAGGGCGCCCCCCTTCGTTCTATTGGGTAGACATCACGAAAGGGAGACTCATGTTAAAGAAAAAGACCATTGTTGTAATCGTCACCGCAGGTGTTTTAGCCCTCGGATACGGGATAGTCAGCACCAATGCCTTTGCGGACAACGCCGTAGGCACTTCAGCAACGGCAAGCGTGCAAGCGGCAACTATGCCCACCCCTTCGCCCTCGCCTTCAGTTACTTCAACCGCATTGGGCGTGCCGGTTTCACCACTGGCAACGTTGCCCACAACTGCCACGGTTGACGACGGAGATGTTCAATCCGGTAGCGCCACCAACGGTGACGACGACGGAGATGTTCAATCCGGTAGCGCCACCAACGGTGACGACGACGGAGAGAATTCCCTTACTGCGGGAGTCACGGCAGGGTTGTCTTTGAACACTGACATCCAAGCGGGATCGAACGACGACAATCAAGAGGGCTCAAACTCTAACGACTAAATTCGCAATTTCGAGCTCGCGAGTTCAATCCTCGGCGTGAGGGAGCAATCATCCTCTCCTTCGCGTCGAGGATTTTTTTGTTCATTTTTCATACCTTGGCGCGTTACGATAAAAAATTACAGATTCACTTTGGAAAATAACGCCATATCGATCTGATTTCCGTTATCTCGGGTGACTTTTTGGCGCATGATTCCTTCTTGCTCATACCCAGCAGCGCGTAGCAACGCCTGGGATGCATCGTTTTCGACATCTACGAGTGCTTCGATTCTTTTGAATCCCATCGTTTGAAATCCGTACTCGGTAATCACTTTGGCAGCCGTGCTTCCGATTCCCTTTCCTCTAGCGGGTGCTGCTATCCAGTAACCGAGTTCGGCTGCGTGATTTCCAAGTACGACAGTATGAAAAGAAATGAGTCCGCAGAACTGTTCATCCGTATCATGGCCGTAAGTAATCGCAAACACCAACTCAGTCTTTGCGCCAAAACGGGCCGGGATTTGTTCTTGAACAAAAAATTGTGCGTGCGCTATTGTGTATGGCGAAGG
>JBBRSY010000104.1:0-4320 GCA_038244965.1 Candidatus Nanopelagicales bacterium | reverse complement strand
GCAATATCTGATTCGACTTGCGGCAGAGAGGTGAAGGAAAGAAAAGGATATTGATCTACCAAAACCTTGAGTTCCTCCAACTTCGCTTTCGCGACATCTAGGCGGGATATCTTGGTCTCTGGATTCTTCGAAGTGTTCGCGATTTGCAGCGACTCATTGATGATCTCGACGTACCGATGTGCGCTGTCACCAATGATCTGCATGTCACGCTGAGAAAACTGAGGCGTGGATTGTGTGCGGCGCGAACCGAATAGCTTTTCAAAGAATCTCATTTTTTGCAGCGTCAAAGAGCACGCGTCGCCACTAGCGGGAGCGAGCGTTGAGACGGGGATAAAGGTTCATATTGAGTTTGATGTTGTTGACAGGGCGGCTAGTGGCGGTTGCTGTGTCTCGTCTTCTGCTTCTTCATTTGATTCAGATTGTTCTGAATTTATTTTAGAGTCCGTTTAGGCCTTTGTTTTCTTTCTCTTTTGTAGCTGCGGTGTAGCGCGCGATGTTACCCTTAGTCACTATCATAAGTAAGTGATCCATCGTCTTGTATTGTGCGTAAAATTCACCGTCTTCTGTCTGCCATGCCCTATTCATTGATATTTCATTTACCTTCTTCCAGTCTTTGCCATACCCATTAAGTCCCAACATTTGTTCGAATTCGTTATCTGAAATATACTCTCCCATGCCGAGCACATTTTGCTCGACCTTGCGATATATGACTTGGTCAGCTTTGCCCTCGTAGAATTTTATGAAAAGTAGCCATCCGCCCTTCTTGAAATCCATACTAGCGCCTTTCAATTTGACGGGCTTGCCGTAGCGCTGTTCGCATTGCTGTGGTGTTTCTCCGATTCGTCCGGATGCGGGTGAGATGAGGACGAAGAGACCAATGATGATCGAGGGAATAGAGTGTTTCATAATTTGTAGTCTAAATTTCTTGCAGAACGTCAAAGCACACCCACAGACGGGGCGAGGGGGCGCTCCGCTGCGGGATTAAATGGTGGAACTACTCCTTCGGCTTCTCCGGCACGGGCGCCCCGTCTGTTGGGTGCTGCGCCTTGTTCTGCTCCGTTTGTTTTTTTCTCATGTCACTTGTAATTTCAACTGTATTCTGAGATCCATTTGATTCTGGGAAGAATTTTAAATCTCTGGTTGTGATATTTCTTTTTCCCAGATCTTCAACTAGGGCATTGTTCTCGTCGGGCAATTTTATTCCTTTCGCTCTCGCCGCAGATTCCATTCGCATACGAGCATCCCAACGCAGACGCACATCTTCGATGTGATCCTTGTTAACCCCCATCCACCAAGTAGTGCCTAGTGTGAAAAATTTCTCACCACTAATGTCAGTGGCGTAGATAAGCTTTGATTTATCGTCAAATGATAGAGTCTTAATTTCTCCCCCATTGGGTAATGGCACCTTTCTCCGATTATCAACATTTTCGCTTGCCGCCCCTTCTATTGCCCACTTTCTGTCGAATTTAATTTCGTAACTTTGACCTCCAGTCGATCTAATGCCTGAGATTTTCTCGCCAATAATATCGCCCCATAGCTTTTGGATGTAAACGGACATTACAGTTTCCCAAACGCCCTGATCCTTGTGATATAACACCATGAGGAAATCTTTTTCTACGATAACAGGCTTTGCGTATCCACGGCTAGCAGAATCAGCGCTAATGACCTGCTGCCTACCTTTTCCAAAGGCATACAGCACCGACAAATTTGCCGCTTGGTAATCGGCGGCAATGACGGTGCATTCTTCGTAGGGCGTGGTGCCATGTGCTCCATTGACGTCAATTTGGTGTCTTGCAAGTTCACTACTCACAACAACCTCTTTCCCGTTTTCTTTGAGATAGAGTATCTGAATAGGTTCTTCGAGTTGTGGGTTCAAATTATACTCAAGACGAAGCAAATCTCCATTTTTTAAGTTAAGAGTGCTGTTGCTTGTCTCAGCCGAGTAGCTTCTTAAGCACCCGATCAATGCATATGTAATTATAAGTAATTTTTTCATGAGATTATGGGGTAATGTTTGTTTCTTGTGTGCCTTTGGGATCAGTTCGTTCTTTCCATAACAAATCATCGAGAGCTGCAAATCCACCCTGGCCATCACTTTCTGCAACTGTGAATAGACCACCAAAATACTGGAGTGCATTGTCTTCCCAATCTTTCCCAGAGACTTTCGATGTGCCTCCATAGGATGGATCGTAATACTTGTTATTGTATTTCACGATGGCATGGTTTCCGAACCATGCGCGGGCATTTGGGTTGCCTTGAGCCAATGATGACGAATTGGGGAAGCCTGCATTGTGGGCCGGAATTGCAACAATCTCAGAGTTCCCTAGATTCAATTGATTAACAAAGAATATACCCTCATTGACACCATTGTTGCTTTGAAACGCCAAAATCCTGTCTCCAGCGACCAGATTGGCTGGAACGTAGCTTCCATTGACTCCATTGTATGAATGCCAGTAAACGTTCCCCGTAAAATTGGCGTAGGTTTTGTAGGCAGTGATCGCATTGACGTAATTGACAGGCAGGGGAGCATCTACTGTCGAAATGACGGCGGTGTTGATCCCGATTGCTTTTACTGCCTCATTTTGAAACTCTGCCCATGTTCCACACGAGGCGTCCCCGTCCACAAGCAACTGTGGCACCGTGACACATCCATTTCCACCTGGTTTCCAATAAACCATTCCCATCTGATCACGGGTAGGAGTTCCCGCAATGGGGTCGACTCGCGAAACGATGCGATCGGAGAATTCATTCCATATCCCATCAAAGGCAGTATCCGCCACTGTTTCCCCATCCGCATTGCGGCAGCCGATGTCGAAGAGTGTTTCCTGTCGCATCGTTGTAGCAGGTGCGCCGAGCGTCACATACGTCCGGTTCGCCGTCTCCCCCGCCTCGCACCAGTGGCCTTTGCCGTTCACTTCGACCTCCCATGACAAGGTCATGGGATTGAGGTAGTCGATCTCATCGACGAAGTTCCCTGCGGAGGGGGTCGCTGGAAGTTCCAGTTCATCCGTTCCCAATGTTGCAGAGACGGGAGGATCAATCTTGATGTTGCCCGGTCCGGTCACCTTGATCTTGGCTGAAAAGCCACTGACCGAGGTCAGCCCAGAGGGCTTGACCTTGATCTTGCCTTTAATCGTCGGCGGGGTGTCGCGGACGTAGGCGATGGGATATTTGCGCTCGCCGGGGTCTTCCGCATCGCCATCGTCGTTGCCGTCCTGCCAATGCGGGGCATCGTAGGTGACGCTGGTATCATCGCTGATAAGATTGCCGACGGTCGAAGCAGAAAAGGAAACCTCCTTCATCTGGAACAGCGGGACATAAAGCGTCGCGCTCTTGCCATCGGCTTGGAACGTGCTATTCGGCCAATCAACTACCGTGGTGACGATGGTATCTGGGTCGTCCACAACAAGGCAGTTTGCAGAAGTGTCGATGTCCAGCGTCCAATCGTAGTTTGAAAATCCGTATTGCCGCGTAAACTTCGGTTCCGTGCCGACGTGCTTGAGTTCCACCTTGTATTTCGCTCCCTTAGGTAACTGGAACGTGTCTCTCTGAGGCTCACCATATGCGCGGTTCGTCCGGAAGCGCACGCCGCCCGCGTCCCCCTCAAGCGGCGTGAGCCGCACCTGATACTTCTCCGAGTGGCTGCCGCTGTCGTCGCCGAAAGTGATATGCACCGGAGCGGTGCCATTGGGCGGCGGCTGGCTGTCGTTCGGATCGTTCGGGTTGCTGCCTTGGTCGTTTTCGGTCTTGTCGTCCACACCATCACCATCGGTGTCAGGATCATTCGGATTCGTGCCGATACCGCTCTCCTCGGCGTTGGTGAGGCCGTCGCCATCGGGATCGGCGTTAGGTTTTTGATTGGCTGGCCCAGCCTTGGAGTTGTTGAGTTTGGCGTTGAAGCCATGAGCCAATTCCCATGCATCGTTCATCCCATCCAAGTCCGTATCGTGCTGACGGGGATTGGTCAAATGAGTGACAAACTCCACCTGTGTCGTCAACCCGTCCCAATCCGGGTCGCCCGCCCATGGAAACGCAGCAGCGTTGTTGGCGACAAAGGGATCGTAGCCATGATCGAGAAACACGAATTCAAGCTGGTTGGCCAAAGTGTCGCTATCAGCATCGAGCAAGCCATCTGCAGCGTCAGTGGGATCAAGATTGTTGGCTAATTCCCAATCGTCCCACATCCAATCTCCGTCAGTGTCGATATCCACAGGGTTGGTGCCATGAATCAACACTTCGTCGCCGTCGGAGAGCGAATCCTCGTCCGTGTCCCAATTCCACGGGTTTGAGCCGTAGGTGAAAATCTCGGCGTAATCGTTG
>JBBRSY010000103.1:0-4344 GCA_038244965.1 Candidatus Nanopelagicales bacterium | reverse complement strand
GCACTTCTCCTCTCATCCATCGCTGCAGATAGTCAACCCATCACCCAACTCACTCTCGGTCGTACGGTCACCGACTCAATCCGCGCCACAACACGCAGTCGAGCTTTCCTGTCGGAACTACTACGGTTCACGCTGGCCAAGAAACCACCGGTCGGTTTCGTTCGTGGCTTGGTCGTTGAGCATTCCGGTGAAAATCAGGGCGAACTAGACCTAAAGAAAGGTGGACTGACACCTATTTCTTCACTTGCTCGGTGGTTGTCGGTTGCTCAAGGTGATGTTCATGGCGGAACCATCGACCGACTCAAGCGAGCAGCAGCTCATGGCTCGTTGAAGGAAGACGAGGCAGATGTTCTTACCAACGCTTTCGAAGATATTTATCAGTTGATCTTTGAGCAGGAAATAAAGTCTATCCGAAGTGGCGAAGTTGGTTCGAGTTGGATCTCTCCGCAGAGTCTGGATTCCCTCACCAGACGGCATTTGCGCGAATCCTTTCGCGCGGTGGCGTCAATCCAGAATCGAATTCAGAGTGAATGGGAGTCCAGGCTCCCGTGAGTTTTCTCGCCAGATTAAAACGCCCTGCCACTATGGATTTAAATATCAATTGGCGCGACGCGAATTATTGCGTCATCGACCTAGAGACAACCGGATTAGATTTCAAAAATGATGAAATAGTTTCTATCGGCGCAGTACAGATTCAATCTGGCAGAGTCATCACGGAGGCGAATTACTATCAGCAAGTACGCCCAAGGAAAATTCTGTCGCCATCATCAATCCAAATTCACGGAATCCGCTCGGTGGATCTAGCGGATGCGCCACCCATCGAAGAGGTTTTGCCGCCATTTGTTGACAAGTTAAGCGGGCGTGTGCTGGTTGCCCACGCGGCCTGGGTCGAAAATGGATTTTTAAGGGATCGTCTCCGCGGATTCAATTTGGATATATCTAAGGGAATCATCGATACGGCCGGGCTGGCCCGATTCTGCAATGTCGTTGAGGTGGATTTAGTTCACGAGCCCTCTTTAGAACATTTGGCAAAGACGCTTAATTTGCCGGTCTATTCGCCACACCATGCACTAGGAGACGCACTTACAACTGCCATCATTTTCCTTGCTCTGGCAACGAAACTTGAAAGCGCAGAACGAGAGAAAGGCAGGTCCGTCCTGACTTTGAAGGAGCTTCTAAAGATGTCAGAGAAGGCATCCCGCACGCGTTGGTGACTACTCAATCCTCGTGCGCTAGCGTGGGCACATGCTAAAAGCGCATCAGAGAATTAGAAAAGCTGTCATTCCCGCAGCAGGTATGGGCACACGCTTTCTTCCCGCCACAAAAGCGATGCCCAAAGAAATGCTCCCAGTCGTGGATGAGCCAGCGATCCAATATGTTGTTGAGGAAGCCGCGGCCGCAGGGCTGACGGAGATCGTTATGGTGACAGGTCGCAACAAGCGGGCGCTGGAAGACCATTTTGATCGTGCAACTGAACTGGAAGATATGTTGGAAAAGAATGGGCGGCTAGATTTATTGGCTGCCGTGCGTGAATCTACCGAAATGGCGCATATGCATTACGTGCGCCAATCTAACCCGCGCGGACTGGGAGATGCCGTCCTCAGCGCATCCGCATTCGTTGGTGATGAACCCTTCGCGGTCCTTCTAGGAGATGATCTGATAGATCCCCGCGATCCAATTTTGGCAACCATGATCGCAGCGCACGAGCATTTTGGGGGAAGCGTTCTGGCTCTCATGGAGGTGCCGTCGAGCGAAATTTCGTTGTACGGTGCCGCGGCAATCGCACCAATCGATACCACTCCCAGTTTTGACAATCTCGTTAAAATAATTGGGGTTGTTGAGAAGCCAACCGCCGAGAACGCTCCTAGCAACTTTGCAGTTATCGGCCGTTACCTGCTGACTCCAGAGATTTTTGAGGTACTCAAGGAAACGAAGCCAGGCCGCGGCGGAGAAATTCAACTCACTGATGCCATTCAGGTATTAACTCAACGCTCCGATAAAGGAGGACCGGTTCACGGAGTAATCTTCAAAGGCCGTCGCTACGACACGGGTGATAAGTTGGGATATCTCCAAGCGGTAGTTCGCCTAGCCGTTGAACGGGAGGATTTAGGACCTGCGTTCGGAACTTGGCTAAAGAAGTTTGTAAACGATCTCGCCTAACACCGTATTACGCGCTCACCGTGACATTTATGGTGTGCCATCCTTCTGCACCATTTGGTTCAACAGAGACAATATTCTTCGATTGAAGTGCACCGGTGCCATCCGTTGCCCGTACCGAGATCACCGCCTGACCTGGAATTGCTTCCCAATCAATCCACCATTGTCGCCACGTTGTTTTTGCAAGCGCTGGACCAAGCGTCGCAGGACGCCACTCACCGTTATTAATACGAACTTCAACTTTGGATATTCCCCGCGTTGGGGCCCAGGCAACGCCAGCGATCGCGCGTTTACCTGACTTCGGGTTGGCCCCGTCGTACGGGGTATCAATTCTTGATGAAGTTTTGATCGGCGCCTGCGCAGACCAGCCCCTTGGAATCCAATATCCTTCCTCTTTATCAAACCGGGTGAGTTCAATGCGAGTTAGCCACTTTGTGGCCGAGACATAACCGTAGAGTCCTGGAACGATGATACGAGCGGGGAATCCGTGGTCGACCGGTAATGGTTGGCCGTTCATTCCTATGGCAATCATCGCATCTCGACCATCAAGTGCGGCCAGCGGAAAGCCCGCCGTAAATCCATCACTCGAGTGACCCATCACCTGATCGGCCGAACTCAAGGGAGATGCTTCTTTTAATAGGTCATCCAGACGAATCCCTAGCCAGCGCGCATTTCCAACGAGATTGCCACCAACTTCATTAGATACGCAAGAAATCGTATCGTCCAACTCGAATGTCGGTCTGTCCGTCAATTCTTTATATGTGAACTGAAGCGGATTCTTGACCATTCCGTCAATTTGAAGTCGCCAAGTGTCAACATTGATGCTCGGCACGACGATAGCCGTATCAATTCGATAAAACTCATGGTTAGGGGTGAAAAGCTTTGATAATCCAGGAATCGTGAGTGCGGGATCGGTAGGCGGGGGTGGCAAGATTTTCAGCGCTTTAGGTAGCAGAATATTAAGTCTTTGCAATTGTGCGCTGGCATGAGTGCGGAAGAAATTTCCAGCTACGACCGCCCCTGCTGATCCAACTGCGATGATTCCCACTCTCTTAAACAATTCCCGACGTGGAAGGCTCAATTCGTCAGAGTCCTTCTTGCTGGTTACGGAGTCGAAGATTTTCAGAACCCAGATGCTTGTTCCTCCCGCGGCTAGGGAGGGAAGTACGGAGAAAACCCCAGCATTCGCATCAAATATCGATGCCATCGCGCCTATCAAGGTGAGCAGGAAAATTATCGATATCGCACGTCGACGCTTTCCGGAAAAGTAAGCTCGTCCGATGAATATCGCCAGGATAAAGACTACAAGGAAGACGGTGATAACCAAGGCGTGCTTATCATTTACACCAAAGGTCCGGATCGCGAATGCTTTTACACCTGCGGGAACATGATCTATTACGCGGTTTCCTATGGAAACGATCGGTCCGTTCAAACCATTTTTTATTGAACTGAGCAATTGTGCAACTGCCAAACCCGCACCTATTGCAATTAACCCGAGTATTCCATCGATTCGCGTCTTCCCACTGAAATGCATGAGCGAATGTTAATGGATCAGTTCATTCGTTTACTAGTGACTTCCGCATAACATCAATGTCTAGATTCCCAAGTTTCGACGTCGCAAGAATGTGAAATCCACGCTTGTTATAGAACGCGCTTTGATCCTCCGTCCAGAGATACAGTGCTTCAACACCGAAGGAGACGGCCCTTTCTTCGAGTATGTTCAGAATCGTCGTTCCAATCCCTTCACCGCGCAATTGTGGATTTACAATGAAGGCGGCGATCCATGGCTTTAAATGACGGAACTCTTCGAGATCATCAAAATCGACAAGTGCAATCGTGCCGACAAGTTCATCGGCCCGTTTAGCCATAAAAACAATTTCTTGGCCATTTCCCTCCCACGATTCGTATTGTGAGAGAGCCGAAGGAGTATAGAAATTGGCCCAATCTTGGTGAGAATAATTGGGATAGTGGTCACCCCACAGTTCGAGCGCCCAAGAAAGCGCCTGTGGCGCATCCTGTGGCGATTGGCTCATAGCAACCAGTGAAATCCCCATGAGGGTAATCTATCTTCAATGAAAGACGAGTCGGTGCTCCCCATCCAATTAAAGGCTTGGACCTACGTCTTTATCCAAGCACTTCTTCTCTTCCCGCTAATATTTTTAGGAAATAGTTTCGGTCCACATATCT
>JBBRSY010000102.1:0-4383 GCA_038244965.1 Candidatus Nanopelagicales bacterium | reverse complement strand
TTTATCCCAAGCCAGTAGAGAACACAGATTTAAGCCAGAGTAAAGATAGATCTTACTATTAAACGACGTCGATCTTGTCGTGCCTGATATCAGGAAGCGAGAATTGACACGCATACTCCTTCATTACCCCAAAGTAGGTGGCTTATCGTATTACACGTTCTAAACGAAAGATACGAATTTTTAACGGAAGTCCGCCAGCAACTAATGAATATCGGGACGGACACAAAGTGCCCGTCCCGATATTTCTAATCAAGTGAAAGGACTACTTGACGGTCTGCGCTTTCACGGTTGTCTCTTGACCACCCTTGACGATTTCGATGGTCACATCCTTAGCCAACGTGTCACCAGAGAGCGTGCTGATTCTCAGTGTCTTGCCGAGTACAGAAGACTTGGCGGGGATTGAGATTCCAGAACCAGAGAAGATTGCGCTTGTGACGCCCTTACGAGTTCCGTTTGATTTCGCAATTGCGGCCAAGATAACTTGAATGGCAGCTACACCATAAACTGGGTATGAGCCCACTGGTGGTTTGCCATAAGCCTTCTTGTAAGCAGCAACGAATTTGACTCCAGCACCCTTTGGATCGATCTTCGCCAACAAATCGCTGGAAAGACCGGCAAAGGATAGGTAGGCACCATTAGCCTCTGGCATAGAGTTGAATTCTGGGTACCCAGTAAATCCATCTGGTGCCATAAATTTCACCGCTGTGTTATCGCCAAGAACTGCGACTTTGTCCTTCATCAACTGTCCACCGTTGTTATCAAAGATACCGCCAACATAGATCATGTCTGGGTTAAGTGCTTTGATTTTGGTGAAAAGAGCTGTGTAGTCAGACTGCTTGGCATCCCAGCCTTCACCGTAGGCACCACTTGAGAGGACGTTGAGTCCCTGCTTCTTGGCCTCGGTTGTGAATGCCTGTGCGACGCCTTGACCGTAGGTCTGAGTGTCATTGAGAACGTAGACACTCTTTACACCAATTGACTTGGCAAACTGCGCGGCGGCCGCTCCCTGAACATCATCAGTGGTGCAAACGCGTGCGTAGTTGCGAACACCAGTTGGATAATAAACATCTGGCTCGCCTGGATTCCAGGATTTAGTCAATCCAGGGTTGGTGTTGGCGTCGGAGACCATCGTCATCGCGCCACCTGGGGCCTGGTTAAGAATCGGAACTTCGATTTTTGCGCAACCTGAGTTGTAAGTTCCCATGACTGCCACTTCGCTCTTATTTGCGACATGAGCCTGAGCATTTGCGGCACATTTTGCTGGATCCCATGAACCAGCCGCAGCGGTGGCGTCGTCGTAGATCTTGAACTTAACTGTGTATTTACCGGCCTTGTACTTTACCTGCTTGAGGTAGAGCGCAATTGCCTTGTTCGTGGAATCGTTAGAGTCGAACGATGATCCCTGAAGAGGAAGATCGGACGAAATTGTGAGGACCTTAGTGGCAGCGTCTGCTGCAGAAGTTCCCACTACGAGTGCCGTTGCAGCCATCGCAACAGATGCGACGATGCTGATAGCACGATACGTCTTTTTCATGTATTGCCTTCCTGTTACTTGTGTCCCGGGACAGGGAGGGCGTTAGGTTATCGGTGACAGAGCAGGGTTACAACCCTTTTAGTGCCCTAACTACCGTTATAACGAACTTGTAATGTGAAGTTAACGCTCGGGTACCGCATTTGGGGAGATAACAGCCAATGCGACCTCTTTCATACTCATCCGTCTATCCATGGCAGCCCTCTGTATCCATGAAAAAGCTTGCGGTTCGCTGAGGTTGAGGGCAGTCATGAGAATACCTTTTGCGCGGTCAATTAACTTACGTGTTTCAAGGCGGTCGTGAAGGCTAGCAACTTCATTCTCTAAAAATATCATCTGCTTATGCCGACTCATTGCAATTTCCATGTCCGGAAGGAGATCGGCCATGGAAAAAGGTTTGACCACATACGCCATTACTCCAGCATCGCGCGCGCGCTCTATCAATTCCTTCTGGCTGAAAGCGGTCAGCATTAAAACAGGAGCGATATGAATTATTTCCTCGGCCGCAGATATGCCGTCGAGTATCGGCATCTTTACGTCCAAAATTGCCAAATCTGGTTTCAATTCTCTGGCCATCGAGATTGCCTCTTGACCGTTGCTGGCTTGACCAACTACTCGATAGCCAGCTTCGGTGAGCATCTCAATCAAGTCCATGCGAATAATTGCTTCATCTTCAGCAACGAGAATTCGTGGCGCACCGTCAAGGGATTGTGAACTCATGTGCCCCGAGTCGGATTCGAACCGACACTATGCAGTGTTTGAGACTGCCCTCTCTACCGTTGGAGTACCGAGGCGCGCGACACAGTCTAGCCACTACACGCTACGCGATGAATTTCACCCGACTCTAGCGATACGCCGGCGCAATGCCACCTACGGCGTCTCCAATTCGATGGACCCGCATGGCATTGGTCGAGCCAGGAATTCCTGGAGGTGAACCCGCAACGATCATAACGACTTCTCCTTCGAGTGCCCGGTGAGATTGCAAGAGAATAGCGTCGACCTGTTTGACCATCTCATCGGTGTGGTTCACCATAGGCGCGAGCATCGGCTCAACTCCCCACGTCAGAGCCATTCGGTTATAAGTTCCAGCATCAGGAGTTAGCGCCAATATCGGTATGTGAGAGCGCAGTCGCGCCATTCGCCGAGCCGAATCGCCACTTTTTGTAAAGGCAACTAAGAACTTGGCACCGACTATCTGACCCACCTGAGTAGCCGCCCAGGTAATTGCTCCGCCCTTAGTCCGCGGTGTATGTGACAAAGGTCGAATGCGATCAAGGCCACCCTCTTCTGTCTTTTCAATAATACGAGCCATGGTTTGAACTGCCTCAATGGGAAATTCTCCAACACTTGTCTCCCCCGAGAGCATCAAAGCATCGGCACCATCAAGCACCGCATTTGCACAATCCGTTGCTTCGGCGCGGGTCGGACGAGAGTTCATAATCATCGAATCGAGCATCTGGGTGGCCACAATTACTGGTTTTGCAGATTCACGCGCCATTTCCACGCAGCGCTTTTGAACCAGAGGGACATCTTCAATGGGTAGCTCGACACCGAGATCGCCACGCGCAACCATAATTCCGTCAAAAGCGTCGATGATGCTTTCAAGATTCGTCACAGCCTGAGGCTTTTCGATCTTGGCGATCACCGGAATTCGAATTCCCACTTCGTCCATTATTTGATGAACGCCCGCAATGTCTTCAGCGTTACGTACGAAAGAGAGGGCAATGAAATCCGCCCCCGCCTTCAAACCCCATCGGAGGTCATCCATATCTTTCTCTGATAGCGCCGGTACGGAGACTGCAACTCCTGGAAGATTTATACCTTTATTATTGCTTACGAATCCCGGTTCGGTGACGCGAGTGATGACATCATTGCCCTGTACTTCAAGTACTTCAACAGTTACTTTGCCATCGTCAATGAGAATGTGGTCGCCAGCTTTGCAATCTCCTGGAAGACCCTTATACGTAGTCCCTACCCGCTCCTTCGTACCCTCAATTTCATCTGTCGTGATCGTGAAAATATCTCCGCGAGATAATTCGTGAGGTCCGTATGCAAAACGGCCCAACCGAATCTTTGGTCCTTGGAGATCGACCAGAATTGCAACAGCCTGGCCCTGTTCCTTGGCAGCTGCGCGGACCATATCCAAGCGCGCCTGATGCTCGCTGTAGCTTCCGTGCGAAAGATTGAGCCGAGCCATATTCATGCCGGCGGCAATAAGTTGGCGGACTTTTTCCGCAGATTCAACCGCAGGTCCCATAGTGCAGACTATTTTTGCCCTTCGCATTTAACTACCTTAAACCATCATCGGACGCGCAGTGGGTGGGATTGGGGCCGGCAATTGGGTCTGGCCCGTTAGGTATATGTCGACCGCTGCTGCGGCGCTTCGGCCTTCAGCAATCGCCCACACGATAAGTGATTGTCCGCGCCCGGCATCGCCACAGACAAATACAGATTCCGTCGACGTCGCGTAATTCTCATCTCTTTCAATATTTCCTCGTTCGTCAAACTCCACTTCTAATTGAGTCAATAGTTCATTCTTCTCCGGTCCGGTAAAACCCATTGCTAGAAAAACAAAATCAGCCGGAATTTCCCGTTCGGTTCCGAGAATCGACTGAAAGGCTCCATCTTTGAATTCAGTCTCAATCATGCGCAGGGCGCGTACATTTCCGAATCCATCATCGACAAATCTTTCGGTAGAAACCGCAAAGATACGGTTATCTAACTCTTCGTGCGCGCTGGAAATTCTATAGATCATGGGATAGGTAGGCCAGGGTTGCGAACTTGGTCGCTCGTTAGATGGCATCGGCATAATTTCCAATTGAGTAACGGTGGTAGCTCCCTGACGAATGGCA
>JBBRSY010000101.1:0-4542 GCA_038244965.1 Candidatus Nanopelagicales bacterium | reverse complement strand
GTGCCGTTCCAATTCTGGTATCCGCGATCGTAGCCGGACTGGTAGGCCTGACGGTCGTTATCGTTATTGCCGCGGAAGCGATAACGGCGGGCGCGATTGTGCTGACGATCTTTCTGTCCGTGCTTAAATCCCTGGTCAAAGCGTTGGTTGTTGGTGTAGCGGTCATCGCGGTTCTGTCCCCATCCGTAATCGTCGTTTCCCTGTTGGGATTGGGCGCGGGCGACGGCAGGCGCTCCGAACATGGTGACGGTAATGGCGAGAGCCAGCACCCATAACATTTTGCGGCAATGATTTTTCATTAATGCTCCTGTCAGTGGAGGGTGGGATGTTGACTCAAAACCACATTCCTAGCTGAGACGTAATGGAGCAAGAGTAAAAGGAAGCGTAAACGACGTCTGTTCAAAGTTGCTCACTGTGCGGAGATGGCGCGCGGAAGGACAAACGGCATTCTGCGTAACCCACGTTAACGCCGAACTGCACGGCGCGAACGTGGGGCACCCGACTCTGGTACACTCGCGCTGCTAAGGAGGCCGTCGATGACAGTGTTGAGAGTTTGTTACAAGAGTGGCGTCCGCTTTGATGAAGCGTATTACGTCTCGAAACATCTGCCGCTAGTGGCAGAGGTGATGGGTCCGCACGGCGTAACAGGCGTGGAAATGGTGAAGGTGACCACGACCGCGGACGGGGCAAAACCACCGTACCAAGTGATCTTCTCCGCATACTTTGAATCGGCGGCAGGAGTGCAGAACGCGATGCAAGCTCCGAGAATGGGCGAGGTATTGGGTGACATTGCAAACTTCCATGACGGTATGCCGGAAGTCCTCATCGGCGAAGTAGTCGCGCTGCCCGCCCTGGGATGACGTTGTAATCAGCCCGGAGGTGAGGAAACGATGAGTACGAAGGTCGGATGGTCCACTCCGTTGTTGCATGTTGCGGAGGTGGAGCGGTCGATTCGGTTTTACGAGACTTTGGGATTTACGACGCTCGATACCGACGGGGCGAAGCCGTTGGGTTGGGCTCGACTGCAATGCGAAGGTGGAGCGCTGATGCTGGCGCTGGCGGAGGACACCATTGCGGCGTCTATGCAGGGTGTTCTGCTTTATATGTACTCGCCGGACCTGGTGGCGCTGCGGGCGCGGTTGGTATCGGAAGGGTTGAAGATGTCCGAGATACGGCATCCGGCGTACATGCCCAGTGGCGAGATTTCGATGAAGGACCCAGACGGATACGTTGTGCTGGTCGGACATTGGGGAGACAAAGAACACGGGGAATGGCTGAAGAGGATTGGGAAGGCGTAGGGTGGGGAGTGCGAAGGGCGAGAGCTTAAAGGCGTAGGAAGTGAGCGGTTTGGAGATACCCCACTCAAGCCCAACTGCGGGGCTTGAATGGGCCAGCAGCCCCGCCAACCTACTCGGGCGGCTTGAATCCAAGCCATCGCTCCTTGGCATCTTCGCCATTTAACTCCAACTCTGCCGCAATTAGATCTAGGTACGTTCGCCTGTTGGCAAAAAAGCGCCCATGAGCTCTCCACATGCTCCTGAGTTCCTTAACGAGCTTTGCCACAGCGGCATCTCCCGGCTGGTACTCTGGAACTTCGACCTGCGCAATAGTCGTCCATTCGATTCGCCCACGGTTCATCCCCGTCGTACTGGACAAGATGTCCCCCAATATTTCTTTCGTTTTCACGAGATTACTATAGTAAACAGCCTCTTCTTTCGTGGATGCACGAAGGATCGTGTACTCGTTGGAGACAAACTTATCAGCATGATAAGGCGGTACAATGCCAATCGCTCCTCGCCCCACGCCCATGTTGGATATAAGAATGTCCCACGCTTTTACTCTGTAAAGAATCGCATAGGAGCATTCCGCACCGGAAATAACCTCGCCATCTATAACCTCACCCTGATAGTTGACACGCAAAAACTGATATTCATCATCTTCGGAAACTTCGACTCTGCGCTTCAAGGGAACAGTAAGGATGCCCTTGAAGGCTACTGCTTTGCGACCGTTCTTCGTCCACAATTCCTTTTTGCGTCCCTTATCCCCGATGCAATACTTCACATCTAGGCGATCACTTATCGCGGTAGCAGGGAAAGTGTGTTTCGTAGTCTGACCGTTCTTAAAGGACCTAAACTCCGTGGTTATCCTCTGAATTTCTAGTTCCTTTTTTGCTGAGAGATCAGTTGGCAGAACACCAATCCGCTTAGCTACCTTTCGCTCAAGCCCAACTCGGACAGCATAGTCGAGAAAAACCTCAGGCTGCTCTTCGCCTTCTTTTTTTAGGCGCAGGATAAGTATCGAAGTTTTGACTCTAGCAGCAGAGCGCTTGAAGGCATCACCAGGAAGGGAAATAACGCCCTCGACGATGAATGTCTCGCGAATCCAGTTACGAATCGAGCGGTAAGATTCGCCAGAAAGGACGGATTCGTCGATTATTGCGAAGATGTGTCCATCCTCTGCAACGAACTCTCTATATCGCTCTAAAAACATGACGCTGCTCAGCAGTGACTTGGCGTGCTTGCCGTTGAGACGCGACAGATCGTACTGATCCATTACCTCGTCTTGATCGTGGTCTTCGGTCGAGTACTTCATTGAGAACGGCGGATTGGATAAGATTACGTCAAACTTGAGCTTATCCTTGAGTAATACGTCTCGGATTTCTTGAATTTCTTGTTTGTATTCGACTGAAGGCCTACCAATCATGCCTAGTCGCTTGTCCAAGGAGTCAGCAAAATATATGTTGCTGCCGCCGTCTCCGTGCAAGTACATATTCATTCGCGCAATTCTATAAATCTTAGGGTCGCTTCCCGCGTCTATTCCGTACAAATCTGAATTTCGAATCGAGTTGGCGATTTTTTCCTTCTCTTTGTTTGATATACCTGCGATAGCGTCGACCTTAGCAAGCATTGAGCCCATTGCCTGAATCAGAAATCCTCCCGACCCACAGCAAGCGTCCAACACCTTGTCAACTCTATCCTTCTGAACGTTTATGTTAGCTAATCCCACCATTAGACGAACGATGTCGCGAGGCGTGAAGAACTGTCCTAGCTCTTGACCGCGTGCAGTTGCTTCCAGGAAAGACTCAAACATCCTCCCATGGACGTCTTCCTCCATCCCGAAGAGGTCAATGTTTTGCAACTCCCCGACTACCCAACGAATGGTGTCTGGCGCAAGGTCGATCTGCTCGTCAACATCGAAGATGCGTTTCTTTCGATTAGCCTTGATTTCACCTTCGAGTTCCTTCACAAGGTTGTGAAAGAGAATGTCATTCACTGGGTTTTCGCTCTGGGTCTGGCCATCAATCCATTGAACCGAGAACACAGCATCTTTCCTTAGTGGTTTGGGATTGGAACCGTATTTTTCGTGCAACTCTCGGTCTTTCCGTATCTTGACGAACACAAGCTTGATAAGCTCCTCAAAGACGGAACTCGGCTTCTTCTTTTCCTTCTTCCAAATATACTGATGAATTTTTTGGAACGCGGAAATTAGCGTCTCTAACGGAACCTTTGCGAAACTAAAAGCAGCTTGCTCCGATTGTTCTCTTTCGTCTTCCAGCAGTCGCGAAAGGCTCTTTCTGGATACCAGCGCCCGAAGCTCTTTATATTTCAAGTTGCCGACGACCAAATCTGCAAAGTCGAGAGTCAACAGTGGCTTTTCTTGGTCCCACTTGTAAACCGATGTGCGGAGACCGTTCGAAATGATGTAGTACCTAACTGGGTTGTAATCAAATTTCTTGTTGAGCTCGAGGCAGTACGAAGAGCATTGCAAGGTCCAGTCGTCAATGTCCTCTTTCGTATCCTTCGCATCGACGACAACGACTGGAACTTTCTTGTCCAAGAGAATGTAGTCGGGTTTGTACAACTCGGACTTACTTCCCTTGCCGACTTTGATTTCTTTCAATGACGTCTTAGTTCGAATGTCATTATCGCCGTATCCCAAATCTGTCAGGAGCCGATCGACGAAATTCTTTTCAACCGAAGCTTCGTTCTTGAGGTTTTTCGAATCGCAAAATATGTTCTTCATGAGTAAAGGGAGCTTAGTCTTTGGAGTTCGTTGTGACAAGTAATTAGGCAAATCCGGCGCGGAGCAAGTCCAGTTTTCGTCTTTGATGCATACAGTTTTCCCGAATAGGAAAAGGGCCCAATGCTCTCGCGCCCTTTCCGTCGGAATCAATCACAAACGAATCAACCACAAAGCGGCGGCGGCGTTTCGTTAAAAGAGTAAACAAATTCCTAACTACACCCACTCGTACTCCCACAACTCATACATCTGTAGCAGCTACCATTCCTTGTCATGATGCTGCCGCAGAACTGGCAGGAGGGGGCGTCGCCCATGTCTACCATGCTGCGGAGGGCGTCGGCGGCGTGGATGTTGCCTACCTTTGTCTCGGCGGGTGGGACTACGGTGGCCGAGGTTGCGGGGCCGTTGTAGGTGGCGGGCGCTCCGGGGGCGGCACCTAACATGGTTTTGGGGCGCAGGTCGTCGAAGAGCGACTGCTGCTGTCCGGTGAGGAAGCGTAGTTCGAGCCAGCGGAAGATGTAG
>JBBRSY010000100.1:0-4549 GCA_038244965.1 Candidatus Nanopelagicales bacterium | reverse complement strand
TGCCACCTAAAACGACTGCGGTGATGGATTGAAGTGTGTAGGAAGTTCCTTGGGCCGGATCGCCAACGCCAATTAAGCCCATGAAAATAACGGCGCCCATTCCCGCGAATAGCGCGGAAGCAACATAGGCTCCAATGATCGTTCTATTGATGTTGACGCCTAGCCGGCGAGCCGATTCTTCATTTGAACCCGATGCTCGCAGTCGAATCCCCCATTCTGATTTACGAAGGGCATATTCAAGAACGACCGCAAAAATCACAAGCACGATGAAGGCATCAGGGATGGGTCCGATATTCTTCAGAAGGATATCGGTAACGCTGGTGTTCATATATCCCCCAGGAGATGGGCGGAGCAAGAATCCAATACCAATTAATGCGATGTAGACCGTCAATGTGCCAGCAACAGGGGTGAATTTCGCAAATCGAATAAGGGACCCGTTGGCAAAACCAATCAAAACGGCAACTATTGGAATCAATGCGAATCCTAAAGCAATAATCCAGAAAGATTTCCCGTCATTTACAAAAAACGAGGCGACAACCAGCATGACACCGGAGGCCGGTCCCACCGACAGATCGATACCTCCTGTCATTAGGACGATAGTCTGCCCAAGGGCAATAAACCCAAGTCCGGTTCCCAAACCGAGAACTGCGTTTATGTTGTAGGAACCGAAATAGAGGTGGTTTTTCGAAAAGATGTAGATCGCGAGTAGCCCAATCATTCCAATGAGGACGACAGGCGGCACAAAATCTGACTGCAGTAACTTCCTAAATGTGCGTTTCTGCGATGCCGCGATCGCCTCATCAATCTCTTGACGCTTTAGAGCAGTGGATCGGATTGCAGCCGCAACCATTCTCTCTTCGGTAATTTGATCTCCTTCAAGAGATTCAACGACATGACCGCGTGACATCACGTAAACTCGATCGCAAAGACCTTCCAGCTCTTTAGTGTCGGAAGAATTCACGATAACCGGTATGCCGCGCGAAGCCACCCCGCGAAGAATCTTATAAATCTCGGCTCGAGCACCTACATCTACGCCTTGAGTGGGCTCATCAGCAACAATCATTATGGGTTCAGCGAGTAATGACCGGGCCATGACGATCTTCTGCTGGTTACCACCAGAGAGTGAAGACACGGGCGAATCCATCGATGGTGCTTTGACGTCCAATTCGGATAATGAATTTAGTACGACCTTGTCTTCCAACTTTCGGTTGATTAACAGGCCTTGGCTGAACATACTTAAGGCGCTTACAGAAGTATTTTCGCGAACTGAGAGGGTCATCATCAACCCCTCGCCATGGCGATCGGCCGGAAGATATGCGGTCTTTAGGAGCAATTCCTTGTTGCCGATGGCATTACCGTTGACAATGATTTGCCCTTGGTGCGAATCAAGCCCCACAAGTGAACGCAGGAGTTGGCTCTGCCCATTACCGACTATGCCCGATATTCCGACAATTTCACCCATGTTGGCATTGATTGAAACTTTATGAAAATCATTGCTAGAAAGGTTGTCAATCCTAATAAATTCGGTGTCGGAGGCGTCGACATCGTGTTTTGGAGGAAAAGTGGAATCGATTTGACGACCCACAATCATCGTCATGATTTCGTCGTCAGTAATGTCGGAAACCAAAGATGAGCCTCGCCATTTTCCGTCACGGAGAATTGTCACGCGATTTGCCAACTGTCGGACTTCGGCAAGACGATGGGTGATGTACATGACTGCCGTGCCAGTTGCCGCAATCTTTCGAATTCGCTCGAATAGAATTTCAACGGATTCTTGCCCTAATGGAGCTGTAGGTTCATCCAGGATCAAGATCCTGGGCGCAATCGCGAAAGCTTTTGCCAAATCCAAAAGATGTTGTTGGGCAACCGTCAACGTCTCAACTCGATCTCGAAGCCCTGCCGTGAAACCAAAATCATCCAAGATTTTGCGCATGGTCCTCTCTGTACTACCTTCAGACTGAAGTAACTTCTCCGGTACGGAGATCAATATATTTTCAGCAATGGTGAGATCTGGTAACACTGCTGGATGCTGGTGGACAATTGCCAAGCCCAGTTCGGTGGCTTGATGTGGCGAGAGATTTAGGATTTTATTGCCTAATATCTCAATTATTCCGCCATCGGGCTGAAGTGTTCCAGATGCGACATTCATGAGCGTTGATTTGCCAGCTCCATTTTCTCCGAGCAGCGCATGGACTTCGCCAGCCTTAGCTTCCAACGAGACATCTGTAAGCGCCGCCACCCCAGAGAAGCTTTTTGAAATATTCGAGAGGACTAGCACGGAGTTAGGCACGTATTCACCTTTTCGTTTACTTGGCGACATTGTCGAAACATTCACTATTTCTCACTGCTTTGCAAATTCCTAAAGCGCAAAATTAGAGTATCAGATCGGCCATAGTTGCCTATGGCCGATCTGATACGTCAGTCAACTTAGTTGGTCTTCAATTTAGCTTGAGCGTCACCTGACATTTTTGCAGATAGGTAAACATCTCCAGGAAGATCCTTACGGCACTGGACGGGTGAAGGCTTGCCAGAGACTGAATCTTCGAACAAGGTTGATGGGTAGGCCTTCTGTGTAGGTTTCTTTCCACCTGTTGCAAGAGCGATCGCCCAGTCTGTTGCCAAACGTGAGTGGTCATTCTGAGTTGAAATGGTCATCATTTTGAAGTTTGGTTGGGTAGCAACATTGTCCTTGAAGAAGCAACCGAGGACGTTTCCGTCCGAAGTCGCAATGGCAGGAACTTTCCAACCAGAAGAAACCGCAGCCTGAAGAGCAGAGACCATTGACGGACCGAAGTCAGAGGTGATGGCGTCGATTTTTGGGTACTTGGCAATTGCTGCAGTCAAGACTTCCTGAGTCTTACCTGGATCCCACCCAGTTACTTCAAATGGAGAGGCACCAATGAACTTGTACTTTGGATTCTTCCCAAGTACTTGATTTAATCCTTTCGTCTCGTCGGCGCCTTGGCTGTTGCCAGCAGGCCCGGAGATGCGAAGAATATTTCCGCCATTAGGAAGGTTCTTTAGAAGCCACTTCCCCCAAAGCTTTCCAGCTAGAACGAAGTCGGAACCGATAAAGATGTTGTAGTCCTTACCAGCGACTCCACCAGCCCACACGCGATAGGGAACCGTTACGACGCCTGCTTTGTATGCAGAACGAAGTGCCGGCAACATAGCTTGGCCAGAATCTGGGAAGACAACTATGGCCTTAACGCCCTTTGCGACCATGCCTTTAATGTCAGAGATGGCTTTGTCCGTCTTTCCCTGTCCATCTGCGTAGTACAACTTCGTTACGCTAGAGCACAGTTTCACTTCTTCACGGACTGCTGCCGTTGTTACCAAACGCCAGCTGTTTCCACCGAAACCGTCCGTAAATCCCATGGTGATTTTCTTAGGGCCGCACCAAGAAGGCCGAGTAGCAGCACTACTTGTTGTTGCAGCAACCAGGCTAGACGCAACCATTACGGCAGCTAGCCCGATGCTACTTGCAACAACAGTGGCTCGAGATTTGAAGTGCATCAACTTTCTTCCTTTCGTAATTGTGCGACAACGGTTGACGCACTTATTCGGTGTCTATGCGACCCCGAAACTTAATCAAGCATTTGCGGGAAGTAACGTCCTACTCCCGAGATTTCGCCGCGCTTTTTTGCGAATTCCAGACCAATTAACTGCATAAAGTGCGATTCCAACCATCATGGTGAATGAAATAACAATCGTGCGAACGCCATAAGGGACACCTAAAGATAGAACGAACATATCCAACTGTTTTAGAAAGAGGGCGGCTACCGCGGAAGCCGCAGGGAAGCCGCGTCCACCGAGCAATGAAGTTCCACCAAGAACGACAACGGCTACTGAAGGCAATACATAATCATCGCCCTGATAGGCAGTTGGTTGAGATATGACTCCGCCCAAGACTATGCCTGCAATGCAATATAGAATCTGAGCGTTAATGTACGCGCTCATTTGATAACGACCAATTTTTATCCCAGCCGCGCGAGCTGCGCGAGGATTGGTACCAACGGCCTCGAAGCGACGACCGAAAACGGTGCGCTTCAAGAGTATTGTCACAAAAATCGTGACGATGACGCCGTACCAAACCGAATGTGGTAAGCCAAAAAACTTATTATTTGTAAAATTTGATAAACGATCGGTGGTGCGCCTTGGGCTACCTCCGGATAGCCCGATCATGACGCCGTATAGAAGGGCATTTGTTCCAAGGGTTGCGACGATGGAGTTCAAACGCGTCCTAGTAATTAGTATGCCATTTACGATTCCAGTAATAATTGCAGCCGCAAATGCGGCCAAGACTGCTGGGATCAGACGGTTGTCATGTCGATCTGGACCCCAGGTAACAATCACTACGGTTAGTGATACAGCGCCTGCAACCGAAAGATCAATGCCACCCTGTTGAACGACAAGGGTTTGACCTAGCCCAACAATGGCCAAAGCTGCCGCGAATGGAAGCATCCCCATTTGAGCAACTCGGCTTACGCTACTCGGCGCAATGAAGGTGCTTGCCACGTAAAGGACGAACAACCCGATCAAAACAGTC
>JBBRSY010000099.1:0-4654 GCA_038244965.1 Candidatus Nanopelagicales bacterium | reverse complement strand
GCGGTTGCTTTCTTTTCGGGTTGAGGAGTTCGGGCAATGTTCATTCGACCCGTTGATCCAAGCGGAATCTTCATCGAAGAGAAGAGGTGCTCAGATGATGAGTAAGTTTCGATTGGCTCTTCCAGGCCGAGCTTTAGTGATTGATTGATGAGGCTCCAACGGGGCATGTCATCCCAGTCAACAAAAGTGACGCCAATTCCGTGGGCTCCAGCTCTTGCGGTGCGACCTATTCGATGAACATAGGTTTTGTCATCTTCTGGGCATTGGTAATTGATGACATGAGTTATTCCTTCTATGTCTATCCCGCGCGCAGCCACATCAGTGGCCACAAGAACGTCAGATTTGCCCGCTTTGAAGTCCGCAAGTGCCTTTTCGCGGGCGCTTTGACCGAGGTCGCCGTGAATCGCCGCCGCTTTAAATCCGCGTTCGTGTAAATCATCGGCAGTCTTCTGACAAGTTCGTTTCGTCCGACAGAAAACCATGGTTGGTCCGCGTCCTTCGGCTTGGAGTATGCGTGCCAGCATCTCAATTTTGTCGAGGGCGTGCGCGCGAAGAACATGCTGTTCGACTCGGGAAACGACCGCACTTTCATCGTCATTTTCTTGGGTACGAATGTGAACTGGCTGCGCCATGAAACGTCTTGCCAACGCGATGATATCGCCGGGCATCGTTGCCGAAAAAAGCATGGTTTGTTGTCGGATCGGTGTGCTTGTGAATATCTTCTCAACATCGGGCAGGAATCCGAGGTCCAACATTTCGTCGGCCTCGTCTAGAACCAGTCTTGCAACCTTGCTCAATTTGAGTTTGCCTTGTCGGTACAGATCGAGCAAGCGCCCGGGAGTACCAACCACAATTTCAACGCCGGTTTGAAGTTGGTCGATCTGCGGTTCGAAGGCACGTCCGCCATACACGGCGATAACGCGGATACCCCGTGCATTGGCCAGTTGGTTTATATCTTTGGCGACTTGCACGCAGAGTTCTCGCGTGGGCACTACAACTAGCGCCTGAGGTAAACCCTGATGCGGAAAGTCTTTCCACTCGGGGTCTTTGGGTGCGATTACCCGCTCAATTAATGGAATACCGAATGCCAGAGTCTTGCCAGTTCCAGTTTTTGCCTGTCCGATGACATCGCCGTCGCTCAAGGCGATGGGCAGCACCATTTCTTGGATGGCAAAGGGGGCTATAAACCCGTTCTCATGTAGTGCTTCTATTGTTTCCTTGCGGAGAGGAAGTTCGGCAAAAGTTATGGACACCTTAATCCGTGCCGAAGCCAACACGGCGCTCTACTTGCTCGCCAATTTCAATAAAACCGATTTTGTCTGCAGGAACGATGATTTCTCTTCCGCGCACGTCGCTGAGAACTAGCGGAGAACCAGCGGCAAGGGCAGAAGTCACGGCGCTACGAATCTCATCGACGCCGAAAGGACACTCAAAGGCGAGTTCGGTAGAGACATTTGTGACGGCTATGCGGACTGCAACTTTGTGATTGCCCGTCGTTTTCTTTACGCTCATGAGCAAATCCTACCGAGTGGATCTCTTGATCGCGCAATTTCGATTATTTAACGCTCATCCGATCGAGGAAATCCAGATATTCCGCGCCAAATCAGGTTGGCAACAAGATCGGTTGCCTGCTCGCGCGTGAGTTTGCTGTCTCGGTCAAGCCAATGGCGGGCGGTAACCTGAGCACTTCCGATGAGACCAACTCCGAGCAACATCGCTGCCTCTTCGGGCAACCCAGTGTCTAAAGAAATTACCGCGCTTACCGCTGCGGCACAGTCGTAGGTCATTCGAGTCAATCGCTCACGCACTGCCGGTTCAACGTTCATGTCGCTTTCGAAGAGGAGACGGAAAGCCTCTCCTTCACTGTCTATGAAGTTGAAATACGCTTCAACTGTGGCAGTTACGCGGTTGGCATTTTCAGGTGTTGATGCAATCGCCTTCTGAATCGTGAAGACCAGTGAATCGATGTGCAGGTCCAGCACGGCCAAGTAGAGTTCAAGCTTGGAAGGGAAATGTTGATACAGGACTGGCTTGCTGACGCTGGCATGGTCTGCAATTTCATCCATGGCAGCTGCGTGGTATCCGGCTGCAGTGAAAACTTCCAAGGCGGCACTAAGGAGTTGCGCGCGACGTTCATCCCGCGGTAGGCGTGACTTATTCTCGGGCTTGATTTCGCTGGTACTCATCGAACCTATGGTACGGGGAATTCTTTGCCTTCGGGAACGGTTGTATGGTGCAAATTGTCAGTGCTTCCCGAGTGCGACACAATGGAGCACTTAGATCGATATCGAGGATGTCCATATGAAGGTTCCGCCACTTGTTTCCCCTGGTCCGGCTCTGACTGTCGATGAAGTTCGTCGATACAGCCGCCATTTGATAATCCCAGATGTGGCAATGGCTGGACAGCAGCGATTGATGAATGCCAAAGTGCTCTGCGTTGGCGCGGGTGGCCTTGGTTCTCCTGCACTGATGTATTTGGCTGCCGCAGGAGTTGGAACTTTGGGGATTGCCGAATACGACACCGTAGATGAATCCAACTTGCAACGTCAGATCATTCATGGACAGTCCGACATAGGTCGGAGCAAGGCACAAAGTGCCAAAGAGAAGATTGCTGAAATCAATCCTAATGTAAAAGTGAATATCCACGAAGTAAGAATTGATGTCTTCAATGTACTTGAATTGTTTGCTCAGTACGATCTGATCGTTGACGGTACGGATAATTTCGCCACTCGCTATCTCGTTAACGATGCATGCGTGATTCTAAACAAGCCATATGTGTGGGGGTCCATATATCGTTTTGACGGTCAGGCCAGTGTATTTTGGGCAGAGTATGGTCCTTGCTACCGCTGCCTCTACCCAGAACCACCGCCACCCGGAATGGTTCCTAGTTGTGCTGAAGGAGGAGTGCTCGGCGTCCTGTGCGCCTCCATCGGATCCATCCAGACAACCGAGGCGATTAAACTGATCGATGGTATTGGCGAGCCGTTGATCGGATGGTTGATGATTTACGACGCACTTGAGATGACATATCGCAAAATCAAGGTGCGCAAGGATCCGAACTGTCCTGTTTGCAGCGAGAATCCTTCGCAAACGAATCTACTGGACGATTATGAGGCATTTTGTGGCGTCTTATCAGATGGAGCGGAGAATGCAGTGAAGGGTTCAACAATCACGGTCACAGAACTGAAATCGATGCTGGATAACGAAGAGAATATTTACCTCATTGATGTGCGCGAGCCTAGCGAGTGGGAGATTGTTCGAATTCCCGGTGCAACTTTGATCCCTAAGCAGGAGTTTCTTGATGGGCGCGCTTTGGCCAAACTTCCGCAAGATAAGCGGATCATCCTTCACTGCAAAAGCGGAATTCGTTCGGCCGAGTGTTTGGCAATCGTGAAGAACGCTGGATTCAATGATGCTGCACATGTGAGCGGTGGAGTGATTTCGTGGGTTAAGCAAATCAATCCAGCACTGCCGGTGTATTGAGATGCCCAGTCCATTTTCTGGTTATCGCATGCTGTTGGTTCACGCGCATCCCGATGATGAAACGATTAATAACGGTGCAACCATGGCTATGTATCAAGACCTCGGTGTAAATGTCACTTTAGTTACCTGCACGCGGGGCGAGGAAGGTGAGGTACTAGTACCAGGTCTGAGTCATCTCGCAAGTTCAGAAACTGATCAATTGGGCACGCATCGTATTTCCGAGTTAGCTGCCGCTATGAAAGAACTTGGCATTGACGATTTTCGATTCCTTGGCGGAGACACGATTAAGTTTAGAGATAGCGGAATGATGGGTACCGAATCAAATAACCGGCCGGATGTATTCTGGCAGGCAGATCTGGATGAGGCGGCGAGGCTTCTCGTGGACATCATTCATGAGGTTCGACCCCATGTTCTCCTTACCTACGATGAGAACGGCGGGTATGGCCATCCCGATCACATTCAGGCTCACCGTGTTGCCATGCGAGCAGCCGAATTGGCAGACAGATGGCAGGTGCCCAAGATCTACTGGAACGCCATACCTAAATCGGTGATTGCCCAAGGGATCGAAGAAATGAAAAAGTTGGGCTCAAGTTTCTTTGGCGCTGAGAGTGCTGATGATATTCCGTTCGCAAAAGATGATGCTGCTGTGACTGCCATGATAGATGGAAGTGATTATGTGGATCGTAAAATGGCCGCGATGAAGGCTCACGAAACTCAGATCGCACTGGACGGCCCATTCTTTGCACTCTCGAATAATCTCGGAAACCAAATCTGGGGACAGGAGTATTACACGTTGGTTTACGGAGTCGCTGCAGCGCCCTTTGACGAGAACGGCAGAGAGTCAGATTTGTTCGCCGGAATTGCCTTGTAGAAGTGAGATTATGAAACTTATTGGGTCCTTCATCTGGGGCGGAATTCTCGGCGCCGCTGCCGTCTTACTACATGGTGCATACGTTCCTTTTGGTCTTGTGATGGCCTTGTTGGGAAGCGCAATCGGCATTTGGTTAATTGGACGCAAGTGGCGCCATCGTCGCTACAAAGTCGTCTCGGCAATCGGCTGGGAACTCGTTATCTTGCGCGCCGCAACTCCGAGTATTGGAGGCGAACTCTTGGTTCAAGGCAATTTCGCGGGCAATGCTCTCGTCGTTGGAGGCTTTGCCATGCTTGTCCT
>JBBRSY010000098.1:0-4764 GCA_038244965.1 Candidatus Nanopelagicales bacterium | reverse complement strand
GGGCATCGCGGCTGCAGGTGTACTTGGCTTCATTCTGTCGTGGAATGAGTTTTTGTTTGCACTGGTCCTGAGCGGGCCAAGAACATCAACAATCCCCGTGGCGCTTGCTGCGCTCCAGACCTCAAACGGCGTACAGATCGGCAAAGTTTCGGCCGGCGTCGTTCTGGCCATTCTGCCACTCGTCTTAGCCTCGCGCTTCATCCAGCGCTTCATCATCCAGGGACTCACATTTGGAAGTGTAAAATGAGGGGTCAGGAAAGGCCGGGATCGTGGCCACGCAACGGTTCAAATAAACAAGTCAGGAAACAACAGGAGGAAACCATGCGTCTCACTCGACATCTTATGGCGGCGGCAAGCTTCGCCGGGGTTCTCGCAACTGCGGGCCCACTACATGCTGAATCCATCACACTCCATGCGCTCATGGAAGATGTGCCGGAAACCCAAATCATCGAGGCGATGTTGCCGGATTTCGAAAAGCAAACCGGCATCCATGTCGAATTTGAAAAAGTCGGCTACGGCGACATGCACGATAAGCTTGTTGCGCAACTAACTGCCACTGAAAGCTACTATAATGTGTTGGAAGTGGATTTCCTGTGGGCTGGCGAGTTTCCAAAAGCCGGATGGCTCGCAGATCTGAAACCGTTCGTCGACAAGTCAACGTATGATCTGACGCCTTTCATTCCATCAACTTTTGCGCTCCTTGGCAGTTCAGCTGATAATGTACAGCTCATACCGATGTATAATTATTCGATGGGCATGATCTATCGCGATGACCTGCTCAACGACCAGAAACTCAAAGACGCGTACAAGGCAGCATTCAACACCGAACTCGGTTTGCCGAAAACGTTGGAAGAATATGTTCAGATATCGAAGTTTATGAAAACGAATGCCGGAGTGGCCGGTGCGGCGATGCAAGGCCAGCGCGGCGACCCGAACAGCATGGAGTTCTCCAATTACCTGTTCTCCGCCGGAGGTTCCTATCTTGGTGCTGATGGCAAAGTTAGTCTCAACAGCGCCGAAGGCAAGAAGGCACTCGATCTCTATGTCGACAATATCCAGAACGGTGCGCAACAAGGTGCACTTTCTGCAACGCTCGATGACACGATGCGTCTCATGTGCAGTGGCGGCGCCTTCAGTATGGTGACCTATTGGTGGATGCTGCCGCAGATTGATAATGCCGAGAAGTGCCCTAATGTTGCAGGCAAGGCCAAACTTGCTTCTATGCCGGGCGGAAGTGGCGAAAGTGGCGGTTGGGGCTGGGGTATTCCCAAGAATACAACGCCCGAATCCCAGGAAGCTGCGTGGACTTTTGTTCAATGGGTTCAGAGCAAGGATGTTTCGGTAAAACGCGCGCTGAGCGGTCATGCGCCGGTTCGGGCTGATGTCTATTCCGACCCCTCGGTGCTTGCAAAGTATCCCTACTACAAGCAGGCAATGGACATTGTCTCTGGCGGAAAATCATTTCCAATCTTCACCTACTCGGCACAATATGAAGATACACTTGGTGCACAGCTTTCGCTCGCAGGTGGTGGGCAGGCAACGTCTGAAGTGGCACTCAAGGCCGCAGCTGACGGACTTGACGAATTGATGAAGAAATAACCGACAAGGATCAAACAAATCAAGGTGCGCCCCATCGAAGTGGGACGCACCACTCCAGACCATGAAGCAAAAAAAGGGGGTCTTGTGAAACGGTGGATTGCCAATCTCGATCGGGAATGGAAGACGGGGTGGGCCTTTGCGCTCCCGGGATTCATGGCGCTCGCCATCGTGATGGGTTTTCCGCTGGTTTACGCAATTATTTTGTCGTTCTCGTCCCAAACCCTCCTGCACCCAGATTTATGGCCCTTCATCGGCCTAGACAACTTTACTGCTGTGATGGGCGATTCACGATTTTGGGGCGCAACGTGGCTGACGATTGTTTATTCGGTTGTAACTGTTGCTGGCGAATTCGTCGCCGGCCTTGCAATAGCCTTGATGCTTAACAAGACAATTAAGACAAAACCAATTTACTTCGCAATTCTCACTATACCGATGGCAATGTCACCAGTCAGTGTTGCACTTATTTGGCGCATGTTGCTTCAGCCAAACTTGGGCATCGTCAATGGTCTGCTGGAACGAGCGAACTTACCACGGCTTGACTGGCTCGGTTCAGCCGATCTGGCGCTTTGGACTATGGCCTTCATAGACATCTGGCAACAAATGTCATTCGTTGTGCTCATCCTTGCCGCAGGCCTTGCTTCGTTGCCGCGCGAACCATATGAGGCGGCTGAGGTAGACGGAGCGGGTCATCTCCAGATGTTCTGGTTCATCACCCTACCGATGCTACGGCCTGTCGCGATGATTACAGTGATCATTCAACTCATTAACGAATTTCGCACCTATGATTTGCCGTACGTGCTGACCAAAGGAGGTCCTGGCACTTCCACTGAAGTGCTCAGCTTCTTTGCCTACAGAAGAGCTTTTCTGGGGCTCTCATTGAACGAAGGCACTGCGGCTTCGATTGTCTTACTCGCAATTGTCTTGTCAATGACCGTAGTGTTTTTCAGCCTTCTTGAGCAGCGGCGCTGAGAAGATGTCAAGGATACTGGCAAGTGAAATCAATGCCAATTCAATGTCATATCGTAGCAATTGTGACCTGTCACTGAAGATTTCCTCCAAAAGGATTTAGCCTCCTGCCTTGAAGAAGGAGACGGACGATGAAGAGGAAACGGTTTACGGGAGAGTAGATCATGTTTATGCCTGTTGGGCGGTTGGGCGACAGCCTCTCGCTCCGCCGCGGGCGTCACCATTTTTTTCCAAGAAGGTCCTTCAGTGCCGCATTGTCCAGCATCGCATTAGCCAAAAGCCGCTTCAGCTTGGCATTCTCGTCCTCAAGGCTTTTCAGCCTCTTGGCCTCAGAAACGTCCATGCCACCGAACTTCGCCTTCCATTTGGAGATACTGGCATCGCTGACACCGTGCTTGCGGCATAGCTCAACCACGGAAACACCCGCCTCGTGCTCCTTCAATATCCCGATAATCTGCTCTCCACAAAACCGCTTGCGCTTCATTCCCTGGTCCTCTTGTTGGGCCAGAGCTAACTTCAATCCGAATTATGTTACGGGGGCGAGGCCACAGGGTCCGGCAAAATTGCTGCAAAACTATCGATGCCTATTTCCACACTGAACCTCTTGAACTACTTTCCGTGACTGGCCGCAACGCGAGTTGAGACTTACTTCAATAGTTTTAACAGCACTTGATAAGCCGCTTCAATGTCGGCACGTACGGCGTCTCTAACTCCGTCTTCATTCCTTGCCCACAGGCAATCGACCATCGTTTGGTGATGCTTGTTCGCAACGGAATAGTTTCCAGATCCCCGAAGCAGATTTAGGTACGGCCCAATCTGAAGCCAGAGATTTTCGATAATAGAGAGAAGACTTTCGGATCTATGGGATGTCGAGCAACAGTGGCTGTACTGGATTGATGCTGCCGGAATGCGGGTCTTTCGGGCAACTGCCGAAGGTACCGAAATTCGTGCTTGGGACGTGCCTTCGCGCGTCGGTTCAATCGCCATACGCAAGAACGGCAAGGGTGCCATCTGCTCGCTGGCAAAGGGCTTCTACGCGTTGGATTTCCTGACAGGTGACACCACTCTCATCGCTGAAATTGAGCTTGACAGGCCCGCCAACTGGATCAACGACGGCAAGGTTGATCGCAAGGGACGCTTCTTTGCTGGTACTATGGACAGCCAAGAATCAGGCCCCAATGGTGCGCTCTATCGCCTCGATCCGGATTTCAGCGTCACAAAAGTCGAGTCAGGGATCATCGTCTCAAATGGCCCCTGTTGGAGCCCCGACGACAAGACATTCTACTTCAATGATACTTGGTCTGGCGAAATCTGGGCTTATGACTACGATATCAATACTGGCACAGTAGCTAATCGGCATACTTTTGCGAAGGTCGACACCTCAAAAGGTGGCGCTGCTGATGGTTCGACAGTTGATGCAGAAGGTTGCGTGTGGAACGCCCTTGTCTATGACGGAAGACTTGTGCGCTACACACCCGATGGCAAGGTTGAGCGCGTCATCGACATGCCAGTCAAGAAAATTACCAGTGCAATGTTTGGAGGACCCAACCTCGACATTCTCTATGTGACCTCGATGGCAAAGCCGCCCCTGCCCCGTTTCCCCGGTGACGGACAGCTTCGTGGCAGTCTGTTCGCCATCCATGGCCTCGGGATCAAGGGTATCGCAGAACCTAGGTTTGGTGGTTAAATCAGCACAACAATCACAGGTGCTTGGTCGTCACGTCACGACCCTTTTTACTCGCACTCCGATAAACACTTTTGCTTTATTCGCTTTTACCATTGGTGTGCATTGATAGAGATTTTTGGACTCGAAGTCCAAGGTTTGCATTGTTTTGCACCGAGCCTACTATACCTTACTGCACACGTAGCGCACACGGTGCTTACTAACCTATTGATTTTCTTGTAGCGTCGTTCCAATCCATCATGGGCGCAACGCTAAACCTATACGCAGGAAACTTGGGGTTCGCTGTCATCAAGCCAATCTACTTTGTCTTTGTCCTATGCCTGTTGTGACACATCAAGATTAAGATGGTTTACTCTTAAACCATCTGGCACCCCGCTCACAATTGGGAAATCCGCGGGAAAGAGTGGCGCGGATCCTTTCGGTACCTCATGAAACGGAATAATCATTCGTGGAGTTATGCCTATTGACAATCGTCAATAGCGATCAGTAGTATCGCATGTGTTGTGATCACAAAG
>JBBRSY010000097.1:0-4935 GCA_038244965.1 Candidatus Nanopelagicales bacterium | reverse complement strand
TGAATCCAGAATCTGTTAGATAGAAACCGGGAAAACTGTTGGTCTTAAATCCGACTACAGCTATCGCCAGTGTCTCGAGCCGTTCGAGAGTGGCTCCCACATCCAGAATCGACTTCACTCCAGCACAGACGACAGTGACGTTGAGATTCGAGAGAGCAGTTAAGTCGGCTGATTCATCAAATGATTCACTGGCGCCGCGATGCACTCCACCCAAACCACCAGTGGCAAAAACTGAGATTTTAGAAAGTACTGCCAGATGTGCCGTCGCGGCGACCGTGGTGGCTGCGCTCTTTCGTTGTGCGATAAATATTGCTAAGTCTCTGCTGGATGCTTTTGCGATGTCATCACGATTGGCAATTGCTTCGATCTCGGCGTTATCCAGGCCGATATGCACAATGCCATCAAGAATTGCAATAGTCGCCGGGGTCGCCCCGCGTCCTCTGATAATTGCTTCTACTTCGTGTGCAACCAGCAGGTTCTGCGGTCTGGGTAAGCCATGACTAATAATCGTCGATTCAAGTGCAACGATTGGTTTGTTCGCATCTAATGCCGCACGGACTTCATCTGAATAATGAATCATCGCAAACACGCGCTCACGATAGTCGATTTAGTGAGAGGATTGCACTGTGCATCTCTCTGAAATAACCCCATCTATTTTTGCCGGGTTAGGGGTTGCAGATGCGGAAGATTATTTGGCGCTGGGCCAGAGCCCTCATGGGCGAGAATGCTTATTTCTCATTGATGGATTGGGTGAGCAAGCCCTTATCGATTACGCAACTTACGCACCTACCTTGAGTGGGCTCTTAAATCGGGGACCTGTGTCCACGGCCTTTCCTTCAACCACCGTCACGAGCCTTACGACTCTTATGACGGGAGAACTCCCCGGTGTCCACGGGATGTTGGGATACACCATCCGGGTTCCGCGGAGCGGTGGCCGGGTGCTTAATTCTTTGAAATGGGATGAGCGGGTCGATCCGTACACATGGCAGCCCATTCCTACATATTTTGAGCGCGCAAAGTTGCAAGGAATTGACGTCTATCACGTAGCTTCAAAGAGATACGAGGGGAGTGGTTTCACATCAGCTGCCTTTCGGGGCGCGCAATATCGGGGCGCAAATATTTTGGAGGAGATGGCTGAACGGACCTGCGAATCCTTGAAAAAGTCTCCTTCATTTGTTTACGTCTACATCAATGATGTCGATGTGGCCGGGCATAGCGATGGCGTCGGTTCGGACAAATGGTTGACTGCTCTTGCCTATGCCGACCGAGTCACCGCCACGCTCATTGATCGACTCCCACGTGGCACGAGAATGTGGATCACTGCAGATCACGGCATGGTTAATGCGCAGGAGAAAATTATTCTAGGACGCGAGAATTCCCTCCTTGAAGGAATTTCTTTGGTGGCCGGTGAACCACGTGCCCGACATCTATATCTTGACGATGACCATGTTTCTGGTGATGGACCGGTGGAGGCAGCCATGCGGTTTCGAGAGTTTCTCCCTGGTCGCATTGATGTGTATACGCGTACGGAAGCAATTGCCGCTGGCCTTTTTGGTAAATTCGTTTCGGAGGCATCCCATGATCGGATGGGCGATCTCATCGTTGTTCCGCACGAATCCATTGTGTTAATAGACCCGCTCCGCATGGATTTGGAGTTGGCGATGGTGGGCCACCATGGTGCATTGACAGATTCGGAAAGACTCGTCCCACTACGTTCGGTAGAAATCAATTAAACTTATTCGTACTCTTCTTCATCTTTCTTTGTATTCCCGAACATAATTTCATCCCAGGAAGGGACTTTTGCTCGAGTCACCACACCGTCCTGCTGGTCATCGTCGTTGGGAATATCACGGATTGAAACCAGGCGTGGGGCTTCGCGGCCCTCAGCTGGCCGATTCGTTTCCGCGCGAGAAAGGGAGGGATGGTTGCCGTAGATGAGGCCGTGATCGACCGAAGATTTCTCGCGCGGCGCCGATTCATCGCCTAGAATCCATCGGGAACTTTCATCAAGTGCCGATATCGTCCGACGATTCTGGTCGAAATTCCATTCGGCGCTTCCAAGCCCGTCGCGGATGGGGTATTCCAATTTAATTAACCAACTGCCATCCACCAAACGCCACGCATTCCATTCCACCGCGCTCATGTCCACTTGGCGAGGTGAGAGTTTGGCGGAAACAGTTTCACCAAATGAGGTAGAAGCACCACCTGAACGGACCATGACGTTGAGCGCCAGACCAATGATGTAACTGCGCTCTTGTAGTATGGGGCCGGCAAAGCGTTCGACTTTTTCCATCGTCCACTGCGCTTCGCGGGCAAGCGAGTCAATCGCCTCGCCGGCCCGCAATCGGGCCTGAATCTCTCTAACGGTAATTGAACCCGCTTCACTATCACGCACCGCGGCAAGACGCGGCTGATTTACAGTGGCGCGTAATGTGTCGCTGATGCGCAAGGTGTACTCGCCGCCTTCACCATCGATCAGACTCAAATAAGCGCCGTCAGTGGTTTTGCCGTTTAACCGAAGTTCAGTCACGAAGCCGAGCGTAACCGATTCCAGGTGCGGAAGTAGGGAAGCGACATAGCTAAGGCGAAACAAAGGCAGCCAAAGGGAACGAGAAAGCCGCGCTGAGCTCCATAGTTGTCGATGACCCAACCGGAGAAAGCACTTGCTATGGCGCCACCCACCGGCAGGCCAGCAAAAACCCACGCCAATGTTTCGGTGATCTGTTCGGGCGGGACTGCGTTTTCGGCTACCCCGTACGCAGCCACTAGAAGAGGGGCAATACCCATTCCGTTAAAGAATAAAGCGATAGTGAGAAATGTCAGACTGTGAACGAAAATGAGTGGCACCGAAAGCAAGGTAAGTGCTATCAGGAAGATGGTGAATCGCCTTGCGTGGCCTATTTTCCATTTCACACTTCCGTTGACGAATGCTGCCACACCGCTACCGGCAGCCCAAGCAGCGAGCACCAGACCCGTTTTCGCAGTGGAATGGTGCTCTTGCGCGAAAGCGACAACTACGAGGCCAACCGCACTAAAAAAGGCACCTAGAAAAATCATGGAAAAGAATATTGCTTGCATAGTGGGGTTTCTCATTACGGCAGGATGTGGTTCTTCAACGTTGCGAGGATGCGGTGGTGGTTCAGAGTCCTTCTGGAGCGCGAATATAGCTGACCCTAAGATCATGAGGACTAGGCCGACTATGAGTGCAGCGGGTGGCGCAATGGCGGTTGCACAAAAGGTGGCAATAACCGGTCCGAGAATAAATATGAACTCATCCATCAAGCCCTCGTAGGAGTAAGCGGTGTTGATGAGATCTCGATCTTCGCCCAGAATCCAGGACCACCGACGACGAACAAGTCCGCCCACATTGATAACTGATAATTCGACCCCAACAATTGATAGAAACCAGGTCCATTCTGGCGCATGGTGTGTGACCAGAATGATGAAAAGTGTGAGAAAGAATGCCCGCGCCGGGACGGCGAAATAGAGAGTGCGACTTTGGCCGATTCGGTCGGCTGTTCGTGCCCAGAAGGGCACTGCTCCAGTCACGACGATTTCTCCCACTGCGGCTAGCGAACCTGCCAAGGCGTACGAATGACTCGCGTGGTACACAATAAAGATGAGGGCGAGTGAATCCATCGAGATTGGCATTCGGGCAATGAAGCCAGCGATCGAGAACTTGAAGGCACCCGGAATCTTCAGAAGTTTTCGATACGGGGTGAACATGCAGCAATCCTATGGGTGGCTAGAGTTGGAGTATGTCTTCACCAACTTCGACGCTGGAATTACTAGAACTCGCACACCGCATTGCGACTCAGGCTGGTGCGCTATTGATGAATCGTCCCCAAACATTTGAGGTGACTTCCAAATCTGTCGCTATCGACATTGCTACACAGATGGACCATGACAGCGAGAAATTCATTGTCGATTCACTACTCGCAGAGCGCAGGCAGGACGGGATTATTGGTGAGGAAGGTTCATCCCGGCCTTCAACATCGGGGATCACTTGGGTGATCGATCCCATTGACGGAACGGTCAACTATTTATACGGCTTGCCCGGATGGAGTGTAAGTATCGCCGCAAAAGATGCGCAGGGAGTTCTTGTTGGGGTAGTGCATTCCCCATCCATCAATTCAACGTGGACCGCGAGTCGGGGCGGTGGAGCATTTTTTAACGGTCGACCAATTCGCTGCAATGATCCGATATCGCTGGACCGCGCCCTTATCGGTACGGGTTTTGCCTACGATGTGAGTAAACGGGTGCGCCAAGGTGAGGTTGTGGCTAGCCTCCTGCCACAGGTTCGCGATATTCGAAGGATCGGTTCTGCGGCGGTGGATATTTGCTACGCAGCTATGGGTGCTTTTGACGGCTACTTTGAAAGTGGGCTGATGGAGTGGGACTTGGCGGCAGCATCCCTTATCGCGACCGAGTCAGGAGCACGTATTTCTACCAACGAGCAGGACGTGACCTGCTGCGCTGGTCCCAGCCTTTATCAAGGGCTCCAAGTGGCCCTGAACCCCAGCAAATAGGCGCGATTTAGTCTTAGCGGCCTGCTTATGGCAGGATAAGCCCCTTACGCGAGGTGCAAACTTGGCGTTTTAAGTGCCCGAAAAACTCGGGTCATAAGCAACGTGGACATAGATTGAGGACTCACCATGAACGTTCTTGACGCAGTAGATGCTGCATCGCTTCGCTCGGATATTCCAACTTTCCGCGCCGGGGACGAACTCAAGGTGCACGTTCGAGTCATTGAGGGCAGCAAGAGTCGGATCCAGGTTTTCCAGGGCATCGTTATTCGTCGCCAAGGAAATGGCGCTCGCGAAACTTTCACTATCCGAAAAGTTTCCTACGGCGTTGGCGTAGAACGAACTTTCCCAGTCCACACCCCCGTCATTGAGAAGATTGAGGTCGTACGTCGCGGCGATGTGCGACGCG
>JBBRSY010000096.1:0-4958 GCA_038244965.1 Candidatus Nanopelagicales bacterium | reverse complement strand
TATCGCAAACTTGCAAAAAACAAGCCAGGTACTTTTCTCTTGGAATCTGCCGAACATGGGGGCGTCTGGTCTCGTTACTCTTTCATTGGAGTTAGGAGCGAGACAACATTGACCGAAGAGGACGGCGTTGCAGTTTGGGAAGGCACGCCTCCCGCAGGTGTGCCAACTGGAATGCCCCCGCTTGATGCATTGAGAATTGCCGCGGCACATCTTAGGTCTCCGAAATTTGAAGGGTTACCGCCTCTAACTGGAGGCCTCGTGGGCTACATGGGGTATGACTGCGTTCGGGCACTTGAAAGATTGCCCACCATTGGCGTTAAAGATGTGCCGGTTCCTGATTTAACTTTCATGCTCACAAGTGATCTTGCCGTGCTGGATCATAGCGACGGCACCATTACCCTGATCGCTAACGCGATCAATTGGGACGGCAGTAGCGACAATGTTGATGAGGCGTGGGCGGCGGCTCAGAGCCGGTTGGATCGAATGCAAAATGATCTCCTTGCCCCGTTGTCCGGCTTCCTCGCCGAAATTGACCAACACGAAGCTCCCGATTACCGGCGGCACACGCCAGAGGATATTTACAGAGCCAATGTCAATCACATCAAGAACGAAATAGTCGCGGGCGAAGCATTTCAAGTGGTCCTTTCGCAAAAATTCTCAATGGAATGTAAAGCTGATGCGCTCGATGTGTATCGGATGCTTCGACTTCACAACCCGAGTCCATACATGTTTCTTCTGCGTCTCCGAGACGGAATTGACGTCGTGGGCTCAAGTCCGGAAGCTCTCGTTAAAGTCACTAACGGGGAAGTAATGATTCATCCGATTGCGGGAACTCGTCACCGGTCTGTATCGCCCGAAGAAGATTTCCGGCTTAGCGAAGAGTTGCTGGCCGATCCTAAAGAACGCGCTGAACATTTGATGTTGGTCGATCTTGGCCGCAATGACCTAGGAAGAGTGTGTGAGCCAGGCAGTGTCGAAGTCGTTGAGTTTATGCATATCGAACGTTTTTCTCATGTGATGCATATTGTTTCGACAGTTACCGGCAAACTTGCGAAATCGGTAACGCCAATAGATGCCCTCTTTTCCACTTTTCCTGCCGGAACTCTCTCGGGTGCGCCCAAGCCCCGAGCCATGGAAATTATTGAGACCCTCGAGCCGACTCGCCGAGGAATATATGGAGGAGCAATCGGCTACATAGATTTTACCGGAAATATTGATGCATGCATTGCGATTCGTACCGCTGTCATTCACGAGCGGACGGCATATGTCCAAGCTGGTGGTGGAATTGTGGCGGACTCAGATCCAGAAGCAGAGAATCGAGAAACGATGAATAAGGCCGCTGCTGTATTAGGCGCAATCGCGGCGGCAAATGACTTGCGAACATTGTGATGATTAAGTTTCTTGCGATCGCGATTCCATTTCTTGGCCTAACTCTGCTAATCCTTTGGCATATTCTCAAACTTCCCTCCCGCTATGAAAGGCGTCCTAAAGAACTCTCTCCATGGAATGCGCTGGATATTGGAATTGATCCGTCCGTGGGGCAAGAATGAGCGTTCTAGAGGAGATTATTTCTGGCGTAAAGGAAGATCTAGAAATTCGTCGGTTGCCACACGGGGTCCTCAATGAGCAATTGGTTTCTGCGCCGGCGCCAATCAACCCTTTTCAATTCCTTAGTTCAGTTGGCGTTTCCGTGATCGCGGAAGTCAAGCGTTCATCGCCCAGCAAAGGCGCACTCGCGTCAATCTCCAATCCCGCCGCACTTGCGCAGGTCTATCAAAATAACGGCGCCTCCATTGTCAGTGTTCTCACGGAGGGAAGAAGGTTTGCCGGCTCGCTCGAAGATTTAGACGCGGTGCGAAGAAGCGTCTCCCTGCCCATTTTGCGCAAAGATTTTATGGTCGACGAATATCAATTCTTGGAATCACGAGTCCATGGCTCCGATTTAGTGCTATTGATAGTTGCCGCTCTTTCGAAGAATCAACTTATAGAGTTTCTCGCCCTTACCCATGAATTAGGAATGAAGGCCCTGGTAGAAGTCCATACCGAGGATGAATTAGAACTTGCGCTGGCGACAGGGGCGAAAATTATCGGTGTGAACTCGCGTAATCTCAAGAACCTCGAAGTCGATGCCAAAGTATTTGCAAATTTACTCCCCAAAATTCCCCATGATATTTTCACAGTTGCTGAGTCAGGCATTTCCACCCGTGTCGATGTTGAATACGCACAACTACACGGTGCGCAAGCGGTATTGGTCGGGGAGGCATTGGTTAGCGGGAGTGATCCTGGTGCGACGCTGCGCGCCCTCATGGGTCAAGGGTAGGCTGGCACATTATGGACATTCGTGAGTAGCGTCGAGGCGATTGGTCACTTTGGGCCATTTGGCGGTCGATTTGTTCCCGAAGCGCTCATTGGGGCCCTGGAGCAACTCGATGCTGCGCACCAGAAGGCGATTACGGATCCAGAATTTCAAGCCGAACTTTCCCAACTACACCTGACGTATACCGGGCGTCCAAGCATCATCACGGAAGCGAAACGATTTTCGAAATATGCGGGAGGTGCCCGAATACTTCTCAAACGTGAGGATCTTAACCACACGGGTAGTCATAAAATAAATAACGTTCTGGGCCAGGCGCTCCTGACGAAAAGAATGGGCAAGAAAAGAATTATCGCTGAAACGGGTGCGGGGCAGCACGGTGTCGCAGCGGCGACAGCAGCTGCACTCTTTGGTTTGGAGTGCGTGGTTTACATGGGTGAAGAAGACACGCGACGCCAAGCGCTCAATGTTGCTCGAATGAAATTGCTCGGCGCGCAAGTAATACCCGTAACTAATGGCTCGCGCACGCTCAAAGATGCCATAAACGAGGCAATGCGTGACTGGGTTACCAATGTTGATACCACACATTATCTTTTGGGCACCGTCGCGGGTCCTCACCCATTTCCTACGATGGTGCGTGATTTTCAGAAAATCATTGGCGAGGAGGCACGCGTCCAAGTACTCGAACTAATTGGACGGCTTCCCGATGTCGTCCTCGCGTGCATCGGTGGCGGCTCTAACGCAATCGGAATTTTCCATGCTTTCATTCCCGATTTCTCGGTCGATTTAATTGGACTGGAGGCAGGCGGGGAAGGAATTGAGTCAGCGCGCCATGCTGCGACCATAACGGGTGGGTCTATTGGCGTCCTGCACGGCACAAGGTCATATGTTTTGCAAGATGAGAATGGTCAGACAATTGAGTCTCACTCAATTTCCGCGGGGTTGGATTATCCAGGCGTTGGACCAGAACACGCATATCTGCACGACATCGGTCGCGCCCAATATCGTGCAATCAACGATGTTCAAGCGATGGAAGCATTCGCTTTGCTAACAAAGACCGAAGGTATAATTCCTGCGATCGAGAGTGCACATGCGCTGGCGGGGGCGATGGATGTGGGTAAAGAGCGGGGACCGGAGGCAGTTCTACTTGTAAATTTATCTGGTCGAGGCGATAAGGATGTTGAAACAGCTGCTAATTACTTCAAGATTGAGTTGTGATGATCACGCACCTGGAGGCAATGTTCGCTCAAGCGAAAGCCGAAAATCGCGCTGCACTGATTGCCTATCTTCCGGCTGGCTTTCCGTCGGAGCAGGGATGTTATAAAGCGATAGCCGTGCTGGCCGAGGCCGGAGTGGATGCAGTTGAAATTGGGTATCCGTATAGCGACCCCGTAATGGATGGTCCAACGATTCAGCAAGCTGCAGATATTTCACTTAAGGCCGGTACCGGCGCACGAAATGTTTTTTCGACTGTGAAATTTGTACATGAGTTAGGTCTGCCAGCAGTTGTAATGACTTACTGGAATCCCATCGAACGATATGGAGTCGATCAGTTCGCGCGCGAACTTGCGCAAAATGGCGGATCCGGGGTCATCACTCCCGACCTGACAATTGAAGAATCACGTCGTTGGCAAAACTCAGCGAAGTCTGCAGGGATAAACAGAATCTATGTAGTCGCTCCCAGCACGAGCGATGATCGCCTGACACTTGTAACGGCGCAATGCTCGGGGTTTGTCTACGCCGCATCTTTAATGGGGGTAACCGGTGCTCGCGCCGACCTATCAACGGGCGGTCGCGAACTTGTTTTAAGGATTCGTAAGGCAACCTCTTTGCCCGTTGCGGTTGGCTTGGGTGTCTCTACGCGTGAGCAAGCGCGAACTGTCGCAGGTTATGCAGATGGCGTGATTGTGGGTTCGGCATTGATTAAGGTCCTGCTTGAGGCGAAAGAGGAGGCGTCCGGACTGGCGGCCCTGGCCGTGTTGGCCCATGAATTGGTAGCAGGTGTCCGAGAAGGTCGATAGGACGCATCATTAGCGACCCATCCCATAGTTCGCTATTCTTCAACTCGTTTCATTGTTGATAAGACACCCGATGTTGATGAGAAAGTAGGACATAAAGTGGCCAAACAATCCGGCGGAGATAAGATCACTCGCAATATCGTGATTGGAATGGTCATATTTGTTGTTGTCATTGGAGTCGTCTTCTCTGTACTGGGCAATAGATCACCAGGAGTTGGTGCAACACCTTCCAGTGTTTCTACGGCAGATGGATATGGAATTACGTTCAATGGCGACCTTAAAAACAAGCCAACCATCGATCTATGGGAAGATTTTCAATGTCCCGTATGTAAACAATTCGAGCTTACAAACGGAAGTTATATCCAGCAGCTTGTTGCCGAGAAGAAAGCAAAGCTTGTCTATCATCTCCTTTCCTTTATTGGGCCAGAGTCCGTTCTTGCCGCCAACGCCGGCGCATGCGCGGCCGATGAAAATAAGTTCCTTGCCTTTCATGCCTATTTATATGCAACGCAAGGCACCGAGAACACCGGTGTTTGGTCGAATTCTGCTTTGATCGCCGCTGGCGCTGGTGTGGGCTTAACCGACTCAAAATTCAAAAACTGTATCAATAAGGGTTCTTACACAAG
>JBBRSY010000095.1:0-4966 GCA_038244965.1 Candidatus Nanopelagicales bacterium | reverse complement strand
TCGCGCAATCGCATCCTTTGCAACAGAAAACCCGCGTGAGATGAGGTTTTGCGTGAAATCTAATGTTGTAAATGCTATGAAGAATACAAATGCGTAGGCCAACTTCCCTTTCATAGGTGTAAGCGCGACAACTACATAGGAAGTGGCAATCGCGGCGAAAAATACCAGCGCGGAATTCAGCCTCTGGCGCGGAGATGCCTGCCATGGCTTCTGCGGTTTAACTATTGCTGTCGATGTCATCGACCTTTACCTCCCGACCGTCTCACCACGAGATCGGCCCCAAGATTCACCAGCAGAGTCAGCAAGAAGAGAACTAAACCGGCCGCCATCAACGCCTTAATTTCCTGAGGTCCTGCTTCACCGAATTTCAGCAAAATCATCGATGCCACGTTTCCGCCTGCGCCCAGCAAAACATGCCAGTTGACTTGATAGACGATATTTAGAACGGTGTAGACAGCGACCGTCTCGCCCATGGCACGCCCCAAACCCAACATCGCGCCGCCGACAATTCCGCTACGCCCGTAAGGAAGGACTACCGCGCGAATCATTGACCATCGCGTGGCACCCAATGCATATGCCGCCTGAATCCGATCCAGCGGGGTCTGACTGAATACTTCGCGCGATACCGAAGTGATGATCGGAATGATCATGACAGCAAGAACTAGCCCTGCGACAAATGGCGAGCGCGTGAAAATCAGCGGCTCAACCCTGAAAACCGGAATGAAACCCAAAAAGTGATGGAGTAATTTCGCCCAATACTCGGCAGTTGGCATGAGCACGAAAAATCCCCAGAGGCCAAAGAGGATTGACGGGAAGGCGGCCATAAGATCAACTACAGCGACCATGATTTTTTTGACAATGGGTGGGGCGTAGAAATTGAGGAAGAGCGCTGAAAGAACTGAAATCGGCACCGCAACAATGATGGCGATTAGTGCGCATACGAGTGTGCCAATCAACATCGCAGCGATCCCGAATTTCGTGGCCTTGGGATCGATATTTCCGGCATCATCTTGGACAACCTGCCAGGTACTACTGGTTATGAAATGAATTCCCTGCGAGCGCAACACCGAATATCCTTGAAATGCCAGGAAGAAAAAGATCAGGCCAAGAATCAGTAACGAAGAAAGTGCGCCAGTCGAGACGACGCCGCGAAAGACTCGATCCGAGAAACGCGGCTTTGTCGTTATCACTCGTTTAGCTGGTAATCCGCTTTCTTTCGCGGAAGCCAGCACCTGGGACACAAGCCGATCCTGCTCGCTCCCAGGTGAAAAAACGTGGAGGTTTGGTTACGAGAAGGTGAACGGAGGATGAAATCCCTGCGGTTCACGGAGTGAACATCTACAGTGTCGGTATGGCAAATGACTCTCCTCCGTTGGTTTGGATCGATTGTGAAATGACGGGCCTATCGCTGGAGTCAGATGTTTTGGTCGAAATTGCTGTCCTGGTCACCGATGGCGATCTCAATCTCCTGGGCGAAGGCGTAGATGTGGTCATTCATGCTGGTGCAGAGAAGGTGGCTGGAATGAACGAATTTGTCACATCAATGCACACCAATTCTGGCCTGATCACCGAGATACCCAACGGAATTTCAGTGTCCGCTGCAGAGGAAGCGATTTTGACCTACCTGGCGAACTCTGGGGTTCAGCCCGGTAAGTCGCCTCTAGCGGGCAATTCGGTAAGCGTGGACCGCAATTTCATAGCACGAGACATGCCCCGCCTTAGCGAGTATCTGCATTACAGGACTGTCGATGTTTCCTCCATTAAGGAATTGGCACGGCGATGGTATCCCCGGGTTTATTTCAATGCACCAGCTAAGAGTGGCAATCACCGGGCCTTAGGCGATATCAAAGATTCAATAACTGAGTTGAAGTACTACCGCGAAGCCATTTTCGTGCCTGCGCCGGGCTCCGAAGTTGGCAGGTAGTATTGGCACCTCATGGTGGGCGTAGCTCAGCTGGTAGAGCACTCGGTTGTGGTCCGAGATGTCGCGGGTTCGAGCCCCGTCGCTCACCCCACTTTTTCCGGTAGTTAAAGGAGTCTTGCGTGACCAATATGACCTTTGACGTCATCGTCGAAATTCCAGCGGGGAGCCGCAACAAATACGAAGTAGATCACGAAACGGGCAAGATCCGCCTGGATCGCATGCTATTCACTTCCACTCGATACCCATGGGATTACGGCTTCGTTGACGACTCCCTTGGCCTTGACGGAGATCCCCTGGATGCACTTGTCATGCTGGATGAACCGACCTTCCCTGGATGCGTCGTCAAATGTCGCGTTGTCGGAATGTTTCGCATGCGCGATGAGGCCGGAGGGGATGACAAATTGCTCTGCGTGCCAGCAGGAGATGTACGCAAAGATCACCTAAAGGAAATCACTGATGTTCCCGAATTTGACCGCTTGGAAATCAAGCATTTCTTCGAGGTTTACAAGGATTTAGAACCTGGCAAGAGCGTCGAAGGGGCAATGTGGGTCGGGCGCGAAGAAGCAGAGAAAGAGATACACGATTCATACGATCGATATCACCAAGGTGAGCGCCACTAATCAGCCGATCGGTATTACTTCTTTCGGACAACCAGTCAGTATTCGCATAATTGCTTCCTTCTCTGGCTTCGTGATCCAAAGTCCATATTTTGCTTTCACAGCGACTTGCCTTGCAACAAAGGCACATCGATAACTTTTCAGTGGTGGCAACCATGTTGCCGCATCGCCATCGCTCTTTTGAGAATTAAGCGATCCTTTTACTGCAAGAAGTTCCAGCGGATCATTGGCCATTAGTGTCCGAGTCGCCAGCGAAAGTTTAAAGGCACCAGTTTGCCAAGCATTTGATAATGAAACGATGTGATCGATTTGAACCAGATAACTGGTTGCTACTCCCCTGAGGAATGAGACATCCGTTCCAGAATACGGATCATGAAGTACGCCGCCGAGAACAACGCAATTACGCGTTCCCGCGCGGAATACCACTTTGGAGAGATCTCTTTTCAAAATATCGTTCCTGGTGTCACATCCATTGTGGTTGGTGTCCGCCCATGCTTGACCAAATTGTGCCCGTGAATAGCCAGTTTTTGGTGCCCTACCTTTCACGGGTATTTGGGCTAGCACTTGGCTTACAGTCGGCTGGGGGCTTAATTGAAGAGCACTCGAGGAGGATATAGTTAGCCCAGCGATCAGGGCGCAAGCGGATGCAAGCGCTAGATATGATCTTCCTAAGGAAATGGGCATGAACCTATGGTGCCCGCGATCTTGGCAGAGCAAGCCCCGCCACGCTGGTAGGGTCTGATCCGCACGAATGGCACGCGTTGTTAGCTCAGTTGGTAGAGCAGGTGACTCTTAATCACCGGGTCGGGGGTTCGAGTCCCTCACAACGCACTTTTGAAAAATTATAAGCATCGTGAAAATTGCATCTAATACACTTACTTTGATGTCATTTGCCGCTATTTTTAAGTCAACCAAAACAGCCAATTCCAATGACCTCTACCAAGAGCAATCCGAATTGATGGAATCCTTGGTGAAATCTATTCCTGGCATAAATAATCAAGACCACTATTGCGTCCTATTTATCTCCGACATATACAGAATATTTCAAGCTCTCCCTTTCGCGGCGATTCGATGATCCAAAGCTTCCAATTCTTTCAGCACTTCGACGGCCCCCCAGATTTGATTTCTCTTCTTATCTGAAAGCGGAACAAGTATTTCATTACCTTTCAACTTTGCTATTGCATTGTAAATACTGGTGGGATTTCTCCCGATTACCCCGATTAGTTCATCCGCAGCAAATACAGGATTGGAAATTAACAGGTCTAGCAATTTTGAAGTAGAGCCTCCAGATCGAACGGTCCCCAAACTCTTTCTCCACATTTCTGGAAGTGCGGCTAACTTCGTCGCCGTCCCCATTGCTTCAAGGGAGGCAATATTAGCGGCATTAATGAAGCGAGTTAACAGATTTGCGATATGTCCATCACGATATCTATTCAGATCCCCAAAATAGCCGTTTCGATTAGCCACTAGGAATGATGCAACGGGAATAACTACCTTTGTAGTTATGTTCCTTCTCCGCAGGATTGCATTCACTAAAGCCCGGCCGATGCGGCCATTTCCGTCAGCAAATGGGTGAATGGTCTCAAATTGTGCGTGTGCAATCGTGGCTTGCACTAGGGCCGGAACATCGCCACGGTTGGCAAATACCAAAAGATCCTTCATAAGGCTTTCGACATTTTCTGGCGGTGGCGGCACAAATATTGCACCCAGCGGCGAATGATCACTGCCGCCAATCCAGTTTTGAACCTGACGATATTTGCCTGCAGATTCAACTTCTCGAGGTAAATCTTTCAACAATGTACGATGCGCCGCTTTGATGCTCGACTCCGAAATCTTTTTGCTCGACTCTACTGAGGCAATCAACGCGGTCAGTGCTTGAGTACCAGCCACCATTTCCATAGCAGATGTGTTTGATTTATTTCCAAATAGAGCCCGCGCATACTCTTCAGAGGTCGCATGTATATTTTCTATTTTGGACGACGCCACGGATTCAACCCGTATGAGGAGGCGGTTTAGCGACTTCAGAGTCTCCCCGTGCACAGCATCTAAATGAGAAATTGCACTAACGGCGGACTCGGATCTGGAAATCAATTCAGAATCGAGGGTGAACGTCCGTTTGGCAATTTCCGCTGGGAGGCAGACTGTAATGGAACGAACCATCCGATCTTCTTTGGATCCAGCCCGTACTTGCTGACGCCAAGGGACTTTTTTGTACGTACACGGCACCCAGTCCTTCGTCATCCTCGCCATCCTCTCCTCTTTGGAATAAGGGTAGCATTATTCCAAGTTAAGACCAATAACTGGGAATAACTTAACTACTAATCCATGTTATTGAGCGTGAGCAAAGACGCAATAAGAGCAGGAGGCTCTTAAGCACCGGGTCGGGGTTTCGAGTCCCTCACAGCGCACTTAGCTTTCTGAATTA
>JBBRSY010000094.1:0-5215 GCA_038244965.1 Candidatus Nanopelagicales bacterium | reverse complement strand
CCTGGATGGTCTTCTGGATGAAACGGACAGCTCGAAATATGCGCCATGAGCTGGAGAATAAAGTTGATCAAGCCGTTCACGTCGGAACATTTGCAATGGGCCTTACCGCCTTTGTTGCGGTTGCCCGCGAAGGGTTAGAGACTGCTTTATTTATCTATACCAACTTTGGCACGGTTAAAACTTCACTTGCCCCCTCCATCGGCCTTGTTCTAGGTCTAGCATCGGCGATCGGCCTGGGCTTCTTGATCTATCGCCGCGCAATTACCTTTGATCTCGGCAAATTCTTTAGGCTAACTGGCATCGCGCTTATCGTTGTGGCTGGTGGCGTTCTGGCGAGTGGTATCGGCGATCTCCAAAGTGTTGGGTGGTTGCCCGGCGCCGGCGCGAGCGCATGGAAGATCGATTCATGGATGTCACCGGATTCGTTCATAGCTAGCGTATTGGGCGGCTCGATCGGGTTCGCCACGACAATGTCCTGGCTTCAAGTTGGGGTTTGGGCGATTTACCTAGTCACTATTCTCACTCGATATCTGGCTAAGCCAACGAAGGTCGTGAGCAAACAGGCATAAGGCACGGTACCTTTTTCATCTACTCACGAGTAGCCTCTTACCCTCCAGTGCATTTCAGTAGAAGGAATCTCCTATGTCGCGTTCTGTCGTTCTAGTTGATGCAGTTCGATCCCCTTTTGGAAAGGCGGGAAGTCTCTACGCCGAAGTCCGCGCCGATGACTTGATGGTCCGCGTCCTTCGCGGGCTGATCGAGCGAAATCCTAAACTCAATCTCAGCGAAATCGACGATGTCGCCATCGCCGCCGCCACTCAAACTGGTGACCAAGGCATGAACATCGGTCGAAGTGTGGCCTTGCTGGCTGGCCTACCAAATACGGTGCCCGGATATTCCATTGATCGCTGGTGCGCAGGGGCCATGACCGCGGTAACAACTATTTCAGGTGCCATCGCCATGGGGGCCTATGACTTGGCCATCGCGGGCGGAGTCGAGCACATGGGCAACCACCCGATCGGACAACTCTTTGATCCAAACCCGCGCTTTCTGGCAGAGAAGATTGTCGAAGCCGATGCGATGTCAATGGGCAATACCGCCGAACGCCTGCACGACCTCTTCCCACATCTGACTCGCGAACGCGCCGATAAGTACTCACTCAATTCTCAATTGAAAACGGCCAACGCATATAAAAATGGTGGCATCCAGAGAGATCTCATCCCTGTTGCAACGCGCAGTTCAACCCTTGGTTGGGGCATGGCAACGGTGGATGAACCACCGCGTCCAACTACTACGCTAGAAGCGCTATCTGCACTCAAGACTCCCTTTAGAGCAGCGGGTCGGGTAACTGCCGGTAATGCTGCTGGACTCAACGATGGTGCAACAGCAGCGCTGCTCGCCAGTGAAGACCGGGCACTTGAACTGGGAATGCCGATAAAAGCTCGCCTGGTCACATTCGCCTTCGCCGGTGTCCAACCTGAAATCATGGGTTACGGACCAGTTCCTTCGACGATTAAGGCGTTGAAAAAAGCTGGATTAGATATTTCGGAAATCGGGCTTTTCGAAATCAATGAAGCATTCGCAATTCAAGTCCTCTCCTTCCTTGACCATTTCGGAATTGCCGACGATGACCCCCGCGTAAACATCTACGGTGGCGCGATCGCCGTCGGGCACCCACTTGCATCATCCGGGGTTCGCCTCATGCTCAACCTCGCGCGAGGTTTTGAAGATAATCCGCAGGTGCGATTTGGAATAACGACTATGTGCATCGGGCTAGGAATGGGCGGCACCGTCATCTGGGAAAACCCACATTGGAATGGAGAGGAATAGGAATGACCACTCAACTTGAAGGCGCGCCAGACGAGGTAGTCACCAATTCCTTCGTCCGCGATATAGATTTAAAGCCATTTGGATTTACTGGAACTCTTGCGCTCATCACTTTAGATAACGGACTTGATTTCAACAGACCAAACACCTTTGGCTTGAAGTCGTTGCAGTCACTTGATGTAGCAATTTCTGAGGCGGTATCTCGCAAACCTTCTGCCATTGCGATCACTGGAAAACCCTTTATTTTCGCAGCAGGTGCGGATTTAAGCGGACTTGCACATATCTCCACTCGCCAGCAAGCCCTGACTATTGGAAAAATGGGACACGATGTCTTTCGTCGACTGGGAGAATTGGAAATTCCCACTTTCGCATTTATCAACGGCCTTGCCCTTGGTGGAGGTCTAGAAGTTGGACTCCATTGCAATTACCGAACCGTGGCCACGACTGCATTAACAGGACTGCCTGAAGTCTTCCTTGGACTTGTTCCTGGATGGGGCGGGGCGACACTTCTTCCAAAACTCATCGGACCAGAGCGTGCCGTGCAAGTAATCATTCTGAACGCCCTTAATAACAATACGATGCTCAAGGCAAAAGATGCATTGAACCTCGGCGTTGTTGACGCCGTATTTGAGCCGGCGGATTTCCTGGAGAAATCTATGGCCTTCGCGGCCAGCATCCTGAACGGCAGCAAGAAGATTGACCGAGTTGACTACTCAACGGATCTAAATTGGGAGAAGGCCATTGCTACTGGCAAGGCTGCCGCATTAAAAAAATATGGCGGCGCCGACATTGATGCTCCACGGCGGGGGCTTGAACTCATTTCCGCTGCGCGCACGGCCACTCGGAGTAGTGGCTTTGATGCTGAGGACCAGACGCTGGCCGATTTGACCATGACCGATGCGCTGCGTGCATCTCTGTATGCATTTAACTTGATTCAGAAGAAGCGTAAGAAGGTAGAGGGAGCTCCCAAACCTGCCTTAGCCCGCAAAGTGGCAAAGGTTGGTGTCGTTGGCGCGGGGCTCATGGCATCGCAATTAGCCCTGGTTATGGTGCGAAACCTCAAGTGCCCAGTGGTGATGACTGATCTTGATCAGATCCGAGTCGACAAGGGCGTTGCTTGGGTGCATGCCGAAATTAACAAACTCGTTGAGAAAAAGCGGATGACTCCAGAAGAAGCGGGACGCCTAATTAGTCTGGTTACCGGTTCGGCTAATCAGAATATTTATGCGGGTTGCGATTTCGTAGTCGAGGCGATATTCGAAGAACTCTCACTCAAACAAAAGCTCTTTAAGAATCTAGAAGGGATCGTCTCCCCCGAATGTGTCCTTGCTTCAAATACATCATCACTCCACGTTGAGTCGATGGCCGAAGGGCTCAAGCACCCCGAACGCGTCATTGGCTTCCATTTCTTCAATCCAGTTGCCATTATGCCGCTTCTTGAAGTGGCACGGACAAGCAAGACCGATGACGAAACCACTGCCACCGCAATTGCCGTTGGCAAGGCACTCAAGAAGACCATGGTGATCACCAAGGACACTCCAGGTTTCGCCATGAACCGACTGCTCACCAGATTTATGGGAGAGGTAACCGATGCAATCGATGAAGGAACCCCAGTAGAGGTAGCTGATAATTCGTTGCGCAGCTTGGGTCTTCCGATGTCGCCGTTCGAACTATTTGGACTCGTAGGTCCGGCGATCATGCTTCATGTCTCCGAAACTTTCCACGCAAACCTGGGACCGCGCTACCGCATATCACCCACGATCGCGCGCATGGTCAAAGAAGGCATCAAATCCTTCTACATCAAAGGTGAAGATGGAAAATATGTTCCCAACCCCGCGGCAGTTGCTCTCATTGAGAAGGGCGACAAGGCATCCACGTCAGATCAAGTTCGCGATCGCGCACTACGTGCAATGGCCGAGGAAGCACGGATGATGCTCGACGAAGGGGTCGTCGCAACCGCCGCCGAAATTGATCTTTGTATGCTCTTGGGAGGTGGCTGGCCATTGATCATTGGTGGAATTTTGCCGTACCTGGATTCCGCGGGAATTAGTGAAGCGGTCTGCGGAAAACGCTTTCATCCTCGCGGGGTTGCATCTCTTCCTTAAAGGAACTGTGCCATTCCACGATTGAACGCGATAGATCTGGCACGTTCATCCCGAGGTCTTGAAGTATCTCTACTGGCTTCGAATGTTCAATGAATTCCAGAGGTACTCCAATGGAATGAATAGGAATCGACAAACCTTCATCTCGGAAAATCTCCGAAATCGTACTTGCGATTCCGCCATGTCGAATCCCGTTTTCGATAACAACAACACTGCGGTATGCCGCCGCCATCGCCACTAGGGATTGCGGAAGTGGTTTAACCCAGCGTGGATCAATAACTGTTACACCGATTCCCTCCCGACCCACCTGCACGGCGACGTCTAGTGCAAGGTTTGCCAGTGCTCCGATACTTATCAGCAGCACATCTAAATTCTTATCCTTATACAGGACATCGATTCCATCAATACGTTCGAGGGCATCGATGTCCTTAACCACCGCGCCCTTGGGAAAGCGCACAATCGATGGAGCGTCGTGAATGTCAATGGCTTCGCGGAAAGTCTCGCGCAATCGGGCTCCATCTCGTGGCGCAGCAACGTGAATCGTGGGGATAATTCCTGTTAAAGCAAGATCCCATATTCCATGGTGAGAAGGTCCGTCATCGCCAGTGATACCCGAACGATCAAGCACAATTGTGACACCAGCTTTATGAAGGGCCACATCCAATAACAGTTGGTCGAAGGCGCGATTCAAGAAGGTTGAATAAAGGGCAACGACAGGGTGTAGCCCAGTGAAGGCCAATCCAGCTGCACTTGTAAGTGCATGCTGTTCGGCAATTCCAACGTCAATGGTGCGATGTGGGAAAACCTTCTGGAACTGGTCAAGTCCGGTTGGGCCCATCATGGCGGCAGTGATGGCAACTATGTCCAATCTTTCCTTGCCGACGGCAACTAATTCTTCTGCAAATATCTTCGTCCACGATGTGCCGCCATTGGAAACAGGAATACCAGTTTCCGGATCAACGATACCGACAGCATGAAATTTCTCCGCCTCATCTGCGATGGCGGGGCTGTAGCCGCGTCCCTTCTCCGTTATGGCATGCACTAAAACTGGTCCCCCGTAATGCTTAGCGATAGCGAGAGCTTTCTCCATCGCACCGATGTCATGCCCATCGAAAGGCCCCATGTATTTCAAACCAAGATCTTCAAACATTCCTTGCGGGGCGACAATATCCTTAATTCCCTTTTTCATCCCATGCAGTGTCTCGTAAATCGGCATACCAACTACGGGAGTACGATGAAGAATATCTTTGCCCCAGTCGAGAAATCTTTCATATCCCTGAGTCACT
>JBBRSY010000093.1:0-5310 GCA_038244965.1 Candidatus Nanopelagicales bacterium | reverse complement strand
GGCGCCTCTGATTCCAAGGTTATGGAGGGAGAAATCACGGTCGCACCGCTGAGCACGGTGAGAATGGCTTGCCGCATTTCCGCCGCACTCGCGGTTTTCAGAAGGTACCCATTGGCACCAGCTTTAAGAACCGCCCGAACTCGAGCGATTTCCCCGGTTGCAGAGAAAACGATGATTTTGGTTTTTGGGAAGTCGGTCAATATTTTTTTAGTGGCCTCAAGTCCATCCATGACGGGCATTTGACAATCCATGAGGACTACATCTGGCTGGTGGGTCACAACCATTTCGTATGCTTTTTGGCCGTCCTCGGCCTGGCCCACGATCTCAATATTTTCGATTCCTCCCGCGAGCTGCTCGCACAATCCAGCGCGAAATATGGGGTGGTCATCTACCACCAACAGACGAATGCCTGAGGGTCGCTCGCGTATATCGGGACTGGTTGCCGCGTTCATAGAACTTTCCCACCTCCCGCGAGCCACTCAATTTTACGACCTGTAATTATCACTTAATCAAGCGAGAGATCTTGTCAAACGCGCCACTGGCCGGCTCAATCGTTGCCGGCTAAGTGTTATCCACATTGAAAGGTAAGGGGTTTCGTGTACGCCATGGAAGGAGGAGTGGTGGCATTCTACTCCTATGAGACCCGCGTCACAATTTGTGTGCTCCCCACACTGGCCCAGCGGAGATCGCGATGGTTAATTTGAGCGTTGCGATAAAAAAGGTAGGGCTGCCCATTCTTTATTACAGTCGTTCGCGTCCACGTTTCAAACTCCACCTTGCAGTGGATGCAATTCTCTCTGTCGCCCTGGTATTGGCTGGCTTTCAGATAGCCACGCTTACATCGCAGCAGAAATCAAATGTTCTTAAGATTTCTGGCGCGGTTGCATTTTCGGCCGAACAACTTGAAAGATTCGTTAAAGAAGAGAACTTGGTCGGATATTGGGTGGGACCAAATTCGGATGACAAATATACGGTGGTCGCTACAACACCGGGGGAAGTGACCATTTCATATTTCCCAAAGGACGCCGATATTCACATACTTAATACCAGCATTCTGGTAGTTCATACCCATAAAAATCGTGTTGCCGCTGATGCTCAGATTGATTCCCACGAAGTTTCAGGTGGGGAAAGTTCAATTCGCAACGACGGATCAATCGGTGATCCGATTATTTACAACCCCGCCACACCGACCAAGGTAACCGTCACAATTAAAAACGGGCATGCCACGGTAACGATTTTCAATTCCATACCGGATGCTTCTTTGGCCCTTGCGATGAAATCTGGTGCTATTCAGCAGATCACTTAGTTTCTTGCGAAACTTCGCTTTTAGATTGGAAGAATCTTGAGAGCGCGATCGATGCCAGCGTGATAACCGTCCCGGTGACGAGGTAGCTGTTAATGCCCCCTGTATGTGTGGGAATCAGCCAATCAAGCAGGAGCGCACCAACTAATTGACCGGTGACTGTAAATAGAACAAAGTTGAGAACGCCCATGGATTTCACGACTTTGGATGCTACGGCGATAAAGATCACGCCGCACGGTCCTCCGATGTAAACCCATGGATTATGAGGAAGGCCGCCAATCGAACCGCCTCTGACAATGTCGATCGTGAGAGCCACGGTGATGAATACGGTACCGACGAAGAAATTTAACCACGTGGTGACGATGGGTCGATTTGTGATTTGATTAATCTGACTGTTCATTGCAAATTGGAAGGAACCGAAAATACCAGCAACGATGCAGAGAAAAACGACGATGAGCTGGAAATTTGACGTGCCAAGTTGCGGATAGACGGCAACCATCACCGCTATCAGGGTCATAAGCGAGGTGAAAACTCTTGGTAAAGTGATGTGTTGCTTGCCTCTTGTCGAGAACCCGACTTTGTCGACGATGAGTGAGGACATTGTTTGCCCTCCCACGATGCAAATCGTAAAGATAGCGACTCCGATTTGCGGAACTGCGATGCTTTGCATCGAAACGTAGAGTGAACCACCCATCCCCGCGAGAAGAATCCACCATCTGAGTTCGCCCGTCTTAACAGCGCGCACCAGCTCTTTGAATCCGGCTCGCTCGGTTCTTCGCCCAAGGAGCATCACCCACAAAATCGCCCAACCAATTAGGTTGGAGATAATTGCGGCACCCAATGCATTATGAACATCGATGGCCAATTGACCATTTGCACGACCTTGTACGGATGTGAGCGCACCGACGAATAACGCTAAGAGACCGTACATATTTCTCAACTTCTCCTAACGAAATTAGTCCCTCAGAAAAGGCAGAAGAAGTGGGGCGAGTCGGGCTCGAACCGACGACGACGGAATTATGAGTTCCGGGCTCTAACCAACTGAGCTACCGCCCCCAACTGAGAACCTTAGATGATCTAGATGCCGGTGAGAAATTCGCCCTTCGACTAGAGAGTCTGACCAGACTTGCGACGCAAATATTTCAATCGGAGGCGGTAGTAGGCACCAGAGAGCCCACCCGGGGCGAACATCACAACGAGAATGAAAAGTAGCCCCATAATGAAAGCTGGTTCTGAGAGTGGGCCGCTAAGTATCTTTGGAAGAGAACCAAGAGCATTTCCCTGATTTAAATCCTGTAATCGCGTACTTGCCACCGAGTAGATTATGCCGCCCAGGACCGCCCCCCACCGAGTTCTTGGTCCGCCCAGAATGACCATAAGAAGCAGGGCAATCGTTGTATCCGCGGTGGCGTATCTAGGCGCAGCATTGCCACTGACCAGGAGCATGGCTGCCCCGATAAAGCTTGCCAGGGCGGCGGAAATAACGAAGGCGAGCAGCTTAAATCGGTTTGGATTGATTCCCAGTACGGAAGTTCGCACCTCGTTATCTCTAAGCGCTGCAAAGACACGTCCCGCGGAAGATTCGGTAATCCACCAGATTGCAAGGTAAACCAAGACAAGCACCGCCAGGGCCAGCCAGAAGAGATATTTTGTATTGACGACGCCAATGAAGATGCCCGGAATACGGTTGGCGTTTATTGGTAGGCCATTCTCACCGTTGGTTAAATTGCCAAAGTTTCGGCTGATGACTATATGGCCAGCCTCACCAAATGCCAATGTGACCATGGCAAAAGTGATTCCCTTAGTTCGCAGCGAGGCCGAGCCAATAATGGTTGCAAGGAGGGCAGTTATTACTATCGCGGCCACGACTGCCACATAGAGCGACCAATGATTGGTATTGATGAAGATCGCGGTGAGATACGCGCCGGCTGCGAAAAAGAGAGCGTGACCAAATGAGAGCAGACCGGTAAAACCAAAGAGGAGGTCATAGGTAAGGGCAAGTGCACCGTAGAGAAATGCCACTGCCAAAGTCTGTTGTATGCCAGGTTCTCGCAGCATCCCAAACGAAAGTGCCGGACCTACTGCAAGTAGAGCAATGAGCAATCCCAGAAATGGCCTTGAGTATTTCCAGCGCATCATCTATCGACCCACCTTGCCTAATAATCCCTGCGGGCGAGTCAAGAGGACTGCGGCGAGAAGGAAAACTATGACGAAATCACCTAAGCCGGGAATATAATAATTTGCAAATTGGTTGATGACTCCGATGAGTAATGCAGCCAGGGCACTTCCCCATAAGGAGCCCATGCCGCCGATAACTACGACTATGAATCCGTAAATTAACCATGAGCCTGACATTAAGGGCGAGACTCCGCTTTGATACGCCCCGACTAGGACACCGCCGACACCAGCAGCAAATCCTCCCAGAAAAAAGACTGTGCTAAATGCTAGTCGCACGTTGATCCCCAACGCCGTGACCATAGTTCTGTTCTCTACTCCGGCCCGAATGATCAGGCCAATCCGTGTGAAACGGAGAATGGAGGTTAAGACAATGAGGAGTAAGCAAGCCACTCCAATGTATAAGAACCGGTCAACCGGAATGAACGCCTTGCCGATAGTTAAAGTGTTAATAAACCAGTGCGGCGTCGGGATGAGCCGGGGATCATTTCCAAACCATCCGCTGAGTATTGCTCCCACGACCAGGGCGACTCCAACTGTGACGAGTGCTTGGTCGATATGGCGCTCGTACAATCGAGTGATCACTAATTGCTCGACTAGCAAGGCGAAAAGTCCGGCCGCAACACCTGCAAATAACATCGCCGCAACAAATGTCAGCGTGGAGGAACTTGTAAAGACTTGAGTTGAAAGCCAGAGCCCAGCGAACGCGCCCACCGTAAGAAAAGTCCCATGAGCAAAATTCAGCACGCCCATCAAGCCATAGATTAAGGAGAGTCCTGATGCAACGAGAAAGAAGAGGGCTCCTAGACCGACTCCCGTGATGGTAATGAGTACGAAGGTATCCATCTAGTGAAGACCTCCGCTAACACCTAGCATTGAGAGAACAAATGCGTCATCTTCTAGATTTTTTGGGTCTCCTTGAAATACCACAGATCCATGTTCCATGACCACGATGTGGTCGGCGATGGCCTTCACGAGTTCGAGATTCTGTTCGACCAATAACATGGTTGCGTGTCCTACAACTTTCGAGAGGGCGCTGGCAACTTCGCCAACTAATTTTGGGGCAAGGCCCTTCGATGGCTCGTCGATGAGCAACAATTCGTTTTTATTCAGCAGGGCACGAGCAATTGCAACCATCTGCTGCTGTCCGCCAGAGAGCGTTCCTGCACGCTGGTTTCCACGGGTGACCAATTCGGGGAAGAGGGCGTAGACCAAATCGTAGTTGGGAAGGGAATCTCTGGCAGCCAGTGAAAGGTTTTCATTGACGCTTAGAGACGAAAAAATATCGCGATCCTCAGGTACGTAGCCGATGCCCATTTGAATAATTTTGTACGTGGGCAATCCGCCAATCGCCTTTTCAAAAAAGGAAATTTCACCCGTCGACGGAATCAATCCAATAATTGCCCTGAGGGTCGTAGTTTTTCCAACGCCGTTGCGCCCAAGGAGCGCGGTCACTTTATTGGTCGGCACGTCAAAGGTGACTCCTTGAAGCACATGGGAACCGCCCAGAGAGACGTTTAAGTTTTCAATGCTAAGTGCGTTCACAATCCAACTCCCAGATATGCTGATTGCACCATCGGATTCGCGATAACGTTTTCAGGCGTGTCACAGACCAGGAGTTCGCCATAGTTGAGGACTGCAATCCGATCGGCCAGACCCAAGATCACATTCATATGATGCTCAACTATCAGCACCGTTTTTTTATGCAGCTTTGCAAGTGATCGAATAATTTCCACCAACGCCGGAATGTGTTCAACGCTCATTCCGGCCATCGGCTCATCCAATAAAATGATTTCCGCCTTTGATGCGAGCACGATAGAAATTTCCAATCG
>JBBRSY010000092.1:0-5332 GCA_038244965.1 Candidatus Nanopelagicales bacterium | reverse complement strand
GATTCGCGTTGAATCACTCACAGACGTAGAAAATCCGCTGGCCAGCCGCATCGTGGCTACTGAGTTGGCTGCCTATCAACCGTGGCCCGGCATGCTAGAACTTCTCGATGAGCTGGCCAAGAATTACTGCACCATGCGCATCATGGGCTCTGGCACCCTGACACTAACTGGGGTTGCGGTAGGCCGCGGCGTAGGGGCGGTCATTGGACATTACAGCCCCATTGATCATCTGGCTGCGGCAATTATCGTTCATGAAGCTGGTGGGGCCGTATGGGATGAAGACGGGAAGGTGAACCTGTTTCCAACCAACGGAGGAATCATGTGTGCTACCCCTGCGGCGGCACCGGCCCTGCATGCGCTCTGGAAGAAATCTATTTCTTAAGAAATAAAGCGCCAAATTCAACGCTGATAGGGAAGGCGCGGATCGACCGCTTGGTCCTTCCAGTTTTCTCGAATCCATGATTGCGTTGGATCGTCGGTGATATTCCAAGACCGATCAGGGTCGGGACCGGCCATGACATTCATAAAATAGAGGTCATAACCAGGAGTAGCCATCACCGGACCATGCCAACCATGGGGGATTAGAACCACGTCACCACTTCGAACCTCGGTCGTGACATCGAACTCACGTTCATCAGATTTATATCCCCTAAAGAATCCTGTGGGATCTGACAGTTTCGGCTCGCGCAGACCACGAGCAACCGCGCTCTGGAAATAATAGATCTCCTCCAAATTCGATTCCACGCCCGGGATGTAAGTGTCATGTTTATGGGCGGGGGAGCCCGACCAGTTGCCAGCAGGAACAATGACTTCAACAACGATAAAACGATCCGCGATCAACTCTTCCGGAACCCCAAAATTGTGAACTTGACGCGAGGATGCGCCAGCGCCTCGGATGAATATTGGGACCGTGTCTGCGGGGATAAATTTGACAGGGTAAGCATTCCTAGCAGGAGCCTCTGCAATAATAAATCTGCCCGAGCCAGTGACTCTGATTTGGGTGTCGATCGAAAGGTATATCAAGTCTGCAGGCCCATGAAAGACACTTTGCCTGCCGGCTAAATATTGAGAGGTGAAATTTGCCTCTCCCGCAATTCGATAATTGACAGTGATGCCTTCGCCTTCGAGTGGCCAAATCAATCGTTCGACCTTATCGGCGGTGATCTCGAAAGAGCTGACTCTACTTAAATCACCAACGCGCAATCCGGTATGGGTCCAACCTGGGAGTTGATCATTAACGAGCGTCTCCCATTCACCTTGGGCGAGCTCTCCATCCCGAAATACAAAGTTCATATCGTTAGTTTTGGGGAAATCCCAGATTGATGCCGCCATGACTTGGATCCAACCAGCGACTCGTTATTGCTTTGCCGCGAGTAAAGAAATGTACGCCTTCCTCACCGTGCGCCTTGGTATCACCAAAGAGCGAATTCTTCCAGCCGCCAAATGAGAAATAAGCGACAGGGACGGGAATTGGGACGTTGATTCCAATCATTCCCACCTCGATTTCATTTTGGAATCGGCGGGCGGCTCCACCATCATTAGTAAAAATCGCCGTCCCGTTGCCGTACACGCTAGAGTTGATGAGTTCGACGCCTTCGCTATAACTTTTTACTCGAACTACTGATAAGACTGGCCCGAATATCTCATCGGTGTAGACCTTGGACGACGTTGGCACCCTATCAATCAGGGTGGGACCTAACCAGAACCCCCCAGCCTCGCCGTCCACCTTTATCCCACGCCCATCGACGACTACTTTTGCACCATCTTTTTCGGCAATGTCAATATATCCGGCAACTTTGTCTCGGTGCTCTTTCGTGACGAGTGGACCCATATCGCAGCTTCGCCGGCCATCCCCGACTGTTAGTTTATCCATGCGAGAAACGACTTTTTCGATGAGTGGATCGGCAACTGGTTCAACTGCAACGACAACGGCTATCGCCATGCATCGCTCGCCCGCTGACCCAAATCCGGCATTGATGGCCGAATCGGCGACTAAATCCAGATCGGCGTCTGGCAAGACCAACATATGGTTTTTAGCCCCGCCTAGCGCCTGTACCCGCTTGCCATGCCTAGTTCCGGTCTCGTATACGTACTTCGCAATGGGAGTAGATCCAACAAATGAAATAGCTTGCACATCTGGATGGGTGAGAAGGCCATCAACTGATTCCTTGTCACCGTTGAGAACGTTAAAGACACCGTCGGGTAAGCCCGCCTCTTTCCATAGCTTTGCCATCCACAGTGCCGCAGTTGGATCTTTCTCCGAAGGCTTGAGTACGACGGTATTTCCTGCGGCTATTGCCAACGGGAAAAACCACATGGGCACCATGGCCGGAAAATTGAACGGACTAATGATTGCGACTACACCGAGGGCTTGCCGAGTGGAATACACATCTACGTTCGTAGAGGCATTCTCAGAATAGGAACCCTTTAAAAGATGGGGGATGGCAACTGCAAATTCAACGACTTCTTGCCCCCGACTGATTTCACCGAGAGAATCCGAGAGAACCTTTCCGTGTTCGCTGGTAATTATTTCAGCGAGTTCGCCTTTCTTACTATTTAAGAGTTCTCGAAAATTGAAAATTACTGACGCTCTTTTGGCCAGAGAGGTATCGCGCCATTCGGGGAAAGCCTTCTTTGCACTGGCAACAGCAGCGAGAATTTCATCGCTATTTGCTAATGCTACGCGCTTGGTCTCAACGCCTAATGCGGGGTCGAAAACAGGCGCGGTGCGGCCAGATTTGCTGACAAGCTCGCCACCACCTATCCAGTGATTGACTATGGGTAGGTTGGACATTTATGTCTCCGCTCTCTGGATTTTGGACCGATCCAAGACTAGCGTTGATATCAGAGAGTAAATCGCATCCCGAGCCAGGCGTTATTATCTTGCTCGTGTCCAAACTCATTATCAGTAAGTCTTCGGGGACAAAGTTGAAAGTTGGAGATGAATGACGAACGAGGGAGCTCGGAAATGACCAAGCCAAATTACGGAGTGACCGAGCGCTTAACGGTTGGACAGGCCGTCGTGCGATTTATCGCCGCCCAGTACACGGTCTCAGATGGCGTGAAACGGCGCTTCATCCCGGCCGCCATGGGCATATTCGGTCATGGAAATGTGGCCGGACTGGGCCAGGCCCTAGATCAATACAGCGACATTCTTCCTTTTATTCAAGGGCGAAATGAACAGAATTTGGTGCACGCTGCGGTCGGCTTTGCCAAAGCTAGCAATCGTAAGCAGACATTTGCGGTAACCGCATCTATCGGGCCAGGTGCTATGAATATGGTTACTCCCGCGGCTCTGGCAACCATCAATCACCTTCCAGTTCTCCTTATTCCGGGGGATTCATATGCGACCAGGCGACAAGGCCCAGTGTTGCAACAACTGGAACATCCACTCAGCCCAGATATCTCCGTGAATGATGCTTTCCGACCGATTGCAAAGTTCTTTGATCGCATATCAAGGCCCGAGCAATTGCTGTATTCACTGCCCGAAGCATTTAGAGTGCTAGCAAATCCAGTTGAAACTGGGGCCGTCGTTCTTGCACTTCCGCAAGACTTGCAATCCCATGCCTTCGATTTCCCTTCTGCCTTCTTTGAAGAACGAATTTGGAAGATTAGACGGGCCGAGCCCGATGCAGCCGATCTCAACCAAGTCGCCAAAATGATCAAGGAGTCGAAAAAACCGCTCATAATTGCCGGAGGTGGGGTCATTTATTCGGGTGCGACTGCAGAACTTGAAGCATTAGCCAACTCCACGGGTATTCCTGTTGCCGAAACTTTCGGAGGTAAGGGTGCCATTCAAAATCCGGGGGACTGGCATTTAATGGGCCTGGGCTTAGAAGGTTCGCCCGAAACTAACAAATTGGTGGCAGAGGCGGATTTGATTCTCTCGATCGGAACTCGACTTACCGATTTTGCCACTGGTTCACAGTCAATGTTTCAAAACCCGCGCGTCAAATTTGCGTCAATTAATGTTTCCGAACATGACGGGATCAAACAAGGTGCAGTGGTAATTCTGGGCGATGCTAAGTTGTCCTTAATCCAACTCAATGCCGCAGTTTCGGGTTACAAAGTGTCGAGTGATTGGGCAACATCAATCTCAAAGGGCATAAAAGTATGGCGCAGGCAATTATCTGAGGCAATTAATCCGGATATCGTTTTTGATAAGAAGACTCTGCCTGATTCAGAGGAAACCAATGCAGTCCTAACGCAAGGGCAAATGATCGGCATTATGAATAGCCATGCTAAACCTGGTGATGTCATCATTGCGGCTGCCGGTGGTGCACCAGGTGATATTCAGAAAGCTTGGGATGCCACGCATGGCAAATTTGCGCATCTAGAATTTGGATTCTCATGTATGGGGTATGAAATACCCGCTGGAATTGGAGTTCGACTTGCCACGCCCGATACTTCCAAGCGCGTAATAGTCTTTATCGGCGATGGAACCTTCCTGATGGCTCCAACCGAGCTAATAACTGCTTGCCAAGAAGGCCTGCCCATGACCATCGTCATCTCAGAAAATCACGGTTACCAGGTTATTCGTAGACTCCAAATGTGGCGGTCCGGCCACCATTTCGCTAATGAATTCCGGTATCGCGCAGCTGGCCCGACTGTGGCCGTGGCAGCAGAGCAAGGCAAAAAAACTCCTAAACTCGAAGGCGACTATTTGAAGATCGACCTAATCAAAATGTCAGAGAGCATGGGGGCCAGAGCAATATACGCAACAACCGCCGATGAGTTCCGCAGCGCCCTGGCCGATACAAGAGATGAACTCAGTCCAGTTGTGATCGTGGTGCCAACGATTCAGCATGCCGATCTTCCTGCCTCAAATGTTTGGTGGGATGTGGCACCTGCGGAGGTTTCAACACAACCTTGGGTTGCCGCAATTCGCAAAGATTATGAAGAGGGTCTTGGGAACCAACGTTGGCATGGATAGGTTCTACTAAAACATAAGGAGTCAAGGCCCGAAGCGACGCATCATTGTGTCCGAACGGGGACTTGAAGTGCCCCTGAGGTCCTTTTGGACATAGCGGCCCTTCCTGGTGTAGTCCGCACGCTTTTGGTCTGTGGTGTTGTCATGAAAAGAGAGTACTCGGTGCCGGTGACGGTGTCCTTAAGCGATCAGGAAGCCAGCAATTACATGCAAAACTTCCGTACCTCAAGTAGGGGATCCGCGTAAGTCCGACGGTATTTCGGCCGAGGATCCACAAAAGTAAATTGCCACCTTATGGGTGATGGTCTTCCCAGTTCCTTCACTATTGGTATCGGGAACATGCTGACAAGGTGGACTTCTTGCTCCGATTTTGCATCGACAAGGTCATTATTTGCGCTAATT
>JBBRSY010000091.1:0-5368 GCA_038244965.1 Candidatus Nanopelagicales bacterium | reverse complement strand
TGGCTTGCCTCCATAGGCACCAATCTGGACCAGATCATTTGTATCAGGGATTCCTTCACAATGTGTCCACTGCTTCAGTTCCACAAGTACGATGCTTGGATTGCCTGATTTGGGATCTGTCCCACACAAGATGGCATCTACTCGTTTGCTCGAATATGGCAGTTGATATTCGAGCAGAATTTCGATCTCACCCAACCCGGCGCTCGCTAGATCGTTTGCCAACTCGGGCAGGCTGGATGACCAAGATCGTTGCTCACTCTTCGATGGATAATTACCGATATTGTGAAACATTTGTGTTGCCAGTCTCGATGCAAGGATGGTGTCATTTCCATACTTTTGAAGGTTCGTCGCGGTAAGCCGCAGTAGAGCCCCCATCGATTTCCCCCAAGCAGCACCAATTGATGGTGCGGGTGGGGGCATATCCAGAGCGGTTGCCCTTGGAAGCCCGACGGGCCGCAGATCTAACAGACGTCAATATATATGGGATCTGTGAAATTGAGACAGAGTGGGTGGGTAGGCGGTAGAAATGGTTCATGAGCGAAATTAGTGAATTGCAGGAATTGATCGGGAGTTTTGCAAAGGAACGGCAGTGGGAGAGTTTTCATACACCCAAAAACCTGGCAATGGCTATATCAGGTGAGGCCGGCGAATTGGTGGCCGAGTTTCAGTGGCTATCACCTGATGAGTCAATGCTCAAGTCCCTATCCCCGATAAAGAGGCTGGCAATCGAGTTGGAGATGGCGGATGTCGCAATCTACCTTTTTCGTCTGGCCGACGTCTTAGGGACGGATCTTGCTGATGCCATACGGATAAAAATGGACCAGAACGAAATTCGTTTTCCACTTTAATGAGTTCGTAAGTTAGTTTGTTAGCGCGAATGGTAGAGGTTTTGTAACGGGATCGCGCCTGCCGCCAACAATGCATGTTCAGTCGTACCGAAATGAAAGCGCGATTTATCGGCACTCGTGGAAATACGAAAGGGCCTGATAATTAATCAGACCCTTAAGTACGTCATTCGGAAGATGAGTAAAGGGTAGTGGATTACTCGGTTACCCGACGTAATTTTCGTGTGCCCGAAGAAATTGGAAAGTACTAGCGAACGCTCCTAAGTACAGCAGTTACCTTGCCAAGAATTTCGCAGTTATCACCATTAATTGGCGCAAAGGAGTCATTTGCGGGCAGCAACCAAATATGTCCGTCTTTTTGAGAGAATGTTTTAACGGTTGCTTCGCCATCAATCATTGCCGCAACAATCTCGCCTTTTTCGCAGCCCTTCTGGCTCCGGATTACGACAAAGTCCCCGTCGCATATCGCCGCATCGATCATGGAATCACCCTTGACCTTGAGCATGAATAACTCGCCCTGACCGACGATGGATTCGGGCAGAGGGAAAGTCGCCTCCACTGCTTGCTCGGCCAGGATCGGGCCACCGGCCGCAATCTGCCCGAGCAGGGGCACATGATGAGTCGGCACCGTGTGTTCGCTATTTTCTAATGCAGTGGGTTCACCGGGCATTAGTACTTCGAGGGCACGACCGCGGGTGGGATCGCGCCGAATAAAGCCCTTCTTTTCTAAGGCTTGCAACTGATATTGGACTGACGCGGGGGAGGCCAGGCCAGCGGCTGCCCCGATTTCTCGCATGCTAGGCGGGTATCCATTGGTGACTAGGGCGGCCTTAATGGCCTGGAGGATCTTGAGCTGGCGCGTGGTCAGCCCATGCTCATCGGCTGGGCCGTCTGGCAACTCAGAAATCGGTTGGTCAACGGTCAAATTCTGGGTGGTCGAGTTTTTAGCCATGGTTTGAGGGTAGAGGATGTTCACCCAATATTCAAACATCTGTTCGAATTATTCTTGCGTTATGTCGGTGGAGTGGGGTATAAATATCCTATCGAACAGACGTTCGAACAAGGAGTGAAGACCATGAGCGCAATCGCACTGCAGTATCCGTCCCTTCCTCGACTGGGCCGTCGTGGTCGGTTGGCGCGGTTCCTCCTGGTTCTTTCTCTGACTGTGCTCCTGGGTGCCGGTTTTGCCATGCGGGCCGGGGCCGGGGTATCTATTCACCACGCGCCAAAGTCCTACGTCAGCATGGTTGTTGCACCAGGGGAGACTCTCTGGTCGATCGCATCTAGTGCTGCTGGGACCGGCGATGTTCGTGCCATGGTGGATCAGATTATTTCAATCAATTCCCTTTCATCCGCTGATGTTTCTGCGGGTCAGGCGTTACGAGTGCCTGCTTAAGCCCGACACGCCGATGGGAGAAATCACATCGCCAATACCGGCAAACCCTCAATACTTCCTTTACAGTTCCTACTAGATGTAGGGGTCCAAGGGCGATATAGTTCCACAAGTAGTGGTTTTTGACCCTACTCAGGGATTATTCAGGAAATCGCAATACACCCCGTAGTGACTAGTAGAAGGATGACACGCCGATGATCTGCCCATTTTGCCGACACGATGATTCTCGTGTCGTCGACTCTCGTCCGGCAGAGGATGGCACCCAGATCCGTCGACGGCGCGAATGTCCAGAGTGCGGAGCACGATTTTCAACCCAGGAGACCGCCCTGCTCAACATCGTCAAACGCAGCGGAGCGACCGAGCCCTTTAGCCGAGAGAAGGTTATCGCCGGTGTCAGAAAGGCCTGCCAAGGTAGGCCGGTGAGCAATGACGACCTAGCCCTTCTGGCCCAACGTGTCGAGGAGACTTTGAGACTTACCGGGGCTGCCGAGATCGAAGCCCAAGAGGTCGGGATGGCCATTTTGGCTCCGCTGCGCCAACTCGATGAAGTGGCTTACCTGCGTTATGCATCGGTTTACCGTAATTTTAACTCCCTTGAAGATTTCGAAGGAGAGATCGCTTTGTTGCGAGCTGTGCCATCGAGTTCGACCCCGCAAAGTAATTCCCCAATTACAAATGCAAAAAATTAACTAGCACTACTAAAGAAATCTGGAGATACACACATGTCAGAGACGGTCATTAACCGACCAGGCAAGTCCACCGCTAAGTCAAATAAGGGGTTGGTACTCGAACGCATTTACACCACACCAGGTGTGCACCCTTATGACGAAGTGACGTGGGAACGTCGGGATATCGTCCAATCCAATTGGAAAACGGGCGAGGTGATCTTCGAACAGCGCGGCGTTGAATACCCGGACTTCTGGTCGGTTAACGCATCTACGATCGTGACGACGAAGTATTTCCGTGGCGCAGTAGGGGCTGAGAATCGCGAGTGGTCCCTCAAACAAGTGATTGACCGCGTTGTTCTGACCTACACGAAAGCCGGAAAAGAGAATGGCTACTTTGCAACGGAGGCAGATGCTGAAGTCTTTGAGCATGAAATCACCTACATGTTGCTCCATCAGGTTTTCTCCTTTAACTCTCCAGTCTGGTTTAACGTCGGCACCTCCGAGCCTCAGCAAGTGAGTGCCTGCTTCATATTGTCAGTTGATGACACTATGGAATCGATCCTCAACTGGTACCGCGAAGAAGGAATGATCTTCAAGGGCGGATCTGGCGCTGGCTTGAACTTGTCCCGCATCCGGTCATCGAAGGAATTGTTGAAATCTGGCGGAACCGCCTCTGGTCCGGTTTCATTCATGCGCGGTGCTGATGCCTCCGCTGGTACAATTAAGAGCGGTGGAGCCACACGTCGGGCTGCCAAGATGGTTGTTCTGGATGTGGATCACCCAGATATCGAAGAATTTATCGAGACCAAAGTCCGCGAAGAGGACAAGATCCGCGCCCTGCGCGATGCCGGCTTTGATATGGATTTGAGCGGTAAAGACATCATCTCTGTTCAATATCAGAATGCAAATAACTCAGTTCGCGTCAGCGATAAGTTCATGCGCGCCTACGAAGATGGAAAAGATTTCGGGCTGACTGCTCGCTCATCCGGTGAAGTCATTGACACAGTTGATGCCCGTGGGCTATTCCGCAAGATGGCAGAGGCCGCCTGGGCATGTGCGGATCCAGGAATCCAGTACGACGACACCATCAACGATTGGCACACCAACCCAGAGACGGGGAGGATCAACGCATCCAATCCTTGCTCTGAATATATGTCGCTAGATAATTCATCCTGCAACTTGGCTTCCCTCAACTTAATGAAGTTTTTAAAGTCCGACGGTTCCTTTGATTCAAAGACTTTCGCACGCTCTGCAGAAATGATCATCACTGCGATGGACATCTCTATCTGCTTCGCAGATTTTCCAACTGAAGCCATCGGTGTGACAACTCGTGCCTACCGCCAACTTGGAATCGGGTATGCAAATCTTGGCGCACTCTTGATGGCATCGGGTCTTCCATACGATTCTGACGGCGGACGTGCGCTCGCTGGTGCGATTACCTCCTTAATGTCGGGCATTACCTACAAGCGCTCTGCCGAACTTGCCGGAATTGTCGGTGCCTACGATGGCTTCGCACGAAATGCTGCTCCGCATTCACGGGTCATGCACAAACATGCATCCGCATCGATTTCAGCAAAGTCTGTAACAACTCTTGATCGCGATGTTTGGACCGAAGCCAACAAGGCTTGGGATGCCAACACCAAGATCGGCGAAAAGAATGGATGGCGCAACGCGCAGATCTCTGTTCTTGCTCCAACCGGAACCATCGGTCTGATGATGGACTGCGATACAACGGGAATTGAGCCTGATTTCTCGCTGGTTAAGTTCAAGAAGTTGGTCGGCGGCGGATCGATGCAGATCGTCAACCAGACCGTTCCGGCAGCTCTTCGCAAACTCGGTTATACCGAAGAAACGATTGAGGCAATTGTTGAATTCATCGCAACGCACGGCCATGTCATCGATGCCCCTGGCCTTAGGCCAGAGCATTACGACGTATTCGATTGTGCACTTGGAACGCGCTCCATTGCTCCCATGGGCCATGTGCGCATGATGGCTGCCTGCCAGCCATTCCTATCAGGTGCGATCTCCAAGACCGTCAACTTGCCAGAAGAGGCAACCATTGAAGATGTCGAAGAGGTCTACTACGAAGGGTGGAAGCTTGGCCTAAAAGCCCTTGCTGTCTACCGCGACAATTGCAAAGTCGGACAACCACTTTCTGATGGAAAAGCAAAGAGCAAAGAAGTTGTCTCTGAGACAGCCCCTGCCGCTGCAGTGCGCAAGCGCCTTCCAAAGTCACGCCCGGCAATGACGACCTCGTTCTCTGTCGGTGGTGCTGAGGGCTACATGACCTCTGGTGCATATGCTGATGGAGCACTCGGTGAAGTCTTCCTAAAACTTGGCAAGCAAGGTTCAACACTCGCCGGAGTAATGGACGCATTCTCCATCGCAGTATCTATAGGTCTCCAATACGGAGTACCTCTAGAGACTTTCGTTGAGAAGTTCACCAACTTGCGCTTTGAGCC
>JBBRSY010000090.1:0-5548 GCA_038244965.1 Candidatus Nanopelagicales bacterium | reverse complement strand
CGCTTTATCGGAAGGCTCCGAGCTAAGGATCACCCAAGGTCCCTCCAGAGCGACCGAGAGTGCCCCCGTGCTCCAGCCCAGAAGTTCGCCCAGGTTTTGATTGTTGATTGTGACTCGAATGCGTCCACTGGAGCCGATGGCTCTGGTAGTCGGTGGGAATTGCAGTAGGGGAGCAGGACCAGAAATCGGCAGGATCTGGGCCAACGTGGTTCCAACCCGCTCGGGCGCCGCTGATGTGGCGCGAAGATTAAGTCCCCGGATGTTAGCGATGAGGGCATCGGTTTGATGTTTGAAAGCAAGTCCTTGGTTGGTCATCTCTTCCACAGTCCGCAAGTGGATAGAGGGCGCAATCGCTAGGTGCACAGCAATATCGGATGAGGATACGTGCACAATCGGGTCAGGTGCGGATAATTCAAGTAAGGAATCGCCGAATATTTCGTCTGTAATAGATGGCGTTAAAGATGGTGCGTTCTTGCTCTGGAGTGGAGCACCAGAAAAGTTAAGGTCCAAAAGGACCTTTCGTTGTGTCCGAACGGGGACTTGAACCCCGAAGCCCTTGCGGGCACTAGCACCTCAAGCTAGCGCGTCTGCCAATTCCGCCACCCGGACGAGTGAAGAGGCAAGGGTATCAACGCGGGCTGTCGGAGACAAAAGCGGACCATTTTCAGGGAGAATGACCAGATGCCTTCGACATCAAATGACCAAACCCAGCAGTCACATCGCTCTGATCTTGAAGAAGATGCAATCACCATGTGTCAAGAGATGATCAGAATTCCGAGTGTGAATTTCGGAGAAGGTCGGGGTGACGAAAAGGCCATTGCTGATTATGTTGTTTCCAAGCTGAGCGAAGTTGGAATTGCTTCGCGCATTTATGAATCTGCGCCGGGTCGGTGCAATGTGGTAGCAAATATTGAAGGATCAAACGCCAACCGCCCCGGGTTGGTTGTTCACGGACATATAGATGTCGTCCCCGCCAACGCAGAAGATTGGTCGGTAGATCCTTTTTGCGGAGAGATTCGCGATGGCATGATCTGGGGCCGTGGTGCCCTTGATATGAAGAACATGGACGCGATGATTCTGGCCATAGTTCGCAAGTGGGCCAGAATTGGATACAAACCACCACGCAATATCGTTCTGGTATTTTTTGCTGACGAAGAGGCCGGCATGACTTATGGCTCGCGCTGGATGGCCAAGGAACACCCGGAAGTCTTTGCTGGATGCACTGAAGCGATCTCTGAGGTCGGAGGATTCTCGGTCACAGTCGGTGATAACAAACGGCTCTATCTAATTGAAGGCGCGCAAAAGGGCATTCACTGGATAAAGCTGACGGCACATGGGCGGGCCGGCCACGGATCGATGATGAACGATGACAATGCGATAACAGCCATTGCCACAGCAGTTGAGAAGATTGGAAATTACACTTGGCCCCAGCGCTACACCAAGACGGTAAAGGTCTTTTTTGAACAGATCGCCAGAGCAACTAACAAGAAATACGATCCATCAGATCTACGTCCACTATTGGGTGAATTGGGATCGACGGCGCGCATGATTGGGGCTACTCTGCAAAACTCTGCGAATCCCACCATGTTAGAAGCCGGCTACAAAGCCAACGTCATTCCACAGAGCGCTTCTGCCATTATTGACGGGCGTTTTTTACCCGGTTTTGAAGACGAACTCAACCAGACCATTCGCGAAATCATCGGCCCGGATATCCAAATAGAGACTGTTAATCGCGATATTGCATTGGAGGTTGACTTTGAGGGAGATCTCGTGGATGCAATGTGCAACGCGATTAAATCCCAGGATCCAGAAGGCATACCGGTGCCTTATTGCATGAGCGGGGGCACCGACAACAAGGCTCTTTCAGATTTAGGAATAGTTGGCTACGGATTCTCACCGTTGCGACTTCCGCCAGATCTTGATTTTAGCTCTCTCTTTCACGGAGTTGACGAGCGCGTGCCAGTTGAGGGAATCATTTTCGGAGTTAACGTGCTGGAAAACTTTTTGGAGCACTGCTAACTCGCAGTTGCGTCATCCAATGCGTTGCTAACAATGTAGGGAAGAGAAATCTCCTCTGACGTAAGAATGCCGCGAAGTTGCGCACCTGTCCTTGCTCCGACTATCGCGCTGGTCACCCCAGGTTGATCGCGCACCCATGCCAGTGCAACTTCCAAAGGAGAATAACCCAGTCCTTCGGCCGCGACATTGACCGCCTCAACAATTCGCATTCCGCGCGCGTTGAGATAGGGCTCAACAAAGCCGGCGAAGTGCGGACTGGCACCGCGTGAATCACTGGGCGTACCGGTTCGGTATTTGCCGGTAAGTACACCGCGCCCCAGTGGCGACCAAGCCAGAAATCCAACTTCAAGGTCGGTGGCACAAGCAAGTACTTCCTTTTCCACGCTTCGGTTAAGGAGGGAGTACTCGTTTTGAAGAGTGGCAATCGGCGCCTTGGTGGGGAAGGATTCCTGGCGGGTTATTGTTCGCGCGCTCTGCCAGCCGCCGAAATTGCACACTCCCACATATCTGGCGCGGCCACTGGCATAGGCATAATCAAGGGCAGACAAAGTGTCATCCAGGGGATTAAAAGGATCCCAAGCATGCACTTGCCAGAGATCCACGAAATCTGTTCCGAGGCGAGTCAGTGAATTATCAAGATCGGCGATTAAGGACCTACGCGAGGTGCCCACTACCCGTTCGCCGTCGTGAAATGAGACCCCTGCCTTGGTCGAGATCAGGACATCTTGGCGTTGAAAGAGCGTGCCGATCAGCCCGCCGATCACCCTCTCACTATCGCCATCGCCGTAGATTGCCGCGGTATCTAGGAAATTTCCCCCCGCATCTAAGTACGCGCGTGCCTGATCAGCGGCCTCATGTTCATCCGTATCTCGCCCCCAGGTCATGGTGCCCAAGCCCAGACGAGAGATCAGCAGCCCACTCTTTCCCGCACGACGAAATTCCATGATGCGACCCTAGCAAGGCATAGCCAAGTTTTCCCCGATAACCTTCTGGCCTGTCCCGTTAATTTTCACAGTGAGTGCCTCCCAGAAGGCCGAGAATGCGAGGTCCAAAGGTGACCATGGTTGTGCTAATCCGACATGCACATTCGATCGCAAATGGATCTGGAATCCTTGCCGGCCGAGCCGAAGGCATTGGTCTGTCTTCATCGGGTAAGAAACAAGCGCGTGAATTGGCACGAAGGCTAGGTGATTTTCCTATTAAATCCCTTCGTTCAAGTCCGTTAGAACGGTGCGCGCAGACAATTGCGCCGTGGTTGAATAATTTATCGCAAACTCATCCCCGGCTAGCAGCGCAGATAGATGAGGATCTCTCGGAAGTGGACTATGGGGAATGGACCGGACAGAAACTGCGCACTTTGTCAAAAGAATCACTCTGGAAAAAGGTGCAGGAGAATCCCTCTCGCGTCACATTTCCAAAGGGAGAGAGTTTAAGCAATATGCAAGAACGCGCAATGGAAGCATTGCAGCGCGGCTTGGACAAGCGCGGCAAGGGTCATGTTGTGCTGGTCTCACACGGAGATGTCTTGAAATCAATTATTGCTTCCGCGCTCAACCTGCACCTTGATGAATTTCAAAGGATCGTCATCGATCCGGCTTCGGTCTCGATTCTCGATTATTCCTCATCCAAGCCTAGACTTATTCTTATGAATGATTCACGCTCACGTCTGGGCCAAGAGTTCTTTGCTGCGCGCGATCCGCATTCGCAAGTGGGTGGTGGAGCAGGACTACCCTCAACCAGAAAGAAACGATAGATGGCTCGCATTGTCAGCAATTTCGACCCGGTAGAACGATTTGTCGTCGGGACTGTCGGTGAGCCGGGGGAAAGAAGCTTTTTCCTGCAGGCACGCACCGGCGCCCGGGTGACTTCAGTTCTTCTGGAAAAGGCGCAAGTGAGCGCCATCGCAGATCGGTTGGAGATACTTCTGCGAGAACTGCGCCGCATGGACCCAGCAATGGTGATCGAACGATCTGCGCGAGATGAGGGACCACTTGATACTCCCATTGTGGAGGAATTTCGCGTCGGAATCGTTTCGCTCTCGTGGCTAAGCGATCGCGAAGTAGTGAGCGTTGAGTTGCAAGCAGTTAATGAGAATTTCCCCGAAAGCGAGGAAATTCTAAGCGATGACGACTCAGACGCTCCTGATCTACTGCGAGTAATTCTCACACCGTCTCAAACCGATGCATTTGTAAAACGGGCGGCAGTCGTCGTCAATGCAGGTCGCCCACCTTGTCCATTCTGCGGCCTAGCTCTTGATCCCCAAGGCCATCTCTGTCCAAGGTCCAATGGATATAGACGTTAGCCCAGAAGCCCTGCGCCTGGGCGAAATGAAGGTGACGGGCCGGTTGGTAGATGCTTCGAATGCGACGATGTTGGCCAGCGTCACGCACGAGTCCAAAGAGATTTTGTGCATTTACAAACCAATCGCGGGGGAGCGCCCGCTTTGGGATTTTTCAGATGGGACTTTGGCCTATCGTGAATATGCCGCGTATGTAATAAGTGCGCGTTGCGATTTCGGATTGGTTCCCCTCACCGTTCTGCGAGAGGGTCCTTTTGGCGAAGGCGCCGTCCAACTGTGGAAAGAAATTGACGAAACCATCGACATGATCGAATATTTTCAACGAGATAACCGGCAATTGCGCAATATGGCGCTCTTTGACGCGATCATAAATAATACCGACCGAAAAATTGGGCACATCCTGCCAACTGCAAATGGTGAGCTTTTTGGTTGCGATCACGGGGTCACTTTTCACGCTGAGAATAAATTACGGACCGTCCTATGGCGTTGGGCGGGGACTCCATTTAGCGCGGAGGAACTCGCTCGCCTCCGTAAGGTCGCTACATTTTTGAATGAAACGTCCGAACTTTCCAGCCTGCTCACGAGCCACGAAATAGACGCACTGGGAAATAGGGTGGACTCGTACCTAGAGTCCGCGGTCTTTCCCTCTCCCAGCAAGAATTGGCCCTCCGTTCCGTGGCCTCCTTATTAATTTCTGCCCATCTCCAATCTCCTTTAAGATAGCGAAATGAATTCTTGGCCGCAGGTGTACCTTCCCCCAATTGATTCAACTTTCAATTTTCCCGCCTTGGTACTGAAGGATTCTTCCACGAACGAACTAGTTGCGTTGCCGATCAAAGATGAATTCAGTATGTACGTCTGCGGCATTACCCCTTATGACACAACACATTTGGGACATGCCGCAACATACGTCACCTTTGATCTGGTTAACCGCTATCTGCGCGCCATGGGCAAAACTGTTCATTTTGTGGAGAATGTGACTGATATTGATGATCCACTTCTTGAACGAGCAAATCGTGACGGCATAGACTGGAAGGAATTAGCGCAGTCGCAAATCGACCTCTTCCGTGGGGATATGTCCGATCTCCATGTCATCCCGCCAGAGCATTACATAGGCGTCGTTGAGTCCATGCCCTTGGTGATACAGGCCGTGAAAGATCTGCAAATGGATAATTCGGTTTATCCGGTGGAGAATGATTTATATTTTTCAGTTAAGTCAGATAAAGATTT
>JBBRSY010000089.1:0-5550 GCA_038244965.1 Candidatus Nanopelagicales bacterium | reverse complement strand
CGCTAGGCGGCCCGTTTCAAAACGAATTTCTCTTTTTCCGAATTTACCGTTATCAATTTTGGCAACGGATGAATAAATTTCTTGACCCTCCATGGGTCACTCCTGTTCTCGATCAAACCACGGGAGTAAATGAATCTTCGATCGAAGCCCACGGAGCACTTCCTGTATTGAAAGTTCCGTAAACCACTACCGAGGACCATTGCTCCCGGTTGATCGTTTGTTTTAGCGGCGAATACCGAGTTTTTCGATAATCGCTCTGTAACGTTCGATGTTTGTCTTTGCGAGGTACTGAAGAATGCGACGACGTTGACCAACTAGAAGAAGCAAGCCACGACGATTGTGGTGGTCATGCTTGTTTGTCTTCAAATGTTCGGTGATCTCTTCAATGCGCTTGGAGAGCAAAGCGACCTGTGCTTCAGGACTTCCCGTGTCAGTAGGAGAGTTTCCGTACTTGGCAATGATTTCCTTCTTTACTTCAGGCGTTAGCGCCATTTTTTATGCTCCTTCTACTGTTCACGAGGGCTTCCGGTTCTGCCTCACGGAAACTCGCTTTCTCGGTGGACGTCATAGGTTACCAGCGCCAGTAGCTTCAAGAGAAATCGAGCACTTCTCCGCATTAGGCTACTTTTGGGTCAATATTCGTGCTTGATCGCAGTCAATTTTCATCTGCTCCAACAAGGGAGCCAGGCCATCGAACTTCACCGTATCCCGCAGGCGCCAGCCAAAGTCGATCGTTGCCTCTTTGTCGTAAAGGTCAAGGTCTGTCTCATCTAATGCGTAGGCCTCCACTTGCGTGGATCTTTCGCCGACAAATGTTGGATTCGTTCCTATTGAGATAGCAGCAGGCCAACGCTGACCTTCAACCTCGAGCCACCCGGCATAAACACCCGCAGCAGGAACCGTATTGATGGAGGTTGAAAAACCGAGATTCGCCGTCGGGTAACCGATTTCGCGCCCTCGTTTCTCCCCGTGTACTACTACGCCTTCCAAGCGATGGGGTCGTGTCAGCATTTTTGATGCGAGTTCGACTTCCCCCTTCGTTACTGCTTCGCGGATTCTGGTTGATGAAACCGCGTCACCACCCATTTCCTGAAGTGAAACTGCTTCCGCGAAGAATCCATGCTGGTGGCCCGACGCGATCAGATCGGAGACTTTGCCCGCCGCTTTATGCCCGTAAGTGAAATTCTGTCCGACCACTACCCCAGCTATTTGAAGTTGCTTCAGAAGAACTTCGGTCACAAATTCCTCTGGCGACTTGGCCGCGAAATCTCTATCAAAATCGCACACGACTACCACATCTACTCCGTATTGCTTGAGTAGTTCAACCCGTCGCTCTAAGGAGACCAACATAGTTGGCGCATGATCTGGATCAAAAACCTGCATCGGATGCGGATCAAAAGTCAAAGCTATTAGTCCAGCTCCGTTACTAAGAACTTTAGCGCGAGACAAGATTGCCTGGTGTCCCTCGTGAACTCCGTCAAAAATCCCGATAGCAACGGTGGCACCTGAGATCTGTTCTCCGCGCCATTGAAGTCTATTCATCTGCGTATTCTGGCACCCTTATGACTTTGCCGCGAAAACGGCGATCGGGCGAGCCTTTCCATCTCGATTCTGCAGTAGGGCAAGGAGTTGCTCTCCTAACATTGCCGCAGTTACTTCCTCCGATGGATTAGCCACTAGCGGGCGACCAAAAGAGAGTTCGACTCTTTCCTCCCATGAAACTTCGCGGAGTTTGAATGTCTGGGCAGCAACCTCGGCAATCGTGAGCGGATCAAAGTTATCCGATTTCAATGCATCTATAGGAATTGCGTGGGTAAGATCGAATGGAGTCACGTGTGTTCGGCGGAGAACACTGAGGTAGCCACCGATTCCAAGACTATTCCCGCAGTCTCGCGCGATCGCCCGTATAAAAGTTCCAGCCCCACACGAGACGTTGATATCGACCTCTATGCTCATTTCGCCAATTGGTCGTCGAATTTCTCTAACATCTAGTCGAGAGATAGTGACTTCGCGAGCGGGAAGTTCAAACTCCTCCCCTGCACGGACTCGTGCGTGGGCGCGCTCACCATCAACTTTTACCGCGGAAACAGAACTAGGGCGCTGCATGATGGTTCCACGCATTTTGGCAAGTTCCTGGCCAATCGCATCGTCCTTCACGGCACGAATTTGATTGGGTGTTGCTTCGGAAGTTATCTTTCCTTCAAAATCATCCGACACCGTACTCGCGCCAAGTATCATCGTTGCCTCGTACGACTTACTTCCTTCGGTGATGTACTGAAGCAGTCTCGTGCCGTTTCCAAAACCTAAAACCAACACTCCAGTCGCCATCGGATCAAGGGTCCCGGCATGTCCAACCTTCTTGGTTTTGAGCGAGCGCCGCGCAATTGCGACAACATCGTGACTCGTCATTCCGGGAGATTTGTCTATGACGAGAAATCCGTCAGTTATCAAGCGCTTCGTCCTCTTTTTCGCGAGATGCTTTGTAGGGGTCGGCATCGCCTGCGTAGGTAGCATTCGCACGAAGTGCAATCACTTCGGCATCTCTCTTATGAACTTCCTCTAGTAGAGATTCCAGAGCTTTCGCGCTTTCCGGAAGAGCGTCAGGGAAAAAATCAATCGATGGCGTAATGCGAAGTCCCAGATCTCCACCGATTGCGGCGCGAATAACGCCCTTTGCACTCTCTAGCGCTTGCGCAGTGGCTTCACGTTGATCGTCATCCCCCAGAACGGTATAAAAAACAGAGGCATGTTGGAGATCTCCAGTTACTCGAGTGTCGGTAATAGTGACGAAGCCCAATCGAGGGTCCTTAATCTTCCCCTCGAGCAACCCCGCCACTACGACCTTGATTCGATCCGCAACCTTTTGTGAACGATGTGATTGACTCACAGTTACACCCGCTTCTTCTCACGCATCTCGAAGACTTGAACCACATCGCCAACTTGCACATCCTTATGGGATCCAACTCCGATACCGCACTCAAAGCCCTCGCGGACTTCAGTTGCATCATCTTTAAAACGCTTCAGCGACTCGATGGTCAGGTTTTCGGCGACAGCTTCTCCGCCACGAAGCAAACGAGCTTTTCCATTTCGTCGGATGATTCCATCTAGAACAATGGAGCCGGCAATGTTTCCAAACTTGCTTGACTTGAAGATTTCGCGGATCTCGGCATTTCCGAGAACGACTTCTTCGTACTCTGGCTTGAGCAGACCCTTGAGGGCAAGTTCAATCTCCTCGATTGCTTGGTAGATAACGGAATAGAAGCGAACATCAACTCCCTCTTGGTCTGCGAATATCGCAGTCTGAGGCTCTGGCTTGACGTTGAATCCAAGTACGACAGCCGTTGACGCGGAGGCAAGGGTGATATCGCTCTTCGTGATCGCCCCGACGCCGCGGTGGATGACACGAAGATCAACTTCTGCACCTACATCAAGCTGAAGTAAGGCATCTTCAAGAGCTTCGACCGATCCGCTAACGTCGCCCTTGAGAATGAGGTTGAGTGTTGTGATTTTGGACTGTTCCATGAAGTCCTCAAGTGAGACCTTCTTACGAGCCTTAGCCAACTGAGCATTGCGCTCAGCTGCCTGACGCTTCTCAGCGATCTGACGCGCAGTTCGATCATCTCCTGCAACAAGAAAGGTGTCTCCGGCATTTGGCACGGAAGTGAAGCCCAGGACCTGGACTGGGCGCGACGGCCCAGCGCTATCAACGGCTTCTCCTTGCTCATCCAACATCGCCCGAACGCGACCGAAGGATCCGCCGGCAACAATTGCGTCACCAACTTTAAGAGTTCCTCGCTGAATTAGCACTGTCGCAACCGGACCACGGCCACGATCTAAATGAGCTTCGATTGCAACACCGCGGGCATCATCATCTGCAACTGCTTGAAGATCTATCGCCGCATCTGCCGTCAAAAGAATGGAATCAATGAGTTCTTTAATGCCTTCGCCGGTTTTTGCCGAAACATTTACGAAGATTGTGTCTCCGCCATATTCTTCAGCAACCAGGTTGTATTCGGTCAATTGTTGACGAACCTTTTCTGGGTTGGCCCCCTCTTTATCGATCTTGTTGACCGCCACCACTATAGGAACATCTGCGGCCTGCGCATGGTTGAGTGCTTCAATGGTCTGGGGCATCACGCCGTCGTCGGCGGCAACCACCAAAACCGCAATATCGGTTACTTTCGCACCGCGCGCACGCATCGCGGTAAAGGCCTCGTGACCTGGTGTATCAATGAAGGTGATCGCACGATCCTTGCCATCGTGGGTGTGGTGAATTTGGTAGGCACCAATGTGTTGAGTAATGCCCCCGGCCTCGCTCTTAACCACCTCGGTTTTACGAATGGCATCCAGCATTCTGGTCTTACCGTGATCGACGTGACCCATAACAGTTACCACGGGTGGACGTGTCACCAATCGAGATGGATCAATCGCGGCGAGTTCATCTTCCAGATTGATATCGAAGGTCTGTAACAACTCTCGATCCTCATCCTCGGGACTAACGATTTGAATGAGATAACCCAACTCGGTACCCAAGATTGCGAAAGTGTCTTCATCTACCGATTGTGTAGCGGTGACCATTTCTCCTAAGTGGAACAAGGCAGCAACCAATGCCGCTGGATCGGCATTAATTTTCTCAGCAAAATCGGCAAGGGATGCGCCACGGCGCATTCGAATCGGCGTTTTTCCATCACCGTGTGGAACAACTGCTCCACCAAGTTGTGGAGCCTGCATATTGTCGAATTCATCGCGCAGTGCTTTTCTGCTCTTTGGCTTTCGCTTGCTGCTCTTGCTCGCATTCTTTCCAAAGGCCCCGCCCGTACTGCCACGTTGCGGCCTTCCTCCACCTGCAGGACGTGCTGGACCCCCAGCTGGCGCACCCGCACTCGGCGTGCGATAGGGACTTCCTGAACTAGATGCTGGACCTCCCGCGCGCGGCGGAAATCCAGTTCCGCTTTGCGGCGGGCGCGGTGAGGAAGGACGTGCTGCAAATCCTGGACGCACTGAACCTGGGCGCGGTCCTGACATCGGCGGGCGCGGACCACCAGTGCCTGAAGGACGCTGGGGCGGCCGCGGTGAACCAAAGGCATTATTTCCAGGACGCGCAGCCGGTGGCCGAGGCGCTGGCGGACGTGGGATCGACGGTGCGCCGGATGGGGATTGCGATGTTGGAGGCAGCGACGTCGGAGCTGTAGGCGCTGGCGTTACTGGCCGCGTCTCTGCAGCTTTATGTGCCTGTTGAATGGTGGTGGCTTCCACCAACCCAGGAGCGATCTCCGCGAGAATTTCGGTCGCAGCTTGGGGGGTGAGCGTTGATTCAGTAGGTTTTGCGGCAACTTTCTTAGCCGCGGCCTTTTTTACAGGCTTAATTGCATCTGCAGGTTTTGCATCGGGAAATAATTCCAACATCTTACGCACTACGGGTGCTTCGACGGTCGATGATGCAGAACGGACGAATTCGCCCATTTCTTGGAGTTTTGCAAGCACAACTTTGCTTTCCATGCCAAGTTGTTTTGCTAACTCATGTACGCGGACCTTTGCCACAGTTCTCCT
>JBBRSY010000088.1:0-6171 GCA_038244965.1 Candidatus Nanopelagicales bacterium | reverse complement strand
TCGTTGGATTTTGCTAACGAAGAGCAGGCCGCCGACGGTCCTTCGCTGTTACGATTCACGATTTACGGCTCGCTACTGCTGTCCTCGTTTCAGCAACCAGCGCCATCTAGCCGCATATATCGAAAATTCAATGCAAGAGAAACGGTTGGGAGCTTACTGGAATTTTTCGCGGAATTGATGCAGTATCCTCACTGTTCACTCAACCTCGCTACGCTGGAGTGGTCTTGTCCCCTAAAGCCCGGAAACAAAACACAAACATAAGCGAGCCGTCATCACGGTTTGCGCTCGCCGATATTGAGAAACGCCTTTGGCAGGCCGCTGATGAACTCCGCGCCAATTCGAAGCTGAAATCGGCGGAGTATGCGATTCCGGTTCTGGGTCTTATCTTCCTGCGTTATGCCAGCGAGAAGTTTGCAGAGACTGAACGTCAGCTTCAGGAGAAGCGAGGCAAGCGTCGCGAGATCGGCCCAACGGACTATCAGGCAAGAGGCGCGATCTATTTGCCGGAGGCCAGCCGGTTTGAGTATCTACTCAACCTGCCAGAGGGTTCAGATTTAGGCGGAGCGATCAACCTCGCGATGACGCTCATCGCGAACAACAACCCTAAACTCGACGGCGTTCTCCCGAAGAATTACCAAGCGCTTGAGGGTGCCCTCCTCGCCACGTTGCTGAAGACCTTTTCCGCAATCCCGATGATGGAGGGGGATGTCTTCGGCAAGATCTATGAGTACTTCCTTGGCGAATTCGCCCAGGCAGAAGGCTCAAAGGGCGGTGAGTTTTTCACACCAACTTCTTTGGTGAAGCTGATTGTGGAAGTGATTGAACCCTATCACGGACGCATCTTTGATCCAGCCTGTGGTTCGGGCGGGATGTTTGTGCAGAGCGCGCGCTTCGTCGAAAACCATCACAAGAATCCTAACGCCGAGATCATGGTTTATGGTCAGGAGAAGACTGAAGAGACGGTTCGCCTCTGCAAAATGAACCTCGCCGTGCACGGACTGGAAGGAGACATTCGGCAGGGCAATTCCTACTACGAAGACATTCACGATGCCGTCGGCAAGTTTGATTTCGTGATGGCGAATCCTCCATTCAACGTCGATCGCATCGACAAAGAGCGCCTCAAGGATGACAAGGCACGATTTCCTTTCGGCATGCCGCGCACGGATAACGGAAATTACATTTGGATTCAGAAGTTCTACAGCGCCCTCAATAACTCTGGTCGCGCAGGTTTTGTCATGGCCAACTCAGCCAGCGACGCGCGCGGCTCAGAACTGGAGATTCGCAAGAACCTCATCGAATCCGGTCCGGTGGACGTGATGATTTCTATCGGCTCGAACTTCTTTTACACAGTCAAGCTTCCATGCACTCTATGGTTCTTTGATAATGCGAAGGCAAACACTCTACGCAAAGACAAAGTGCTGTTCATTGACGCGCGTCACCTCTTCCGGCAAGTTGACCGCGCTCATCGTGACTTCGCGCCGGAACATATCGAGTTCGTTGCCAACATCGCGCGCCTTTATCGAGACGAGAAGCCCGAGTTTGAAAACGGCAGTGAGGCGCTTCTTGAGGAGAAGTTCCCAAAGTTGAAGTATGCGGACGTTGCCGGACTCTGCAAGGTGGCCGCGATTGAAGACATCGAAGTTCAAGGCTGGAGTCTTAATGCCGGTCGCTACGTTGGTGTGGCTGAACGAGCACCGGACGAGTTCGATTTTTACGAGCGCTTGGAACAGATGAACGAAGAGCTAGAAACGCTGAACGTTGAGGCTAGTGAATTAGAAAGTCGAATTGCCGAGAATGTCGCCGGAATTCTTGAGCGGGCGTGATCCGCCTGCAGATTCTTAGATGAGACAAGCTGCAAAAAAACTAAGTGAGAGTCGAAGCAGACAAGGAGATTGGGAGCTTGTCCCATTAGGTTCACTGGCAGAATTCAGGAATGGCGTCAACTTCACAAAAGAAAGCTTTGGAAGGGGAATTAAGGTAATCAACGTTAAGGACTTTCAGGATCGATTCCGACCCGACTTTGGGGACTTGGGTGAAATCAACCCTGAAGGTGTTATTCGGGATGCGGATCTTCTCCACGAAGGAGACATTGTTTTTGTTCGTTCGAATGGAAACCGCCAGTTAATCGGGAGAAGTCTCTTCATCAGCAAGGCTGCTGGTGCCGTTACTCACTCAGCGTTCACGATACGCGCCAGGTTTTCAGGGACGGATGTATTCCCATTGTTCTATGCGTACCTGTTGCGTTCGCATAGCGTCCGACAAGCACTCTCGGCGCATGGCGGAGGCACGAATATTAACAACCTCAATCAAACTATCCTTGCGTCCCTTCCAGTTCTGAAGCCTCCATTGGACGTTCAACTCAGAATTGCCTCCTCACTTTCGGCCTACGACGAGCTGGTTGAGAACAATACGCAGCGGATCAAGATGCTGGAAGATATCGCCCAGACGCTCTTTCGCGAATGGTTTGTCCACTTTCATTTCCCAGCGCACCCAAGCGCGCCACTTGCTGAGGCGTCCACACGACGCGAAGGATGGGAAGTGAAAAAGGCCAAGGACATCATCCTGCGATTGAAGGCTGGAAAAGTTTACAAGGGGTCGGAAGTCTCTGAAGCTGGAACCATTCCCGTGATCGATCAGTCGCGCGATGAGATTCTCGGCTTTCATGAGAATCAACCTGATCATATTGCTGAGCCAGGCAGGCCCGTCATTATTTTTGGCGATCATACCTGCAAGATGCAGATGATGGTTGAGCCATTTTCTGTAGGGCCGAATGTTGTTCCCTTTGTTTCACGCGACGACATCCCAACCCCTTATCTGTTTTTCTTAGTTAGAAATCTTGTCGAGACAAGCGAATACAAACGGCATTGGGGCGAACTAACCAATAAAGAAGTAATGGTTGCGCCGGCCGAGTTGGCCAGGAAGTTTGCGCTACTGGTGACCCCGATTTTCGAGCAGATCGACTCACTAAGGAGAAAGAACTCAATCCTTCGCCGAACGCGCGACTTGTTGCTGCCAAGGCTGGTATCCGGAGAGATTGTGATGTAGCTATTCGAAAGGTGATTCATGACCAGAAAAGGGCGCCTAGTCTTCCTCGGACTGTCATTGATAATACTCGTCCTCGTCGGGTATCTATCAACAGGCTCGTTCGCCTTCTTACTGCAGCAATTCTGGTTCACGGCGGGATTGTTCTTACTAGTCCTACTCTCATTAGTTGATCAACCCCATTTCTCCAAAGATGCAAACATTTTCTAGAACGGCGTAACCGCCTGGGTTGCGCTGTTGTTGGTTAGCCAAGAATCGCGTAGCGCAATTTGGTGGGCGTTCTTGACCTGGGCCACTTACTTGATCCTCTGCAGCTACATACTCATGTGGCTTAGGTCGCGCGCACTTTACAAGGAGAGCCCCTCCATTCAGTTGTTATCACGCCTCAATCGCCAAATAGGTAGGCCCGAAGCTTTGTTCTCCGCATTGTTCCTATGGGGCTGTCTCCTACAATTCAAATCACCATCCCGGGGACTCAATGCACTTTTATTATTTTGGGCTGTGTTCATGATCATTAATCTACCGGTGGTCTCTCAAGCGATAGAAGAGTTCCTAACAAGAAGAACCACTCCAACGCCCGCAGCAATTGGTGTAATTCTACGTTTGGTTAATCCGCGAATTGCTGAAGCGAAATTGAGCGCTGAGTTGCCAGTTAAGATCGTAGGACGACGACTGCAGATTACCAAAGACAGAACCGTCATTGGGAATGCAGTTATTATTGATGACCGCCTTGTGGCGGGACAGCGCATCGGAAGACTCGCTATTACGAAAATGGAGGATCGATGGAGTGTTGTTTCAAACGATTCGAGTGGGGCCATCAATCTTACTCTGCTAGACAGCGGAGCCAGCGATGAGCCCGTTGAGATACCTGTTAGCGTTGCCGATGTGGGTTCTGAGATTGGTAAGCTTGTGTTTCACGTGCATCCCGACCTGAATTTGCAGTCTGGGGAAGTGGTCTGGATAAAGATAAGCACGGGCGCTAAGGGCTTTTATCAGGTCGTTAGCGGTCAAGTTTTTCAAGTCAATGTTGCTGAGGGTAACTGTGTTCAGTCGGTTAGGGTTTCCGCTGGTCAACTTGGAATTTGGGATGCTAAGGCCTGCCGGTTTGAGACAGTGACATGGGTCCCACCAGCCGGTGAGTTGGTCAACAAAGCGGATTCCGGTTCGATGGAAAATTACGAGATCCCCGACGGACATGTAGTTGTGGGCAGGGTTCCCAACTCTGATTTCCCGGTTCACATCAACATTGAGGAGGCCGTCACGCATAATTCCGCGCTCATAGGAGTAACCGGCAGTGGCAAGTCCTACCTCGCGTTCCATCTTATTGAAGCGATGGTATCCAACAACATTAGGGTGCTAATTCTCGACATGAGTCGCCAGCACTACCTATTCCTGAAGTCACTTAAGCCGACTCCTTTGAAGACGCCCGCTGATGTTGCCGCTTGGCTTGCCAGTGAATCACTGATCGGTGTTCATCAATATGCCACGGCCGCAGCCAGCTATCCTCAAATAACTTCCCAATTTGTCGAGGAAGCATTCAAGGAACTATCAAAGACCCCGCTGAAAGCGGGCGAAAATGAGCCGGCAAGGCTCTGCGTTGTTTTCGAAGAAGCTCATTCCATCATTCCAGAATGGAATCAGGTCGCCATGGAAGGAGATAAGAACCATGTTAACAAGACTGCGCGCATCATTCTGCAGGGCCGGAAGTTCGGAATGGGCTCACTGATAATCACTCAGCGAACCGCAAATGTTACGAAAACAATTCTCAATCAATGTAATACCATCTTCGCCTTACAATCTTTCGATCAAACTGGATTGGATTTTTTGAAGAATTACATGGGAGAGGAGTATTCTCATGCCATCTCGACTCTTCCAACGCGGAGGGCAATACTAGTTGGGAAAGCCTCGTCATCCACTCGTCCGATCATGCTCGAAATTGATGATTTTTCGAAACGCTGGCGAACCGAAACAAAGGACCCAGAAGCAGCGCAGGACGGGCACGAACCCAGCTTGTCCAACAGCGAACTTGAAATGCACAGGGTAGAAGCCGCGGAGCTGGAAACCGAGGTCGAGCAGCACGCAACTCCACAAGTCTTGCCCGACAACGAAGAAGGTCAGAGTGTGACAGAGGCTGAACGGCCCGATCCTGAAGGGAACGGATGCGACAAAAGTGAAAGCTCAAGTTTATGAGTCAAGTCTTCAACATCTACTGCGACGAGAGTTGCCATCTGGAAAATGATCATCAGAAGGCGATGGTCCTCGGTGCGGTTTGGTGTCCCCTGGAAAAGACCAGAGAAATCGCAGTTCGTATTCGCGAGATCAAAGAGAGCCACGGACTGAAGCCGGAATTTGAGATCAAGTGGTCAAAGGTTTCACCCGCCAAGAAGCAATTCTACCTTGACATCCTGGATTACTTTTTCGACGACGACGATTTGCACTTTCGCGCCTTGATCGTTCCCGATAAGTCCAAGTTGAATCACGCGTCCTTCGGCCAGAGTCACGACGACTTCTACTACAAGATGTACTTCGACCTGCTGAAGGTGATTCTTAGCCCCGAAGCTTGTTACAAGATCTACATCGACGTCAAAGACACCCAAGGCGCGGTCAAGGTGAAGAAGCTCCATGATGTTCTGTGCAACAGCATTTACGATTTCTCCAAGGAGATTATCGACAGGATCCAGCTTATCCGTTCGCACGAAGTCGAACAGTTGCAATTGACCGATCTCTTAACGGGCGTTATCTCATACGTCAATCGGGAATTGACCGGTAATGCTGCTAAGGAAGCCCTGGTTCGGCGCACGATGGAAAGGTCGCACTACAGCCTGCGGCGGACGACGCTACTGCGCGAAAACAAAGTGAATCTGTTCAGTTGGCGGGCATCGGAGGCGCAGGCATGACAGCCCCTCACTGGCTGCCTGATGTTGTTCTTTTCAGTGACTATGGCAGCAATTGGAATTCCTATGTCGAGGCCCTCTATGGCACTTTCAGCAGAGATTTTAAAGACCGTAGCCGTCAGCTCACATTTGAGGGCAAACCCGTTCGTACCAGCTATCATCCCGCGTATGACGACAAGGACTATTCTTTCTTGCGTATTCCGGGCCATCGTGAGCACCGATTCCGGCGCAACGT
>JBBRSY010000087.1:0-6193 GCA_038244965.1 Candidatus Nanopelagicales bacterium | reverse complement strand
CCGGTTTCTGGCGTTAGATCACAGACACAAGCTTCTGCGTTTTCGCCCGCTGCGACCGCCATCATTAATGAAAGGCGGGTGCCATCACCGAGGGCTTTAAATTGCTCGGCTAACTTCTCGACATCTTTTGGTGATCGAGTAAGGGATACGGTTTGAGCCATGCGTTTACCATACATTGACATTGATCGATATGACGATAGGGTTTTCATATCGAAATCTATCTATTTGAGGATCCGGTGAGCCAAATCAAGAAAAGCGCCGCAGCGAATCCGCTCTCGCAACTCTCAAAAGTTAATCGTTTCCTACCTCTTTGGATTCTTGCATCAATGGGTGCAGGTCTTTTGTTGGGTAAGGCTCTTCCGGGGATCAACAAAGTACTCACTGCCATTCAGATCCAAAAGACCTCTCTGCCAATAGCTTTGGGCCTTTTCATCATGATGTACCCGGTCTTGGCCAATGTCGGCTACGAAGAAATGGGAGATCTGCGTTCGGATAAGAAGCTCCTTGTCTCATCGTTGATTCTCAATTGGCTGGTGGGACCGGCCCTGATGTTCTCGTTGGCTTGGATTTTCCTAGGCGATAAACCCGAATATCGAACTGGGCTCATTGTTATTGGACTGGCGCGCTGTATTGCAATGGTCCTGATTTGGAATGACCTTGCCTGCGGAAGCCGAGAAGCTGCCGCACTCTTGGTGGCTATCAACTCGATATTCCAGATAGTTGCCTACGCCCTCTTAGGGACTTTCTATCTCAAGGTCTTGCCGACTTGGATGGGGCTTGATTCCTTTTCCGTTTCGTTCTCAACCTGGGACATAACCAAGGCGGTCTTGATTTTCTTGGGAGTTCCGCTCATCGCTGGCTATTTCTCGAGAAGAGTTGGAGTTCGCAACAAGGGTATTCATTGGTATGAGGAGAAATTTATTCCAAGGGTCGCTCCGTTTGCTTTGTACGGACTCCTGTTCACAATAGTTTTGATGTTTGCCTTGCAAGGTCGGGCAATTATTGATTCACCCGGGGTAGTTATCCAGGTTGCAATCCCTCTATTGATTTACTTCCTAATCATGTGGGGGGTTTCGTATATTTTCGGCAAAGCGCTCGGTTTGCCGTATGAGAAAGCAACGACATTGGCCTTCACTGCTGCTGGAAACAATTTCGAGCTTGCGATTGCTGTGAGTATTGGGGTTTGGGGAATTACATCAGGTCAGGCGATGGTTGGTGTTATTGGTCCCTTGATTGAAGTTCCGGCGTTGGTTGCACTTGTCTACATTTCATTATGGCTACGAAAGAGGTACTCTCGATGAAATCCACTACGAGTAAACCCGGTACAAAACGGCCGAGCGTCCTCTTTGTCTGCGTCCATAACGCCGGCCGCTCTCAAATGGCGGCGGCTTTTCTTTCCTATCTTTCGCAAGGCGCAATTAAGGTTCGCTCGGCAGGTACGCAACCGGCCAGTGAAGTTAACCCGGTTGCTGTGGAGGCGATTCGTCCGATCCGAGATGAGATCCAGGCCCTGGTCCGCGCTCTGATCCAGGAGATCGTGCCTCACTAGCGAGCAAGGACTTGCTCCTGTCAGGGCTTGGGGCTATTTTTCGAACATATGTTCGAAAACACCAGCCCAGCCCAGGAGCCCAGTTCGGGTCAGGCCCCTGCCATCAGGCGCGCTCAAGTTAGCCAAGTTGGGGCGCATGAGGTCTTAGCCGATGGCGCGACCCCAGTGGAGTTCACTTTCCGCGGCAGGCGTTTTCGTATTCATAGTGTTCTTTCCCGGTGGTGCGAAGCAGGGGAATGGTGGAATCGCATCAACGATGGCATCTATCGCCCAGATGATGGGGCGCGCGCGCTCTGGCGAGTCGAAGCGGCTCCCATTGGAACCCTGACTACTTTTGAGATCGAACGCGATGAGATCACTGGCACCTGGCGTATCACCGTCCTTTGATGGGCACATTCGTTCACTTGCGTGCATGCAGTGCCTACTCGCTTAAATACGGCACAACTCAACCGCGCGATCTTGTAGCTCGCGCAAGTGAATACGAGATGCCAGCCCTTGGTCTTGCTGATCGCGATGGACTGGCGGGTGCCATTCGTTTTGCTCAAAGTTGTGTTGATTATGGTGTTGCTCCAATTATTGGAATCGATCTAGCAATTGAAAGTCCACACGGACTTCCTAAAGGAAAGAATCTTCCCCGCATTATTCTTCTGGCCCATAGCGACGGCGGATGGCGCTCGCTCTGTCGATTGCTCACATCTCTAAATACGTATCAGGGACTTGAGAGAAGTCGCACCCCTGTCCTTACTCTGGATTTCCTCCATCAATTCAACGAGTACAGCAAGAATCTTTTAGTGCTGCATGGTCCTGAATCACCAATTGGGGCAGCTATTGCGTTGCATCGAAGTGATCTTGCGCTTGAATATTTTGAACAGACACGCGAACTCTTTGCCGACAATGCCATTGAATGCGTGTCGCACTTGGTCGCAGGTTCGGGTCCGCGATCTACTGCCCATGCTGCGCGGTCATTAATTTTTGCGCGCGATCATCAGATCACCGCCGTTATTACCAACGCAGTTCGTATGCGCGAACGTGAAGATGGTCCCATCGCCGATATTTTGGATTCTGCGCGTCAATTAGTCCCTTTACATGCACGTCATGTCGAACGGAAAAATGCTGAAGCATTTCTCAAATCAGGCGTCGAAATGGTTGCCCTCGCCGAAGAGATTTCACGGGCAGCGGGGGAGCGCAATGCACGCGAACTTCTTACGGCAACGCACGAATGGGCAGAACGAGCAGTACTTTCAGCCACCCGTGATATCGGTCTAGGTGGCATCCACTTACCCGAGCCACATATCGTCGGAGCCGATTCTTCCCGGCACATGCAGTCCATATTGCGCGCCCGCTCTGAGGCGGGTTTGCATTGGCGATACAGCGATGGCGCGACGATCGTGCGAGCACGTCAACGTCTAGCCGACGAACTTGCCACGGTTGCGACCTTAGGTTATGAGTCTTACTTTCTCACCGTTGCAGATATTACGGATATGGCGCGCGAGCGGGGCATCCGTGTTGCAGCGCGTGGTAGCGGAGCGGGTTCGCTTATATGTCACCTTCTCGGGATCTCTGGCGTCGACCCATTGCAGCACGGACTCTTAATGGAGCGTTTCTGTTCACCTCTTCGTCGGGCTCTCCCCGACATTGATATTGATGTCGAATCCGCCCGTCGATTAGAGATTTATGATTTAGTTTTCAAACGCTACGGTGATTCCAATTGGAGCGCACCTGGCAATACTTCTCGCTGTGCCACCGTTGCCATGGTCGATACATACCGTGCCCGACATGCAATTAGAGACACGGGCGCGGCTCTCGGACTTTCTTTTGCCGAAATCGATTTAATAGCGAAGTCGCTACCACATGTTCGGGCGCGTAATATTTCACAGGCACTGGCCAGCCTTCCAGAATTGCGTGGGATCAATCTCAGTAGTCCATTAACAGCGATGACTATCGCTTTAGCAGAGAGACTTGATGGCCTTCCGCGACACTTGGCGATGCACCCTTGCGCTGTTGTTCTCTCTGATGGAGCATTTCTTGATCATGCGCCCTTGCAAGTGAACGCGAGCGGTTATCCCATGGTGGAGTTCGATAAAGATGATGTTGAGGCGATTGGTCTACTCAAGCTCGACATTCTTGGGGTTCGCATGCAATCCACTATCGCTTATGCAATTTCTGAAATTAGTCGAACCGGCCAAAGCGTTGATATTGATACTGTTCCATTAGATGACCAATTGACTTTCGATCTCATTGCATCGACTCGCACTCTCGGGATTTTTCAAGTGGAAAGTCCGGGTCAGCGCGAACTTGTCGGAAAACTTGCCCCACAGACTTTTACTGATTTGATTATCGACATCTCACTTTTCCGACCAGGGCCGGTGAAGAGCGACATGATTTCACCCTTTCTCCGCGCCCGGCATGGGTGGAGTTCGGCTCAGATTATTCATCCTGATCTTTACGATGTCTTGCACGAAACCGAAGGAGTTGTCGTTTTTCACGAGCAGGTAATCCAGATTATTTCGATCCTCACCGGAATATCGCTTGCGCAGGCAGATGAGAAAAGGCGGGCACTAGGAGAGCGAGAAGGTCAACAAGAAGTCTGCGATTGGTTTTATCCCACAGCGTTGGCTCGTGGATATTCCCTTCTCACGGTGGATTCTGTGTGGGAAATTTTGCGGGCCTTTGCCTCCTTCGGCTTCTGTAAAGCGCACGCAGCAGCATTTGCGCTTCCGACCTACCAGTCGGCCTGGCTCAAAGCCCATCACCCTGCCGCTTTTATAGCTGGAGTGCTGACACACGACCCTGGCATGTATCCCAAGCGCTTGATCCTTGATGACGCGCGTCAACTGGGTGTTGCGATTGCTCCGATAGATATCAATCACTCAGGTGCGACATATCGGGTCGAACGAGTCGATCCCAACACAGCGCGTCTGCCAGCGAGCGTTTTCGATGGCAAGAGCACTGGCCGCACTCTTACCTTGCCCGATGCGCGAGGGTATGCAATAAGAATTTCACTGACGGATTTATCAGGAATTGGCACTGAAGAAGTGGAGTCAATAATTGCTGGTCAGCCTTATCTGGATTTATCCGACTTCCATTCTCGATCAGGTGCGTCCTTTCCCACGACCGAAAAATTGATCTTGGTTGGTGCCTTTGATGAGATACACAGAGTAGATCAAGGGGAAATTAACCGGCGTGACTTGTTGCTGCATTTAAGTGATCTCCATCGATCTCCAGTTCGTTCCCTTGGCGGATCGCAACTTAATTTTGGTTTCGCACCGCCCGCACTCATTTCTAGTGGTCTTCCAGATTTGGATGCAGGCGAAAAAGTACGCCACGAGATGAAGCATCTTGGGATGGATGTCTCTCACCACCTGCTCGAGTTTTATGCAGGTTTTCTCAACGAGATCGGAGCCGTGCGATCCTCAGATCTCCTTGCCCAGAGATCGGGTGCGTCCGTGTTGGTCGCCGGTGTGAAAGTTGCTCGGCAGAGCCCTCCGGTGCGTTCGGGCAAGCGCGTTATTTTTCTCACCATCGACGATGGGTATGGCTGTAATGACGCGACTTTCTTCGATGATGCCCAGCGCGCATACGCCGATGTCCTTTTCAACTCTTGGCTCTTTCTGGTACGCGGGGAAGTCCGTCGCACTGGCCCAAGAGGAGTCTCGTTGCGTGCAACTGGGGCATGGGATCTTCGTGTTGCTTACGAAAAGCATCTGCAAAGTAGAAGTACGCTCGTAATATGAGTACGGCAACCATCCTCCATGTCGACATGGATGCCTTCTATGCCTCTGTTGCCGAGCGCGATGATCCCTCCCTTAAAGGCAAAGCAGTGATTGTCGGGGCAGGGATACGAAGTGTTGTGCTGTCGGCAAATTACCAGGCGCGCACCTTTGGGATCCATGCTGCAATGCCAATAGGAAGAGCACAGCGCATGGCACCGCACGCAGTTTTTATAACACCAGATCACGCACGATATAGCGAAGTCTCCGATCACATAATGGAGATCTTTCATTCATACACTCCGCATGTAGAACCCCTCTCACTCGACGAGGCCTTTCTCGATGTCACGGGCTCAAGACGATTGCTCGGCACTGGTCGCCAGATTGCAATTGCGATTCGTGCAAAAGTTGAAGCGCAAGAGGGCATTACTTGTTCGGTGGGAATTGCGCCTTCGAAGTTCATTGCCAAACTTGCCTCAAGCCGATGTAAACCCAACGGCATGCTGGAAATACCAACAGATCGCATCATTAATTTTCTTCATCCATTGCCAGTTTCTGCAATCTGGGGAGTAGGGCCAAAGACAAACGAAGCGCTCGAACGTCTGGGCTTGCGTACGGTTGCCGACATTGCGCACACTCCTCGCGCAACCTTAATTCGTGCGTTAGGAGAGGCCGGTGGTTCCTCTTTGTATGAATTGGCATGGGGACGCGATTATCGAGATGTAATTTCGGACGAGCCAGATAAAAGCATTAGCGCTGCAGAAACTTTTGCGCGCGACATTGATGATCAAGAAATAATTTTGCGAGAGATCCTGCGCTTAAGTGAGAAAGCAACCCATCGGCTGCGCGGTCGGAAACTTTTCGCAAAGACCATTTCTATTAAAGTGCGGTACGCGGATTTCACGACGGTTAACCGTTCCAAGACTTTGCCATT
>JBBRSY010000086.1:0-6246 GCA_038244965.1 Candidatus Nanopelagicales bacterium | reverse complement strand
GCCCAGATCAAACTCGTCAGCGGCGACGCCGGCAAAGCCATCCAGTACAACATCCTCAAGCGCGAAGTCGATACCAACCGCCAGATCTACGACTCCATGCTCCAGCGCGTCAAGGAATCGTCCATTGCCTCCGCCCTCCGCGCCTCCAACATCCGAGTCGTCGACCCCGCCAACCCGCCCCGGCTTCCTTATAAACCGGTCATGAGCCTGAACGCCGCCCTAGGCGCCCTCGCCGGCCTCATCCTCGGCGTAGTCTTCGTCGTCATGCTGGACCGCGCCGACCGCACCCTCCAGCAACCCGGCGACTCCACCTACTTCCTCGACGTCCCCGAACTCGGAGTTATCCCCTCCGCAACCGCTGTTTACCGTAAGGCCTTTTATAATATTGGTAAGTCTGACTCCGTGACCTCCGTGAACTCCGTGGTTGATCGTGTGGAGTTGATCACCTTCCAACGCAAACCCTCAGTGGTAGCGGAAGCGTTCCGCACGGTCCTGACATCTCTCCTCTTCACAGGTAATGGTAACCGACCAAGAGCCCTTGTCCTTACCTCAGCCAGCCCAGGTGAGGGAAAAACAACAGTAGTCACCAACCTTGCCATCGCCCTCGCCGAGATAAAACAACTAACTATTGTCGTCGATGCCGATCTTCGCAAGCCTCGTATTCATGACATCTTCGGCCTTAATAACGACCGTGGCCTCTCCGACATTCTCCAGTTGCGCCCGCTTCCTGCCGACGCTCTCAATGGCCTTATCCAGGAAACCCAAATCCCCGGACTCTTCGCCCTAACCGCCGGCCCTCCCACTTCCGCCGCCGCCAACCTGCTCTACGGCAAGAACCTCGAAGCAATCATCGCCATCCTCAAGAAACAGTTTGAGATGGTCATCATCGACACGCCCCCCATGCTTCAGATGCCCGATGCCCGCGTCGTCGCCAAAGCGGCCGACGCCGTAGTTCTGGTTGCCCGCGCCCACAAAACCACGCGAGACGCCGCCGTCGCGGCACGCCAACGCTTCGCCGAAGACGGAACCAAACTCTTGGGTACGATCCTCAACGATTGGGATCCCAAGAGTGCCCCCAACGGCTACTACGGTTACTACTCGAACTACCACTACTCGGCTTACACAAAGAGCTATGGTTCGCCGGAGGCCAAGCAATGAGACTGTCGCTACAATCGAATGAATTGGCTGGCCACTAGGCATTTGCCACCAACGCTCCGCGGCTGGTCTGTAATTCACAACGATGGAGCCGGATAACATCCTGTTGCCGATCTTATTTAGGACTTGCGTGGGGTTCCTTATAGTCCACCGTCTGTGCATATATCGCCCACATTGAGTAATCACTATGGCGTAGGTATTGTGCAATCGGATCTAAGTGGGGTATGGTGAATAGTCGAGACCGTTGCCCCACGAGAAAAGATGATTTGACTTAATACACATTGAGTATTCCATAAAAGATGGTTTGTGGCCATACCGTTTTTCTCCTAAATGCCATCTCTGGACTCGAGTCCATCGTGTCCGGTCGCCACGCTCATCACGCCAAATCCATCAGTTTTTTGAGTGCATTCTTTCGCCAATTCAACCATCGCAGTCTGTGCCAACTTTCTCCCTCTGCCGCCTAAAGGACGAGTCAAGTAGCACGTTCCGTCTTGCGAGTCCTTTAAATGCCAACTGGTCGACGTACGCGCACTACTCAACCGCTTGGAAGCACACGGCAAACATTAACAAGAGTGATTTCCAGTGCGGAATTGACGGGCTTCTTACAGATGTTCCTGTCAAACGTCGTAGGCGGCCTCTGTTTTAGTTATATGGCCTCGGGACGTTGGAATGCGCTGGATTCCCAAGCTATTCTGTTTACTATTTCATACACCCAATGGATTAATCTCGGAGTCACTTTCGCCAAACTGGGCCTGGATACTCACCTCTTCGCGATTGTGAGTAGTGATCCTGAGACCCGTCTATTGCTCTGGCCATTCCTGCTTCGATACTCGGCGCCTATCAGCATAGTCACAGCAATAGCACTCATTCCTGTGTTCGGTACGATCCAAAGCTTACTGCTTGCCATTATCGTTTTTTCAGAGGCTACATCGGTACTCACCGCGGCCCAAATGACTGCTCTGAGAATCTATTCATTTCCGGCCATAGGATCATTACTGAAATACCCACTATTCTTTATATTATTGGCAGTTCTGAGCATCGCCGGACCCTTGCGCACGACGACGGTTACTTTCGTCTTGTGTCTCGGATCCCTAATTCGGTGGGGGTACCTCGCGACTAGAAGTATTCCACAAGGAAGCACACACATATGGTACAAGCCGACTCTTTGGATTGCCCTAAGCCATCCGCTTAATCTGGTCTTGTTCAAACTAGATCAACTCATGCTGCCTGTCTTTCCGGTACGGTCAGGAGCCATTGCACTGAGCGAGTATGCCTATTTAACAAAATGGCCAGAACTAATTTCCGGTGTATTAACTACCGCAGGAACGGTATATTTCCCCAACTTGTATTCGCAAGTTCTAAAGCTTAAGTATTCTATTTTTTCGCACCGCCTGACTCAGACCGGCTTAGCCGTCTGTCTAATCGTCATTGCGTCTGGTACTTTGGTGTATGCCCGCGCTTTCAAAAATCCGATTTCTTTCTCGTTGTTGCCCGGGTTCTTCCTTAGTTCGGCCCTAATTTTGCCTGTCAACCTTGGAACCTATATCTTACTCCGTCACTCCCGGCTTCAGGCACTGATCCGAAATCTCGCACTTTCGAATTTGATTGGACTCCTTGTGTGGATTTCTGTCGCGCGATTGGAGAGCCCGGTTGGGCTCAGCTACGTTGTGCCGTCGCAACTCTTTGTGTTTGCGACTCTCTTTCTGCTGAGACGGTGGGGCACAAGGTCTGAAACGTACGGTCATGTCTAATCATTCATCAGTTAAGCCTGCCAACGTGCTGCTACTCATGCCGAGTTTTTACGGCTGCATTACCTGGATACCGACCTCGATTTTGTATTTAGTGCATCTCATTAATTGGAACGCGCCGGCTCCGATAACCCTAATCGTGATACTAGTATGTGCAGTCCTTTATCTGATAGCAAGTCTAAGCCTCTATCCCTACTATAGCCGGTGGCTTAGGTGCGTTCGTGCTCAACTTGCGGCGACGGGAGTACCGTCAGTACGCAAGGCCCTAAAGTATATGGTTCTACTACTGCATGCAATAGGATTTCTAGGTCTCTTTCTGTACATCTATACATTTTCAAATGCTTTAGGCGGATATGATCGGTTTTTCGCATTGCTCGTCTCTCAAAGCTACGTCGTCCGCTGGGAAAGTCAGTTCACGGAAAGTATCGGCACGCAGCTGAGCTATTTCGGCTGGATTGCGGCTTCAGCTACCGGCTCGTTATATGCGCTAGGCCGAGTACGGTGGTTTTGGCTTGTCCTCCTGGCGGCGCAGGTCCTCGGGAATTGTTTATTCATCGGTCGTACTCGGCCAATATGGATGATACTGACTATACTTATTGGCATGGTGCCGCTCCTTCGGCCCCTTACCATCAGAGCGACACTCGGCATCGTGATAGTCTCCACTGCTGGATTTCTCCTGCTCTTCCTCGCGATGGGTATATGGGTAGGAAAAATCGGCGACGACATTGTAGTTGATCGTAACTCACCGTTGCCGCCAAACTTACAGAACATCTACATGTATGCCACTGGCGGATTTGCCTACCTCGATCAGATCCTCGTAACCGAAGATTGGCCCACGTTGACAATTGAGCGTACAGCTTATCCTCTAATGCGCGTCCTTGGGCTATTAAAGATTACAGCCATGCCACCGAGTCAAGTGTGTGAGTTCCTGAACCTTCCATATGAATTCAATGTTGGAACAGCGCTTGAACCGTTCTATCGCGACGCGGGGACCTTTGGCGTAGTCGTGGGTGTACTTTTGATTACTATCGGCGCTGATATCGGTTGTCTGTGGTGTTGGCAAACGAATACGTGGTTTGGTTGGTTCGCCGCCGCTAATCTCTGCTTCGCATCTGCTATGTCCTTCTCGACTCCCAAGTTTAGTAGTTTCCCCGTCTGGTTGTTTGTTGCGTTTGCAATATTAACTTTTGTATCCTCAATTGGGAAAGTCTTTCATAGGAGAATAGTTTCTGTTCCCTTCCTCCGGTATTTGAGCGTCATGGTGCCTGAAAAGAAAAATATAACGTCGCCTGTCAAGCGCATTCTTGATGATGACGGACGGCACCATAATAGAGCGTCATCATCTGGTAGATATCAGTTTTTCAATTAATGACGACACGCTCTCAAAATTGCGGAGGAAAGTTTTGACTGCTGACAAGGTATGGCTCTGAGCACGAATCTGACAAAGTGCTCATGATCATGCAGCCTTTCTGAAAGCGACGAATTCCATTTTGATGGCCGTAATGTTCTGAGCCTTCAGCAACAATTCGCGCAGGTTTTTTGTCCTCGTGTCCGCGCCGGATTATCATTTGGATGTTATCGTTAACTGCCTCGACGACGCCCACCGGCGGCTTGACACGGCAATGCGCTTTCAAGTTCTTGCGCCGAGTAGTTCAAAATGCCTTCCAGGTGATCCAATAACATGAAAGCGAACTCCTAAAACGATGGCATCCGCTGCCATTGGAATTGATTAATCCAACTCTGCAGGTAGCGCAGCATCACCGCTTCATCGGAATTGGTCCAAAGCCGGTCAAGGCTTTCCTTTAAGAGATTCGCTTTCATCACCCTGCGGTTCAAATTGAACAACTCATTTGGCGCAATTACTTGAAAGCGCATTGAGCATTTGCTTCTTGCCATCGCTCAGGTTCACCCATTAGGTGAACAGCATCCACCACTTCCCTTTCAAAATCTCGCGCAACGCGCCGCCCTTGCGAAAGAACTCCGTCCGCCGCAGTTCGTTGATGGCTTTGGTTGCGTCCTGCAATGCGCTTTCAACTGGTCTGTGACTAACGGTCAAGTCATTTATTTTCAACATCGGCTGTTTCGACAAAAATCGCGGTTGAAGCCACATTCTGGCGGTTAGGGAGCGGTAGTCACAATTTGTTCAATCCGGCCTCACCGGAGGCCCCACTCTTGCGCCAATGATATGGAACTTGTCGTAGATTATGTCGCAGTTCATTGCCCACTCCTCGATGCTCAGGCGGAATTGATCCCACTTATCCACCCAAGCAACACGGATCCAGCTCCGTTGCCAACCCGTCAACTGGTTGCGTAAAAACCCATCCGGCGCCGCTTTCTTCCGCTCCAGTCCAAACCACATCGGCTCAGACGTTTTCATATTTCTCACGACGGTTACGAATTTGGTCTTCTCGCCCATGTAGATCTCGACCATACCCATCTGCCGCAGTGTCGGCTTATTCCGGCTCCGCGACCACCACTCAAGAAACCGCTGATTGATCCCCCGCACCGTGCTCTGCCCTAAGTCGAACAACAACTTCAGTTGCCGCGGCAATGCGGTCGAGTAAGACTGATCCACCAATTCCTGGAAGCGATTGGCAAACGGTGCTTTACTCGGCAACTGCACTACCTTCTCCATCTTCGGGCCACTGTCCGGGCAGACCACACGATACAACTCCACCAACAGCGTGGCTTTACTCTCGGGCCAGGGAAGATCATGCATTGTCCGATCGGTCGAATCAAATATGTCCCCGCAATGCCAACTACATCTGGAGCAGATCAGCTTCTTCGTGCCTCGCTTCCGCCGAACCCAGAGCTTCAAAGTCTTCGTCTTTTCATCCGGTCCATGCTGATAAACCTGATAACCAGGCCAGCCTAGGATCTTGGTCCAATCGTCGCGTCTCACCATGCGGCCAAGAGTACCGAAACCCGCCCTTTTTTGGAAACACAATGAAATCAGGCACCGCCACAGACTCCTGCTCAGAGCCCAAGTTTCGAGCCCTCTTTCTCACGCGTCACTCCGGTTTGTCTGCAAGCTGTCGACATCGGGCTTTGCAGTACTTCCCATACTTGAAATCTCACGGGTGGTCCGTTGAATGGTCGCCACTGCTTTCTGACGAGTATCTTGAAGAGTATTATCGTTCAAATCGACAAAATTATTGGATAGGGGCCAAATCGATCTGGCATCGGACACGCACACTGCTGGGGCGCGATCTTCACGCGTTCGACGCAATATTTGTGCAGGTCGAAGCCTTTCCAGGGCTTCCTTTCATATTGGAAGACCTTGTGTTACTTCGCAGACATGCGAATGTTGTAATGGACATTGATGATGCTGCGTATCAGTGGT
>JBBRSY010000085.1:0-6398 GCA_038244965.1 Candidatus Nanopelagicales bacterium | reverse complement strand
GGCATCCGTACGAGGGCTTCATAAGCGAGGGTCTTATGAGCATATTCTTCTTTCTTGTTGGTCTGGAAATACGACGTGAGTTCGTTCAAGGGGACCTGCGCCAGCCAAAATCCGCGGCGTTGCCTATCATTGCGGCGATGGGTGGCATGCTCACTCCGGCATTGATCTTCTTTGCATTTAACTATTCTGGCAATGGTTTGCACGCATGGGCGGTACCTATGCCTACTGATATTGCCCTGGCAATTGGAGCACTCGCACTACTCGGTTCTAAAGTCGATCCCGCGATCAAGATCTTCCTATTGACTCTGGCCATCGCCGATGACCTGGGATCCCTCATCGTTATGGGCGTTTTCTATTCAGCTGGTATCAGCCCTTACAAGATACTTTCAACTTTCGGAGCGGTCTTTCTAGCATGGGTCATTCCAACTGGCAAGCGTTTTTCTATTGACCGCCTTATTGACATGATTCATCCTTGGAGCAGTTTTTTTGTAATTCCAGTATTTGTGCTGGCAAATCTAGGAATCACTGTCAATTTCCAAGATTTTGGAAGCTTGATCTCGTCTCCGATTTCGAAAGGCATTATTGTAGGTCGAGTAGTTGGCAAGATTCTTGGCATAACGTTTTTTGCATGGCTCTCGGTCAAGATCGGATTTGCACGATTGCCAAAATCTATGACTTTTAAGCACATCGCAGGTGCGGGCGCGTTGGCGGGGATGGGCCTTACGGTCTCACTATTCATCGCCGATCTGGCTGTCACCGATCCACTCCAAATGGCACAAATAAAAGTCGGACTGATAATTGCAGCGCTGATCTCCGCTTTACTTGGCCTCCTGTTCCTTAATCGCCTTCCGAGAAAGGAGGAGATGGCCTAAAAAGCCAATAATGAGAGCAAAGATGACACCGACATTGGCTGCTGACCAAGCCCCACTCTTGCCACCTATCACGCCCATGAAATAGCCCTGCCAAGCCAGCCATCCCGCGAACGGATTCGTCACGAATCCCCAACCGATAATCGACCCAACAATCATCAGCGCAATTGATCGAAGCCGCCAAGCACCATAACGGCCCTGCGAATCAAAGAGTTCAGCCTCTGCGTAATCGCTTTTTCGCATCATTACATCGGCGACAAAAATGGCAGACCAGACGGCAATGGGAACCCCGAGAGTGATTAAGAAGCCTTGAAAAGGACCAATGAAACTGGACGCATGCCAAACTATATAAATTGTGCCAAGCAGCATGATGGTTGCGTCAATGGATGCGGCAACATGACGGCGGACGGGCAGGCCTATTGAGACCAATGCAAGTCCAGATGAGTAAAGATCCAGAATCGCCCCTCCGATCAAACCAAGTACAGCGACAATCGCAAAGGGAATCAAATACCACGTGGGAAGCAGCGCGGTTAATGCACCGACGGGATCCCTCATAATTTTATCGCTTAGATTTTTACTACTCCCGGCAAGCATCGATCCGTAAACAATAAGAATTACTGGCACCAAGGACGAACCGAAAACAGTCCAACCAACTACGGCGCGACTTGAAGTATTCCGCGGTAAATAGCGCGAATAATCTGCCGCAGAGTTGACCCATCCCAATCCTACGCCCGTAATTCCAAAAATCATCGCCCCAATGAATGCCTGAAAATTTCCCCCGTGAATCGAAGTGACTCTGCTCCATTCGACATGGCTGACGGTGAGTGCGATATATCCCAGCGTCATTACCGCAGTCGCGATAGTCAGCCATTTCTGCAATTTCATGATCACGTGAAAGCCCAGGACTCCCCCAAATACAGTTAATCCAACTGCGGCTAAGAAACCGATAATTCTGGCGAGGTTGTGGTCCATGTGGCCAAGTCGGGCGAAAATCGTCTCCGTTGCCAATGTCGCCAGAGATACGAGAACAGTTTCCCATCCTACAAAAATCAGATAAGAAAGAAAACCCGGGACGACGTTTCCGCGCACTCCGAAAGCGGCACGAGAAAGAGTCATCGTAGGGGCGTTAGCTCGTTTACCGGCAAGGGAACTCACCCCTACGAGAACAAAGGAGAGAACAACGCTCAATACTGCGGCGATCGCCACTTGTGCAAATGAGATACCGAAGCCGAGAAAGAATGCGCCATATGAGAGAGCTAAGAGAGAGACATTTGCGCCACACCAGGGCCAGAAAAGAGAACTGGGTTTCCCGCCCCGCTCGCGCTCCTGGATAAAATTAATCGAGTTCCTTTCAAGGTTCACATCAAAAATCGGCACACTCTCCCCCTTGAAGTTGCGTTATTCTACTTATGCAAAGCGCGCGACGTCGCGCTTAGAGTAACCTGCCGAAGTGAATTCAAAGGTGATTTTTCGTGGAATGGCGACGCCCCGTACCCCCTTTGACCACGTTCCCTACCATGACCCTGGCCAACCAGATATTTCCTCCACTTTTGCTTTTCTGTTATGGGTAGGGCGCAACCAATCTAGAATCATTTTGACAGGATCCCTTTTCGGAATTCTTAGTTTTGCCTGCCTCGCTTCCTTGCCCGGACTTTTGGGAAGGGCCGTGCAAGCCATCGCAGACCATAATGAGAATGCCCTTAATAGGTTGGCGCTAGCAATCATTGCACTCGGTGCCATACAGTCGTTTTCATCAATTGCACGACACCGCAGAGGTGTCGGTAGTTGGATCTCAGCTGCTACCCGCCTCAAACAAATTATTGCCCGAAAAGCAACAGAGCTCGGTGCTGACCTACCTCGATTGGTTTCAACTGGTGAAGTGGTTTCAGTAAATAACAATGACGTTGAGAGAATCGCCCGCGGCTTCGACAATATCCCCCGCCTCATCGGCGCAATCGTCTCCTTTTTCTACGTCTCCGTGCTGCTCATTCGCTCATCTCCCAAGATCGGCCTGCTGGTTGTGGTCTGCGTGCCCCTCATGAGCTTGCTCGTTGCACCAATCATTAAACCACTGCAGGCGCGAGAAGCCGAACAACGCAAGAGATTGAGTGAATCCTCTAATTTGGCGGCGGACACGGTTGCGGGACTGCGCGTATTGAGAGGAATAGGCGGCGAAGAACTCTTCCTCTCAAGATTTCGAAATGCCTCCCAAGCTGTACGAAGGGCGGCGGTACGCACCGCGAAAATTCGCTCGCTCTTGAAGGCATTGCAGATCCTCATGCCCGGCATGTTGATTCTCGTCGTGATACTCATCGGTGGCAACTTGGTAGTCGATGGAAAGATGAAGTTAGGAAATCTGCTCGCCTTTTACGGTTACAGCGCATTTTTAGTCCTGCCGCTTCGTGTGCTGACCGAGACCGCGCAACGAATGACCTCCGCCGCAGTCTCCGCCAGTCGTGTTGTCACTCTCCTTTCGGTGAAGACCCTGAATCAGTGGGGCAAAGACGAATCGCCTAATTCGAAAGCCGTACTGGCCGATACGCAGTCTGGAATCGAGATAAAGCCTGGTGAACTACTTGTTGTTGTGAGCGACAATCCCCTTTCAGCCGATGATTTATGTGATCGTCTTGGTGGCTATACGGATGCAGATACTGTCTTCTTGGATGACCAGCCGCTCACCTCGTTTACTCGGATGGCTATACGGCGGACTATCTACGCGCAAGAGAAGGAACCAGCCATTCTCTCGGGCACGATCGAATCCATTTTTGCTGTTCCACACTCAGGTCGTATCAGCATAGAGCAAGCAATTAACGCAGCATCTGGCCAAGACATCCTAGATTCCCTCGATGGTGAAGGCATGTCCGCCGAAGTTGTGGAGCGCGGACGTACCCTCAGCGGGGGCCAGCGTCAGCGTCTGGCACTCGCCCGAACACTCTATGTCGATGCACCCATCACAGTACTTGATGACCCCACAAGTGCCGTAGATGCACACACCGAATCCCGCATTGCTGCACGAATATTTGAATTGCGCCGCGGAAAGACAACCGTAGTATTTTCAAACTCGCCCTTAATACTGGAAAAGGCAGATCGAATAATTCTGCTTGCGAATGACGTTATGCAAATCCAAGGACGCCATCATGAACTTCTTGCGACAAGTGCCGATTATCGGGCGCTAGTTATGAGGGGCGCATGAAAGGAAAACCAGTAAGCCCATCTCATCTCCCGCCCAGCGCCTTCCAATCCCCACCACATCGCACCGAGCGCATTCCCAAAGACTTTGGCCTCGAGCGCTCTTCTTCGCGTCTGCCAATCGCCAGCACAAAAACCGTAAATGGTGAGATGCTCGCTCTGATCAAAAAACACCTCCGGGGATTCCTCTTAGTCGCGCTCCTGCAACTAGTCACTGTTTGCAGCGCCCTGGTCACACCACGCGTTTTTGGCAATCTGCTGGGTCAACTCAGTTCAAACTCACATCACGTTAATATCAATAGCGCAATCTTGATCGCTGCGATAGCGCTCGTAGTACAGACCCTCTTTGCTTACTGGACGAGTGTCAAAGCATCGGTTCTAGGAGAATTTGTTCTCTCATCATTGCGCGAGCGGTTCTTGGAAACAGTAGTCGAACTACCTCCGAACATCATCGAACGAGCGGGAAGCGGTGAATTGCTCGCCCGTACCACTACAGATATCGACCATATTACTTGGGCAGTAAGAGATGCCTTTCCCATTATTACTATTTGTCTAGTCGAGTTAACTAGCATTCTGATAGCGATCGCTTTCACAGCCCCTATCTTTATTGCGGTTGTCCTTGCTAGCGCGCCAGCCATATTCCTCATTACCCGCAGATATCTGCGCAAATCACCCCAGGCCTACCGCGTCGAAACTTCTTCCTACGCATTAATGAACTCCATCTTGGTTGAGTCCGCTGAGTCGGGACGGACCATCGATGCCCTGCGATTAGGTGAGGATCGAATCGAACGAAGCGATTCGGCGCTGGGTCGCTGGGTTGAGTGGGAGCGCTATACGTTACGTCTTCGAACTAGCTGGTTTCCCTTCGTCGAGTTCAGCTACATTGTGCCCATTGGTGTGGTGCTATTTGTTGGCGCGCACTTCTATAATGCCGGCTCACTCTCGATCGCACAGATCACGACGTCCCTTCTCTATGCGCAAATGATGATAGATCCCCTTGAGGGTCTGCTCTGGTGGATTGATGAACTACAAGGCGGAAAGGCCTCACTCTCGCGTTTGCTCGGAATTCACGAAATCGAGGAGAGGGAAATCAAAGATTCTGATCCAGAAGGCTTTGAAGTGCGCGGTCAAAATATCCGGTTCAGTTATAAAGAAGGTCGCGAGGTTCTCAAGGACATTTCATTCTTGGTCGAGCCGGGCACGCGAATTGCCATCGTCGGCCCATCAGGGGCCGGAAAATCTACCCTGGGTAAATTGCTCGCGGGTATCCAGCCACCTCACAATGGAAGAGTCACTATCGGAGGCTCTGATGTCGGATACCTACCCGTGGAAAAAGTCCGATCCCATGTTGCGCTGGTGACTCAAGAACACCACATCTTCGTCGGCACCCTGCTGGACAATCTCACCCTGGCAAACTCGCAAGCCACCGAGGACGAAATTTGGGCCGCACTCGATTCAGTTGACGCGACAAAGTGGGCAACTGAATTAGCCGATGGATTACGCACTCAAGTAGGTACCGGTGGGGCACGGCTATTGCCGGCCCAGGCCCAGCAGGTGGCCTTGGCCCGCCTGGTTCTGGCTGACCCGCACACTCTTATTCTTGATGAAGCGACGTCGCTACTTGATCAACGCGCCGCGCGACATCTTGAATCTTCGCTGTCGGGAGTCCTGGTGGGTCGAACAGTCATAGCAATTGCCCACCGACTGCAAACTGCCCACGATGCAGACATCATTGCAGTGATTGAAGACGGTCGGATCACCGAATGGGGATCACATCAAGACCTTATGATTGCAAAGGGTCCTTACTCAGAATTGTGGCGGTCTTGGCGAGACGAACCTCAACCAGAGCGCTTCCCAAGCCGATAACGCACGGCGGTCAAAATGCCTTCTAGTATCACAACTGGTTCTGGCGGACAGCCGGGAATTTCTAAGTCTACGGTGAGGACCTTGGAGGCACCGCCAAGGGTTGCGTAACTCTCCCCGAAGATTCCGCCATTTATTGCACAATCACCTACGGCCACGACGATTTTTGGCGCAGGCATCGCATCCTCTGTCGCGGCAAGTGCTCGAGACATATTTCGAGATACGGGTCCAGTCACTAAAAGCATGTCAGCATGTCTTGGACTGGCGACAAACTTGATTCCCAATCCCTCTAAGTTGTAATACACGTTTCCCAGAGCATTAAGTTCGAGTTCGCAACCATTACAGCTGCCCGCGTCTACTTCTCGAATAGTTAGTGCACGACCGAGAATTTTGAGAATCTCATCATGTATCCGCCCTACTTGCGCATGGTCTTGCGCAACGGGCGGCTTCTCCGTCCCAATTCCCACCTGGGAAATC
>JBBRSY010000084.1:0-6601 GCA_038244965.1 Candidatus Nanopelagicales bacterium | reverse complement strand
GTTGAAAGATTTCGAGAATTTCTCGATCAGATTAATCCAGAAGATTTCGTGAGTTAACCGAGCCATGCTGGTCCGTCGCGCCGCTCTTGCCCTTCGCCTTGGGGCGACCTTCTTTTTCTTTATCGCTATCGCCCTCATCATTAAGCCCAGCAACGTAGCTATTTTCTTTGGTTATACAAATCGATCCCTCACTCCAGAGTTACTCTGGACGTTGCGGGTCATGGGGACCACCCTGTTTATTCCGGCGCTGCTAGGCCCGCTGGTGGCTGCTTTTGCGGGAGAGCGCGGGCTGCGCCAAGCCGCTGCCGGTCTTGCCTTTATATCTCTGGGAATTTCTACGACCGTTCTCCTTACTCCGGGACGGTGGGTCTGGGGCAAGGTGACTTTTGCCGGCCTGGGGATCCTCTTCTCCCTACTTTATTTTTATGCACTCCGCGGGCGCGGGCGTAACCGTTAACCTCTACTTGAGGTTTTGATCGTGTCGATCATTGATTCTACTTCTTCGCCCTCATAGGCTTAACAAATCTCCCCGAGAATCGAGCTTTAGGTGATTGAAGAAGAGCGCACTGAGATTGGTTATAGAGGCGCGACGGCCTGTTCAGCCGCTGGCATTTCCTATCGGCAACTCGATTATTGGGCACGCACTGGTCTAGTTGAACCTAGCGTTCGCACTGCCATGGGTTCGGGATCCCAGCGCTTGTATGGTTTTAGAGATATTTTGGTGTTGAAAATTGTTAAAAGGTTATTGGATGCTGGCGTATCACTGCAGAACATTCGAACGGCCGTGGATTACCTGCGTAATCGTGGAGTCACTGAATTAGAGCGAATCACCTTGATGAGTGATGGGGCCTCAATTTATGAATGTTCTAGTCCGGATGAAATAATCGATTTACTACAAGGCGGCCAAGGGGTATTTGGAATCGCCGTGGGCAAAGTGTGGAGTGAAGTAGAGGGATCCCTTGCTACCTTGCAGGGCGAAGTTGACGGACAGATTGTAAGTGGGGAATCTAACGACGAATTATCGCAACGTCGCAAACGCAAGGGTGCCTGAATCGGTCTACCCTGCTGACGTAAAGTCAATGAGGGGAAACTGATGGAACGTTCGTATGCTGTTAATGAGGCCTTTGAGAGAAGACATATCGGACCTTCCTCGGATCAAGAAAAGTTTATGTTGGCAGAGTTGGGCTTTGATTCGCTAGCCGCGTTCATCTCTAAAGTCGTTCCTTCCAGCATTGTGATGGCTTCGCGCCTTGGTGATATTTTGCCAAGCCCGGCAACGGAGACAGAAGTTATAGAAGAGCTTCGATTCCTTGCGGCAAAGAACCAAGTATTCACTTCGTTAATTGGCACAGGATACTACGGAACGATTACGCCGGCGGTTATTTTGAGAAATGTTCTCGAAAACCCAGCGTGGTACACCGCGTACACGCCTTATCAACCAGAAATCTCCCAAGGTCGGCTCGAGGCACTATTCGCTTTCCAAACTTTGATCTGTGACATGACCTCCCTCTCGGTCGCTAATGCGTCAATGTTAGATGAGGCAACTGCAGCAGCCGAAGCAATGTCGGTGGCGCTGCGGGTATTTAAGGGAGGAGAGAATGCCGTTTTCCTGGTTGACCAGAACGCACATCCGCAAACAATTGCGGTGATCGGCACTCGTGCCAAGCCACTGGGAATCACAATTGAACTATTTGATCCATCGAAGCCACTTCCTTCCTCGGAATTTTTTGGATGCCTAGTTCAATATCCAGATACCTTCGGTCATATTCAAGATTTTTCCTCCCTTGCTTCCGCTGTACACGAACGTGGCGCGCTACTAATTGCGGCCTCTGATCTGCTTGCTCTGACCTTGCTAAAGCCGCCGGGGGAGTGGGGGGCTGATATCTGTGTCGGTTCGGCCCAACGTTTGGGTGTACCAATGGGATTTGGCGGACCGCACGCCGGGTTCATGTCAGTGCGCTTGGGGCTTGAGCGATCCATGCCAGGACGATTGGTTGGTCAGAGTATCGATACGGATGGCAATCCAGCGTTTCGGTTAGCACTCCAAACGCGCGAACAACACATCCGCCGAGATAAAGCCACCAGCAATATTTGCACCGCGCAGGTACTTCTGGCGGTTATGAGTGCATTCTATGCAATGTGGCATGGACCGGTGGGCTTGCGACTTATAGCAGCGCGGATCAATGACCAGACCAAGCGATTGGCGAAAGGACTTACCGCCGGCGGATTTGAGGTCATATCAAAAAGTTACTTCGATACGCTTACTATTTCCGTGAAAGATGCCGATGCCATCAACAAAAAGGCGCGGCAAGCTCGGATTAATCTGCGCATGATTTCTTCGGATAAAGTGGGGATTTCACTCGACGAGACCACTACCGAGGGAACACTGTTGGAATTGGCAAAAATCTTTGCCATCGCGTTGCCAGTAGGGGAGATGAATTCATCACTTCCTGGGTCGCTTCTTCGCACATCTGATTTTCTAACTCACCCGATATTCAACGTTAATCATTCTGAAACCGCCATGATGCGTTATTTGAGAAATCTAGCCGATCGAGATTTGGCACTGGATCGCACAATGATTCCGCTGGGCTCGTGCACCATGAAACTTAACGCTGTTACTGAAATGGAATCCGTCACGTGGCCGGAGTTCTCAGCGCTACATCCCTTTGCGCCAATCAACCAGACTGAAGGTTCGCGCGAACTTATCTCCCAACTTTCGCAGTGGCTAATTTCCATCACCGGCTACGATGCAGTGTCTTTGCAACCAAATGCTGGAAGCCAGGGGGAGTTCTCGGGCCTTCTGGCAATCCGCAACTATCACGACTCAAACAACGAAGAAGGCCGACGTATCTGTTTGATTCCTTCTAGTGCGCACGGCACAAATGCTGCGAGCGCCGTAATGGCCGGAATGAAAGTCGTCGTCGTTGCTTGCGATGAACATGGCAATGTCAGTTTGGATGATCTCCGAAGCAAGATCGCAGAGCACGCAAAAGATCTAGCTGTACTTATGGTTACCTATCCCTCTACCCATGGAGTATTTGAAACGGCAATTCGCGAAATATGTGCGATGGTCCACGATGTGGGTGGACAGGTTTATGTCGACGGTGCAAATCTAAACGCGCTTGTCGGCCTTGCTCAACCTGGAAAATTCGGGGCAGACGTTTCCCATCTCAACTTGCACAAGACTTTCTGTATACCGCACGGCGGTGGCGGTCCAGGTGTAGGCCCAGTTATCGCCCGCGCGCACCTAGCGCCGTTTTTGCCAAATCACCCTCTTGACGCACTTGCTGGACCTGCAACGGGACCAGGTCCAGTCAGCGCAGCACCGTACGGTTCGGCTAGCATCTTGCCGATTTCATGGGCTTACATCCGGCTGATGGGCGGGGCAGGTCTCACTCACGCCAGCGAAGTCGCGATCTTGTCGGCAAATTACATTGCGCGAAAACTTCGGGATTTCTATCCAGTTCTCTATAGCGGGGAGGGGGGATTGGTGGCCCATGAGTGCATTCTTGATCTGCGCGCAATAACTAAGGAAACCGGTGTCACCGTCGATGATGTTGCAAAGCGCCTGATGGACTTTGGCTTTCATGCACCAACTATGAGTTTTCCGGTTTCGGGTACCTTGATGGTCGAACCCACGGAAAGTGAAGATATCGTCGAACTCGACCGATTTATCAACGCCATGATCGCCATCTACGGGGAGATCCAGGAGGTGGCAAGGGGAATCTACTCTCACGAAAATTCACCCCTAGCCAACGCACCCCATACGAGTGAGAAGATTTCATCATCTGACTGGACCTACCCGTATTCGCGTGAGGTGGCGGGTTATCCGCAAGGGATGCACCTGGGAGAAATTATTGGTCGGCGCGGAAAGTACTGGCCGACGGTTAGCCGGATCGACGGCGCGTACGGGGATCGCAACCTCATCTGTGCCTGTCCGCCGATTGAGGATTACGCCTAATTGCAGGGGATCGCGAATTCTCTGCAACGTACTATCTACTTTACATAATGTAACTTATCGGCGTTTTGTCGGAACCAGATCTGCCAACCCCAGCGGGTTACTTTGGTCAGTGCTTCCACCACGATCCGCTTGGTCATCTTGGATCGTCCGAGTTCGCGTTCGACAAAAGTGATGGGAACTTCGCAGAAGGTAGCCGAAGCCGCTTGGCTGGCAAGAATCATCTCAATTTGGAAGCAGTAACCCTCAGAGGTAATTTCATCGATATTGAGCCGTTCGATGAGTTGGGTGGAATAAACCCTAAAGCCACCCGTGAGGTCGGTATAAGGAAGTTTCAGGGCGCTACGAGCATAGAAGGTGCCCACTCGGGAGATAAATTGTCGATATTTGGGCCAATTCTCGATGGCCCCACCGGGCATCCACCGCGAGCTCATAACAACATCCACGTTTGCGGCCCGGGCGATTAGCGCGGCCAAATCTTGCGCTCTATGCGAGCCATCTCCATCCATGGTCACATAGTGGCTAAAGGTTGGGCGATCGTGCGCCCAGGCAAAACCGGCCCGATAGGCACTTCCCAGACCACTTTTTCTAGCTCTACCCAGAAGATGAACCCGTGGCGAATGCAAGTTTTTTACAACTGTAGCGGTCTGGTCTGGGGAGTTGTCGTCAATAACAAGAATTTCTATCTCGTTGGAGAGCTCAAGGACGTGCTCAATAAGAGTTGCGATGGAAAGTGCCTCATTGTAGGTAGGAATCATCACCAGCGGCCTTAGGTTCATGGCGAAGGATCCTTTCCTCGTCTGCCTCTCAGGCTCACAAGGATAGGCGGAAAGAGAATCAAAATGAACTCGATTTGTGAACCATATCGATCGGCGGGTGAGCGGGAGTCAATGAGTCCGACCGCTGAATGGATAATCGCGCTCTCATTCTCTCCCGTTCTATCGCTGACTCTCCCCTTGGGGTCGATTATGGCGCTAATGCCTGAGGTCGAAATACTGATCGCATACCGCCAATGTTCAATTGCGCGAATACGAGTTATCCCTAACTGCTGAGCACTCTCCGGTGAATTTCCAAATGTTGCACTATTAGTTTGGACCACAAATAGATTGCTTGCGCTAGTCATTGCCCGGCCTGAAGCGTCATCGAGAAGTTCAAAGCAGATAATTGGCGCGATCTTGGCACGACCGACAACGTGAATAACTATTTTACTGCCAGGCAGAAAATCCACAACATCCTTTGCGTAAGGAGAGATAACTTGCGCAATTGCGCGCAACGGGATGTATTCGCCGAAAGGAGTTAAATGTCGTTTGATGTATATCGACGTTGCACCCCTGTGCGGTTCCCAGAGGATAGAAGCATTCTGGAAATTAGATCCATGCTGAAGCACTGCCCCAACAATGAAAGGCGTGTTGAACTGATCGACGAGTGAATCCAGTTGATCTCGTACCGCGATGTTATAGAAGGGATCGACATCGACCGAGTTCTCGGGCCATAGAACAACATCAGGCTTGATCTTCACATTGGTGAGATAGTCCAGACTTGCGCGGAAGTGGTTGGAAAATACGGCCGTGGCTCTGGCATTAAAATCCAAACCAAGTGAGGGTACTCCCCCTTGCACTGCCGCAAATGAGAAATCTCGCTTCGGCATTGCGGGAAAGGTTCGTACCGAGATCGTCGTGAATACCAGAATAAAGATAAATAAAGGTGCGGCCATTTTTACTCTGAGTTTGAAAGTGAAGTAGATGCCCAATGCCAGGCTGGCAACCAGAAAACTGAGGAAAGGTGCTCCCCCGATACCAGCAGTGAGGGCGTATGGAGCCAAAGCCTGACTAAATGCAATCCTTCCCCAACCGAAACCGCTAAATGGAAAATGTCCCCGAAAGAATTCAATCGCCACCCAGATGGAAGGAAAGAGTAAGAGATTAACTGGCTTCGTCATAGGCATGAGCGAGAGCGGAAGTAACATAGCAATTTGGAGAAGCGTGAGAATGAGCCATGGGACATCTCCCACGTACGTATTACTCCAAGCCAGCAAGGGTCCAAAGAAGGAAGCGCCAAAAACGAACACTATCAATGCGCGCCGTTTCAATGAGGGTTCGGTAAGCAGATGCACTAATAACGCTAGCGAAAAGGGAGCGCACCACCAGTAACCAATGGGTGCGAAAGATGCATAGGCAAGTAATCCTGATACGAGTGAGAGAGCAATTACCACTTCAAAGCCGACACCAATCGATCAACGCAAGCACCCAATGCATACTGTTCCTGCATTTGGCGGATAAGTTTCATGTCCTTGGGATACTTTGGCAGCGACAAGGAAACATCAGGAAGTGAGATGTCCTTCGCGCAATGCACCAATGTCGGAGCGACCGCCAAGTATTCGCGCCCCGCCAGAATCTTTTTGACTAAGGCAGGCGTTAGGTCCCCATGATCGCTCTCCGCCGCTGCAATAACGTCGTCAACGGAATGGAAGTGGTTTGCTATGTGCGCCGCGCCCTTTATTCCAATCCCCTTAACTCCGGGGAGGCCATCAGATGGATCACCTCTAATCATTGCGAAGAGGGCGTAACGATTCCCCGGAATTTCATAGCGACTCGCAACCCATGCCGTGTCAACGAGCTCATGTTGGGATAGTCCCTTGGCAAG
>JBBRSY010000083.1:0-6634 GCA_038244965.1 Candidatus Nanopelagicales bacterium | reverse complement strand
TGGTCAGTTTGTTCGCCACTCCCTTATTAATTCGAGTACTCGCGCGTCAGGGTTATGGTCAGATCATTCGAGACGATGGACCGAGCAGTCACCACGTCAAGCGCGGTACGCCGACTATGGGTGGAATTATTATTATTCTCGCCTCTTTCATTGGATATTTCTTGAGTCATGCCATTACACAAGTAGCCGTCAGCATTTCCGCAATTCTGGTTATAGGTCTAATCCTAGGATTAGGAGCGTTGGGCTTTTCCGACGATTGGCTTAAAGTATCGCGCCAAAAATCTTTGGGTCTGACGGGCAAGCAGAAAGTTATTGGCCAAACCGTTTTTGCCGCAATATATGGGAGCATGGGAATTCATTTTGCGGATCAGCATGGACTAGCGCCTATTTCTCTCTATCTTTCTACCGTGCGGGATACGTCACTAAAACTCGGACCTATCATCGTTGTCATCTGGATCATCTTTATGGTCACCGCGACAAGCAACGGGGTTAATCTGACGGACGGCTTAGATGGTCTGGCCACGGGCGCCTCTGTCATGACTTTTCTTGCTTTTATTCTCATCGGAGTATGGGAGCTACGAGAAGGTTGCTTTGTTACTGCAGGAACGAATTGCTATCTTGTGCGTGACCCGCTGGATCTTGCGGTTCTCGCCGCGTCGCTAGCAGGAGCGTGTACTGGGTTTCTCTGGTGGAACGCGTCGCCAGCGAAAATATTCATGGGAGATACTGGATCCCTAGCTCTTGGGGGGGCGCTTGCAGGGTTGGCAAGCATGCTTCGTATTGAACTATTACTGGTTCCATTGGGGGGCTTGTTCGTAATCATAACGATGTCGGTAATAATCCAGCGGGTGTACTTCAAGGCAACTGGGGGCAAGCGAATATTTAAAATGGCACCACTCCAGCATCATTTTGAACTCATGGGATGGGGAGAGGTCACGATCGTCCTTCGATTCTGGATTATTGCCGGTATTGGAGTTGCATTGGGTCTTGGTCTTTTCTACGCCCAGTGGGTGGTGAGATAAAGATGAAGTTAGCCGAATTGGCGCAAGCAAAAGTGCTGATCATCGGCGGGGGTGTGACTGGAATTTCCGTGGCTGAAGTTCTTGAAGGACTGGGGAGCCAGATTTCCATTTTAGATGAGACGCTTCTAGCCGACGAACGATTTGTTACCCCCGACTATGCGTTTTCGCAGTCGTGGGATTTGGCGATTGTTTCGCCTGGTTGGCGACCTAGTCACCCTCTCCTCCAACTTCTGCGCGAACAAAAAATTCCATTTCTCAGTGAAATTGATCTGGCATGGCATTTGAAGAATGAATTGCGCCCGTCCCAAAAATGGCTGGCAATAACCGGTACCAATGGCAAGACGACGACTGTCGAGATGGTCACGGCCATGCTTCTTGCAGATGGTCGCAACGCCATGGCGTGTGGCAACGTAGGAGAGACAGTTATTGGTGCCGTTGTAGGAAATGTGGATTTCGAATTCCTAGTTTTGGAATTGTCTTCCTTTCAATTGTACTGGACTGATCTGCCAGAGTTTGAAGCATCAGCGATATTAAATATTGCAGACGACCACACGGACTGGCATGAAGGTTTTCAAAGATACGTTGATGCCAAAATGCGAATTCTGGAAAGGTCTCAGATCGCAATTCTGAATGCGGATGACTCGGTCGTCGTGGAGAGCACATCGACATGGCAAGGAATGAAGATCTTTTTTTCCCTCGATTCTCCGCGAGCAGGTGAACTTGGAGTCGTTGAAGATTTATTGGTGGACAGAGCCTTTGTGGTCGACCCGGATGCCGCCGAACTTATCGCCGAACTCGCAGAAGTGCAGCCCGGTTCTGCTCATAACGTATCCAACACCTTGGCCGCCGCTGGGGTTGCACGCAGCGTGGGAGTCTCCCTGCCAGCCATACGTAGGGCAATTGCGGCATTTCGCCCGGGACGACACAGAATCGAGTTGGTAGGTGAGAAGGATGGCGTTCGATGGATCAATGATTCAAAGGCGACCAATCCTCACGCAGCGGCAGCTTCTCTAGCCACTTCGGCTTCCACTATTTGGATTGCCGGTGGCCTGGCCAAAGGAGCATCTATGCGCGATCTGATAACGCAATGCGCACCTCACATTAAGGCGGCGATTCTTATCGGCAAAGATCGAGAACGCATCGCGAATGAATTAATCGAACACGCGGGACATGTGGAGATTATTCGTGTTGATCACACCAAGAGTGACGATAATACTTTGATGGAAAAGGTTGTTATCCAGGCGGCGAGATTGGCACGCCTTGGTGACACTGTATTGATGGCTCCAGCTTGCGCATCGATGGACCAATTTATCTCCTACGCCGACCGCGGAGATCAATTTTGCGAAGCAGTGAAGAGATATGTCCTCGCATGAAGGGTTCAAAGAATTTCCTAGCGCAACCGATCAGTTCGTACTACCTGCTTCTCGTGAGTACTGCCTCACTGACTGGCTTAGGGATCGTTATGGTTCTTTCGGCGTCTTCGATTCATTCCTTGGAGACCAGTGGATCTTCCTTCTCCATCGTTTTGCGGCAACTTATTTTTCTCATGCTTGCCCTGCCGTTGGGAATTTTGGCGTCACGGCTCTCGATTGTGAAATGGAAGTTGGTCGCCCGATTCTCATTGGTCGGCTCGATCTTCCTGTTGTTACTTCTTCAGATTCCAGGATTAGGCAATACAGTAAATGGAAACACCAACTGGATTGTGTTCGGCCCGATAGTTTTTCAGCCTAGCGAATTTGTAAAATTTTTCATGATTTTGTGGGCGGGGTCCATGCTTGCCAAGCATGAGGTAGCAAGGTCGCCTCGCTCAAATGTAATTGCCATCCTGGTCCCTACCTTCTTTGCCGTCATGGCCTTAATCATGCTTGGCAATGACCTAGGTAATGCCGCGATTTTCGCCGCCATACTGGTTTGCTTACTCTTTATATCGGGAATTCGACTCCGCTTGATTGGTTTAACTGCACTTCTGGGCGGCGGACTTGTAGGAGCATTGATTGTGGCGGTGCCCAATCGCATGCGAAGATTGCTCGCTGTGTTGCATCCATTTTCGCCGGAGTTCTACAAACTTTCAGGTTGGCAGCCAGCTCATAGCATCATGGGTCTTGCCAGTGGCGGATTGTTTGGTGTGGGTCTGGGCGCCAGTCGTCAAAAGTGGGGGAACTTGGCCGAAGCTCATACGGATTTTATTTTCTCAGTTATAGGCGAAGAACTGGGCCTGGTTGGAACCCTTGTCGTTCTGCTCTTGTTCTCGGCTCTCATTTTCGCGATTTTCAAAATTGCCGTCCGTGCTTCGGACCCGATGATTCGCTATACCTGCGCGGGGATCGGCTGCTGGATTACTGTGCAGGTTGTGTTGAATATTGGATCAGCAACTAGCGTGCTTCCAGTTGTTGGGGTAACGCTTCCGTTGTTATCGTACGGAGGATCCTCCTTACTTGCTACATATCTCGCCCTCGGCTTTGTTGTTGGTGCGGCCCTTCGAGATCCGGCGATAAATTCTCAAGCCAAAGCATTTAAGAAGTGAAACCGCAATCGGGACGGACCATCATTTTAGCCGGTGGTGGAACCGCGGGTCATGTAGAACCAGCAATTGCCGTGGCCCGTGCATGGAATGCCAAGTACCCACTAGATCATTGTCTCTTTCTCGGAACTCCGACTGGCCTGGAAAATTCACTTGTTCCCTTGGCTGGGTTCGAACTGCGAAATATCGACAAAGTAGTGATGCCTCGCAAGCTCGGACCTGAATTAGTGAGTCTGCCAGCGCGCCTGTTTCGCTCGGTAAATTCGGCCAGAAGAGTTATAAAAAATGCGGATTTGCTGATTGGCTTTGGCGGTTATCTTTCCGCTTCGGCGTACCTGGCTGCAGCGTTGGCAAGGGTCCCTCTGGTAGTGCATGAGGCCAATGCCAAAGTCGGTTGGGCGAATCGACTCGGTGCAGTATTTACCAAGAATCTTGCAGTTACTCGCCCAGTTGCTTCTGGTTCTTTTTCGCATGCGATTCTCACGGGATTGCCTCTGCGCGCCGATGTTAGGTCCGCCTATCGCACATCATCTCCAGATTGGGTTGGTGCTCGAAATAGGGCCAGGGAGGAATTAGGGTGGCGCAATGACCAACCTACGCTACTTGTTCTTGGCGGTTCACTCGGATCAACTTTCATTAACGCCCAGATACAAGCGGCACTACCTTCCTTGACAGAAAAGGGACTACAGATACTTCATTCCGTAGGATCAAATAATGTAGTACCCCAAAATAGCGAAAATTACAGAGCGCTCCCGTACATAACAAATATGGCCAATGCCTATTTGGCGGCGGATGTCGTGCTGGCCCGTAGCGGTGCCGTGACCTGTGCGGAAGTTGGTGCCTTGGCAAGAATGGCCATATTTATTCCACTGCCGATTGGCAATGGTGAACAGGCGCAAAATGCGGAACAACTTGTCGCTGATGGACGGGCAATTCTTATTAGCCAAGCGGATTTTTCAGCGCAATGGCTAATAGCTAATATTGAAGGCGCGATCGCTCGGAGCAGGTCGTTGTCGGAACCTGTATCGAATCAGGATTTGGATGCCGCAGAACGGATTGTCCAACTGATGGAAAAAGTTTTACAAAGAAGGTCACGATGAAGCGGACATTAAAAGACTTCATTGGCAAGCGAGTTCATTTTGTTGGAGTTGGGGGCGCAGGTATGAGCGGCCTCGCCCGGATTATGTCCTCTGAGGGGATTCACGTCTCCGGTTCCGACATTAAAGAATCATCGGTACTTACAGCCCTGCGAACTATTGGCGTAGACATCCAAGTGGGCCATGAATCAGCCAATGTACGAGACGCTGACTTTGTCGTTTTCTCGAGTGCCATTGAATTGAGCAACCCAGAATTAGTGGAGGCCGAGGCGTTGCTCATTCCCAGGCTGTCGCGCGCTCAGGCGCTTGCCATTTTGATGTCTGAATCTAAAAGCATTGCCGTAGCAGGGACACACGGGAAAACTACAACCACATCCATGCTGACGGTCGCCATTCAAAGTTGTGGCGAAGATCCATCCTTTGCAATCGGTGGAATTCTGAAGGCATCGGGTTCCAATGCTCATAAGGGAACGGGCGAGCTTTTTGTAGTCGAAGCCGATGAGTCGGACGGTTCCTTCGTTGAGTATCACCCGTTCGGTGGAATTATTACGAACATCGAGCATGACCATGTCGATTTCTTTAAGACGCCTGAATCGGTAATGCTTGCCTTCGAGCAATTCGTCGGAACGATTTCGCCTGAGGGATTTTTGGTCTATTGCGCTGATGACATTGGATCAAGAAACCTGGGCGAACGAGTTGCTCAATGTCAAAGGATTTCCTATGGCGTAGATCCCGAGGCGGACTTGCGCATAGATCAGATTGAATTGCACCCTGCGAGTTCCCGGGCCCGCGTGCTCTGGCGGGGGCGAAAAGTTGGTCATTTGGAACTACAAGTTCCTGGACATCACAATCTTCTAAATGCTGCCGCTGCTCTAGCGGCTGGACTACTGCTGGGCCTGCCAGCTCCGCATTTAATCTCGGGACTGGCCACTTTTCGTGGTACGGGCAGACGTTTTGAGTTTAAAGGACAAGTGCAGGGCATTCGAGTTATCGATGATTACGCTCACCACCCCACAGAGATCGAAGTGACACTAAATACTGCCAAACGGTATGCAACGGATGGTCGAGTTCTCGTTATTTTTCAGCCTCATCGATACTCGCGAACCAAGGCCTTCGCAAAAGAATTTGGCAAAGCACTTGATAAGGCAGATTGCACATGGGTTCTAGAGGTATATGCCTCATCTGAAAGGCAAATCCCTGGGGTCAGTGGGCAGTCCATCACTCAACTCATGACAAAGGGAAGTTACGAACCAAATTTCATGGGAGTTGTAACCTCGGTTGTAGCGGCTGCGAAACCAGGAGATGTAATCTTGACGCTGGGCGCGGGTGACGTAAGTTCGTTGGGACCCATCATCATTGAGGCGTTATCTTCGAAATATGAAAAGTAACGTTGATGAAGACTGCGCGGAATCACCACGGTCGCACCCGTCTTCTATTATCGATCGCGTTTATTCTCACGGTCACGGCCGCATACGTTCTCGGTTGGTCATCCCTATTTACCGTGCGGCAGGTCGCCGTGGTTGGCGCACCCAATCCCTCTGAAAGCTTTGCGATAGAGCATTCCGTTCATCTGGGAGGTAAAATGGCCCGCCTTGATACGCAGGCCTTGAAACATTCGTTAGAAAAATTTACCTGGCTCGATCATTCAAGCATTGGTAGGAATTGGCTTAAGGGTAAGGTGACCGTACACGTCTGGACAAGGACACCCATCGCGCAATATCAAAATCATTTGGTCGACAGTTCAGGTGTTGTCTTCGATCTTCCAAGTGTCGACTTAAATGGGCTTACAGCAATCATCGGATCGAACGTAGCGTCTGCGAAGTTTGCCGCACATCTCTTGTCCGAACTCTCTACACAATTGCACGCGCAGATACTTAGCGTTGAAGTTCATGGAAATGATTTCGCTACTCTCGTTATTCGGGAGCCAGGGAAGTACAGAACCGTGACGCTGGCTTGGGGAGATCAGTCAAATACGTCCTTTAAAGTAAAGGTTT
>JBBRSY010000082.1:0-6657 GCA_038244965.1 Candidatus Nanopelagicales bacterium | reverse complement strand
TGGCGTTGTGCTCTGGCTTGACTGGAGCAACTGGCTTGACTGGAGCAACTGGCTTGACTGGAGCAACTGGCTTGACTGGCTTGACTGGTAGTACAAGTCGAGCAAGTTGACCGAGGGCATCAAGTGAGGTCTTGCGAGCGGTGGTCGCTGCAGTAATCGCAGCGTTACGGGCGGTGACGGCAGCTGACCTCTGGTCTGCGGTGGTAGCAGCGGCTAATGCGTTGGCAAAATCAGAATCTGCCTTGGCAACCGCGGCTTGGAAGGTGGAATTGATTGCCGCACGCTGTGCAACTCGAACTCGCTGAGTAGCTTGGTAAGCCGTAAATGCTGCTTTACGAGCGACTTCGTACTGGGCCTTCGTGGCTTTCCACGTGGCGTTGTACTGATTCATCGTGGCTTTCCACGCGGCGTTGTACTGATCCATCGCTACCTTATAAGCGGCAAGTGGGACTTTGTTCGCGGCGTTGTACTGATCCATCGTGACTTTCCACGCGGCGTTGTACTTGTCCATCGCGACCCGATAACTGGCGAAAGCCACTTTGTAAGCAGCCAATTGTTGCGCGTATGTCGTGGCCACAGGGGAAGCCGTGGTCACGGGTGTTGGGGTGGAGTCAGTGGCGTTGGCTACTGAAACTGAACCCAATATCAAACCAGCACTCAAAAGTGAGGCGGTTACGAGATGTTTGCTTCTCATCGATCGCTCCTTGCATGTATAGAGCAGGATTGCTTTATGCGTTGATCTTCATCCGCAATCTGGTGCATATCCTGTGGAAACCCTCTGTTCACCTTGCGGATGGCACTTTTCAACCCCGCAGGCGTAAGTAAACCCTTGACGATTAAGCCAAGGGTTTACTTGATGTGAGACCAGCACGGTGGTCTCACAAACTCGTACCTGTTCTGACCAGCCCTTTTGCTGGAGTCAAATTATTAGGTCTTAGGTGACTTGCTCAACTTGGCCGGGGCAACCGGTTTGATTGGTTCGGCCGGCTTAACGGGTAATTCCGCAGGAGCAAGCTGGCCGAGGGCGTCTAGGGCGGCTTTTCGAGCAGTCGTCGCGGCCGCGACAGCAACCTTTCGAGTAGTCACCGCAGCGGACTTCTTGTCCGCGGTGCCTGCCGCCGCCAAAGCGCTAGCAAAATCAGAATTTGCTCTTGCTACGGTTGCTTGGAAAGTAGCGTTTATTATGGCTCGTTTTGCCTCGCGCCCCTGCAGGGCGGCTTTGTATGCGGACTTCGCTACCTTAACAGCGGCTTCGTACTGTTTCATGGCTACCTGGTAGGAAACAAATGCCACTTTGTAGGCTGCCAACTGTTGGGCGTATGCCGTAGCCGCAGGAGAGGCCGTGGTCACCGGTGATGAGGTCGGCGTCGAACTATCGGCACTGGCCACGGAAACAGAACCCACTATCAAACCCGCACTCAAAAGTGAGATTGTTAGGATGTGTTTGGATCTCATTTACGACTCCTTGCGTCTATCGACGGAAGTGGTTTACGGGTGGATCATTACCATTAAGTTTGTGCGTATCCTGTGAAAACTCTTCGGTTATCTTGCGGAAGAATTCTGGCTCTGAGTCTTTGTGGCGAGGTGCCTCTACCCTTGCGGTTTGGAGGAATAGATGAGTAAGTCAGTGATTCTAATTGTCGACGACGAGGTGGGGGTGCGTGAACTTTTAACTGACGCACTCGGCTTAGCCGGCTATGACACCCTTGAGGCAAAAGACGGGATGAGCGCGCTCACCCTCATTCGCAAACAGAAACCCGACCTACTGATCATCGACATAAATATGCCGGTGATGGATGGATTGGAACTGCTTGAACGAGTCCGTGCCGGCAAGAACCAGGTGCCGGCCATCATGTTAACGGCGCGAAAGGATCGCACTGATGTAGCGCGCGGACTGCGACTCGGAGCCGATGACTACGTTACTAAACCCTTTGGTTTGGAAGAGTTGCTTCTAAGAGTCCGTGCCATTCTGCGGCGCAGCCAGCCCGTTGTTGAGGAGTTTTCGATCCTAACCTGCGGGCCGATATCCCTCAATGAAGAAACTTACGAAGTTTTTCTCAACGATGAACAGATCGAATTGTCCAAAACTGAATTTCGGCTATTGCAGCACCTTCTTCTACATAAGGGGAGAGTACTAACGAAACCAAGTCTACTGAGCGCCGTTTGGGATATCGATTTTGATTCCGATACGGGCGTTGTTGACACGTACATTTCTTACCTTCGCAAGAAATTCCATAGCGAAGAGTTCGAAGGGATTAAAACAGTTCGAGGAATTGGTTTTCAGATAATCGAGCCCAAAGGTAATAAGTGAAATTAAGAACACGTCTAACTATTGCCTCGGCCGCGGTGACCTCGATCAGCACGTTGCTCATCGGTGGGTTCGCGGTAAATTCATCGCACAATTCTGGAATTGCCTTACTCGATAATTCCCTCAATGCCGTCGCCGTTTCGGTTCGGGGAAATTCCAACGCCGCGCTCTCAGAAGCTTTGTATTCAGTGCAGCAAAGCGACATGGCTCTCACTCTGGTCTACTTCTCTGCCCAAAAGCAGCCAACTGTTCTCAATAGTTCAAGTCTTACAACCATTCCAAATCCTACTAAGCAGGAAATCGCAACCAGCGGAAAGCATCCCCTTACCCATGCCGGGGTGGAAAATTACCGCTTCCGTACGATTCAACTTACCGACGGTGAGTATCTGGTTGTCGCAGCTTCACTGCAAGATATCGATAAGCGCTACCAATCGGATTTACTGCGACTAATTCTCTTCATACTAATATGTCTTGTAGCCGCTGGATTTGCGACTGCGGCTTTGGTAAGACGTGATATGAAGCGGATCGAAGATCTAATTGGGACCGCGAGTGAGATCGCCGGGGGCGATACGGATGTGCATATTGCACTCAATGATGGAAATTCTGAGATAGATCAACTTGGCGATTCCCTCAACAAGATGGTTATCGCATTGCGGCACACAGCCGAGATTGAGGAGCAGGCCGCAATACGAATGCAGGATTTCTTGGGGGATGCCTCCCATGAATTGCGTACTCCGCTTACGGTTATAAAAGGTTATTTCGAATTATTGGCAGGTCCAGCAATGGCTGATCCGCAAAAAAGAGCCAAAGCTTTCGAACGGGTCGGATCGGAAATTCTGCGAATGGAAAGACTCATTTCCGATCTTCTCTTTCTCGCTGAGTTTGGGGATGTGCCCAATCAGGATTTTGTGTCTATTGATATTTCCGAAATTTTACGATCACACTTAGCGGACTTCGCCATTCTTAACGAATCACGCAAGATTGAATCCAACATTGAATCAAATGTCATTATTGAAGGATCGGCATCGCATATGGCTCGACTCTTTTCAAACATTTTCGGAAATATTTCCAGACATGCTCCAGCATCGGCGCCGGTTCGGGTGAGTCTAAAACGTATGCCAGGCGAGGCAATTCTGATTATTGAGGATGGCGGTCCGGGCCTTCCCGATGGTCCTTATGCAACGGGAAGGCAGAGTTTCCAACGATTCGACAAATCACGATCCCGAGAAAACGGTGGTTCTGGTCTCGGAATGAGTATCGTTTTCGCCATCACGCGCGAACATTTGGCATCACTTTCGTTGCGACGCAGTGATCTGGGTGGGCTCGCAGTCCAGATCGTTTTTAGGAATTTGGATTTGGAAAATTCGCCGTCATGACAACTGAACTGGCGCAAGCGCTCAGTGACGTCCGCAATGTCATTGCGGAGACGGAGTCCTTAATTCGTGTTGTTCTCTCCGGTGCGCGAAGAAACATGACGCCAGCAGCAGTGCGAATCGACATTCGCCCAGTTCTCATCAAGGACAAACTCTTGTTGCAGGTAAGCGAATTTGATGGAAAGACGACAACGACCAAGAATTACGAGCCCCCAGTATTCAAAATTGCCGAATTACTTGAGAGTGGATATTCAAATATTCTAGTGGAACACACCTCTGGTTCACTCTCTGTTCGAGTCACGAAAAAGCACGGCGCCTTGGTTCGTCGTGATAAAAGCGAGAATGTTCGGCAGCTTGGTCACGATCAGGTAAAAAAGCGCCTGCTAGATGCCACTGATCCATTTCTGCGGGAAGTCGGGATCGCAGACGCCGAGGGAAAAATAAAACCTACGAAGCAGGATAAATATCGCCAGGTTGAAGAATTCTTAAGGTTGCTGACTCCCTCATTGAAAAGTGCAATTGAATCCGGTCACATTCATAATCCAACAATTGAGCATCCGTTGAAGATCGTTGATTTAGGATGCGGAAATGCTTATCTGACATTTGCGGCGCATCAATATTTGCAATCGATCAACATGCCGGTTCACGTGGTTGGCATTGATGTTCGGCCGCAGACGCTTAAGAGGAACACCGAAATCGCAGCCAATTTAGCCATTTCTTCATCAATTGATTTTCGAGCCGAAGAAATTTCACGTACTACCATCGCCGGCGCCGATGTCGTGATTGCCCTTCACGCCTGCGATACCGCCACAGATGATGCGATTGCATGGGCCGTGAATAACGACGCTAAATTGATTCTTGTTGCACCATGTTGCCATCACGATCTGCAGAGCCAAATTGTGAAGTCTCCGGACCCTTGGCAAGTTGTAACTCGGTATGGGCTGCTCGAAGAACGTTTTGGCGATCTACTCACCGATGCATTGCGAGCCCATATTTTGAAGTTGGTTGGCTACCGAACTGAAATCATCGAATTCGTCGGGGGAGAACACACTCCGAGAAATCTCATGATTCGCGCGGTAAAAACCGGCGCAATTGCGGATCCGCGGGATTTTCAAAGATACAACGAGATGATCAATCTGTGGAACATCAAACCCGCACTGGCAGAGGGAGTTCTCTTCACCAAAGCGCAAGCCGAGTAATGTTTCCAAGGAGTTAAGCTCTCTGAGGATTTGCTGAATCAGAGGTCAAAAGTGCGCACGAGATTGCCCGAATTTGTGGCCAATATCCCCCGTCTTCCCGACTGCAAGAAGTAAGTATTTCCCCTATACTTAGCGCAATAGATCCTCTTGTGCCAGTCAAGGGAGCCATGAAAAGCGTAACCCGACGCTATAACGACCCCCGCTTTGGCATGTCAAAATTTAAAATAGCTTTGATTTTGATCGTTATTGCAGCGGGCACGGGGCTACAACTTCCTAGCGCATCTGCGGCACAGAGCCAATTCTTCCTTAGTAACATGGGTTTAACTGGCCCGCTGGTATCGGCAAAATCAGCCTCTGGCTTCACAACCGGTCTGAAACCTCCGATTTTTGCTACGACGAATGGCACCGTGGTTGTGCCCTCGCCAACTCGATCCAGGGGCCCGCTTACTCTGCCTAGCCCCAGTTCGACGGGAAAACCAGGTACTAGTGGAACTCCCTCAGGCAAGCCGTCCTCTAACACCTCCGGGGGAGCTGCTGGCGCGCTCGCCAATGCGGGGGCTGGGATTACTGGCGGTGGGGTAACCGTTGGTGCCAATGGTGCCAATGGTGCCAATGGTGCTCAAGGCATTCAAGGATTGCAGGGTCAAGTCGGACCTGAGGGTCCGCAAGGTGCCATTGGACCGCAAGGTCCAGCGGGGGCAACGGGAGCGCAGGGCATTCAGGGCATTCAGGGCATTCAGGGCATTCAAGGTGAAACTGGCGCGACGGGTGCAACTGGCGCACCTGGCGCGCAAGGTGAAACCGGGGCGACAGGGGCAGCTGGAGCGCAGGGTCCCAAGGGTGATACGGGAGCCCAAGGTCAGATTGGTCCGCAAGGTCCCGCGGGAGCCCAAGGCCCAGCTGGTTCCAGCGGTCAAGGCTCAGTTGGTCCCGCGGGTCCCGCGGGAGCCCAAGGCCCAGCAGGCCCTGCAGGCAGCGGAAGCGGGGGGACTGGTCCATCAGGACCATCCGGTCCATCAGGACCATCCGGTCCGGAAGGGCCATCGGGTCCGACAGGGCCAGCAGGAAGTGGCAGCGGCGGTGGAGCAACGGGTCCAACGGGTCCTTCAGGGGCACAGGGTCCTTCAGGGGCACAGGGTCCGGCAGGGGCACAGGGTCCCTCGGGTCCGGCGGGACCTTCCGGAGGACCCTCAGGCCCAACCGGTCCGTCGGGACCCCAGGGATTAGCTGGACCATCAGGCCCGACCGGTCCTACTGGTGCTAATGGCGCAATCGGCCCAACAGGGGCAACAGGTTCGGTCGGCCCTAGCGGTCCTACGGGTTCGGGAGCTACCGGCGCTACTGGTGCAACGGGCCCTCAAGGCGTTACGGGTCCAAGCGGTCCCACTGGCGCTGGTGCGACAGGCGCTACCGGTGCGACAGGACCCTCAGGTTTAACTGGACCTTCAGGTCCATCCGGTCCGCAAGGTCCGACTGGTGCAACGGGTTCGGTTGGACCTAGCGGTCCAACAGGCGCTACCGGTTCGACGGGTGCGACTGGGCCCTCTGGCTTGACCGGTCCTAGCGGACCATCAGGTCCAACCGGTGCTACCGGTGCTACTGGTGCTACTGGATCTCAAGGTGTTTCCGGTCCTAGCGGACCCTCAGGTGTTTCAGGTCCCACAGGTCCAACCGGTGCTACCGGTGCCACTGGTACTACCGGTCCATCAGGTCCCTCTGGCTTGACCGGTCCTAGCGGACCATCAGGTCCCACAGGTGCTACAGGTGCTACTGGATC
>JBBRSY010000081.1:0-6739 GCA_038244965.1 Candidatus Nanopelagicales bacterium | reverse complement strand
GATTATGGGCCACATCATCGATCGTGCCCGGAATAACTCAAATTGAAAGATTTATTAATTAAAGGAAAATCCGGAATGATATCGCCAATAACTGCGTATTCGATCACGGGCCAATTCTGCCAAGAGGGATCGTGAATGTGGCATCGAACTATTTTGCCGTTAGCACCGATAGTCAGAGCTGAAAAAATTCCACCCCGCCATCCTTCTACCCAACCTGCCCCAGAGCCATCTGGGCCACGCATAATCGAGTCCGAAAAAATTTCTCCTTCGGGAAGATTCTCCACCAAGGATTTAATTAGCCGCAGTGATTCGTAAATCTCGTCAAAGCGTACATCGACACGTGCTGAGACATCTCCGGTCATTCGCACGGAAATATTCACAGAAATTTCAGTGTACGGTGCCGACGGAGAACTCGTTCGCACATCTCGCGCAATTCCACTGGCGCGCCCCGCTAATCCAGTAAGTCCTAGTGTTGTTGCTAATTCGTTGGAAACTGTGCCCGTTGTCAGAAAACGATCTTGCAAGCCGGAATGGTCATCATAAATTTCTTGAAGTAGCCGTACCTCCTTTTCCAACGCACGGCATTGTGCGAGAATTTGCGCAAGACCTTCGACGCTTACGTTTCTTTCAACTCCGCCGGGGCAGATGTAATCCATCATCAGACGGTGCGAAAAGATCTGCTTATTCACACGCAGCCAATCCTCCCGAAGACGCATGAACTGAGAAAGACCGAAGGCAAAGCCAGCATCATTTCCGATCGCGCCCAGATCACCTAAGTGATTGCCCACCCTCTCTCGCTCGAGCGCGACTCCCCTTAGCCACACGGCTCGCTTGGGCACCTGGCATTTCCTAATACTTTCCAGGCCCATGCAATAGCTCCAAGAGTATGCAACGGTGGAGTCTCCCGACATTCGACCGGCAAGTTTGTATCCGTCCTGCGCGGTGAACCTTTCGAATGCTTTATCTAGTCCCTTGTGCGCATATCCCAGTCGTTCCTCCAATCGAAGAGTCTTCTCGCCAACTACCGAGAATCTAAAATGCCCAGGTTCAATGATTCCTGCATGGACTGGTCCCACTGCAATTTCGTGTACGCCCTCCCCTGACACTTGAACAAATTGGAAGTCATCAACTTGAGGCCAATTTGAGGTTTCTTCACCGTCGAATTCTTTTCGAAGAGGATAATAACGATCAGGCCAGGCACCGTGATTGAGCAATGACCGGTCATCGGCGGTACCTTCTGCAACCAGACCCAACAAGTCCTTCACTGCTCGCTGCATCCGAATGGCTGCTGGGAAGAAGGTCGAGATATCCGGATAGTTTTCCGAAGCCTTCGCAAGAGCAAGATCTAGCCAGAGCAACTGGCCGTCTTGCATTTCGTAGACAGCCGACACCACAAACTTCCCCGCTCTCTTTTGGCTGGCCCAAAGTGTGATTAAACGCCCGTGATTCTCTGCGATGGCCAGCGCAGCCGACTCCCATTCAGCCACGTTTACGTTGGCACGAAAGATCGAAAAAGGCGCATTTATGGGAGAAACTGCTAATTCTAGATCTCTGATATCCATAGCCTTACCCTCCAATAATCTTCGCGGCTTGGAGAAACCATGTGTTCAAGTAGCCCGGGATGTAAAGACCTAACATCAGTACCAGCCCGAGATGGAGGAAAACTGGTAGTAATGCCGGCGCGTGTGGCAGACGCTTCACATTGGTTTCACCAAACACCATCGGTTGCACCCGGCTAAATATCGCCGCGAATGCAACTCCCAAACCAAGAAGAAGCAATGGTGTTGCCCAAGGCAATTGCCGCATTGCACTCGTCAAAATCAAGAATTCGCTGGCAAATACGCCAAAAGGTGGCATACCCAAAATCGCCAGAGTTCCCATCATCAGGCCCCATCCAACTGTCGGGCTGATCTTCATTAACCCACGAATCTGATCCATGATTTGTGAACCAGCCTTCTGTGCGGCATGGCCCACTGCGTAGAAAACTGCGGACTTAGAAAGGGCGTGCACCGTCATGTGTAGTAAGCCAGCAAAATTCGCAATCGGGCCGCCCATGCCAAATGCAAAAGTCATTAATCCCATGTGTTCAATGGAGGAATAGGAGAACATCCGCTTGATGTCTTTCTGGCGCAATAGCGAAAATGCCGCGACGAGAACAGAAAGTAGGCCAAACCCAATCATTAGATACCCAGCGAAATGATTGCCCAGTGCGCCATCTGTAAGAACCTTGCACCGAATCACAGCGTATAAGGCGACGTTAAGGAGTAATCCAGATAAAACCGCCGAAATCGGCGTGGGACCTTCGGCATGAGCGTCCGGCAACCAGTTATGCAATGGAGCAAGTCCGACTTTAGTTCCGTAACCCACCAATAGAAAGACGAAAGCCAACGACATAATCACCGGGTTAAGATGAAATTTCACGGCATTCAAATTAGTCCAGAGCATCGGATTGCGGCCCTCTCCAATAACACGCTGCGCCGCCATGTAAAGCAAGATCGTTCCAAAAAGAGCCTGCGCAATTCCAACTCCGCACAGAATGAAGTACTTCCAAGCGGCCTCCAAGCTTGCGGGCGTTCTGTATACAGATACAAGCAGCACCGTCGTCAAAGTTGCCGCCTCCATAGCCACCCAAAGGATGCCCATGTTGTTGGTAGTTAGTGCCAGCAGCATGCAGAAATTGAAGAGCTGATACATGCTGAAATACAAACGCATTCTGTTTGGAGACATTTTTCCGCGCTCTTCTTCTATGCGCATGTAGGGACGCGAGAAGATAGACGTCGTGAAACCAATAAGTGTAGTTAAAGTAACCAGAAATACATTCAATGAATCGATAAAAAATTGCTGGTCGAGAGCAAATACCGATCCATTGGCGACTATTCGCGCGGTAAGAAAGGCCGATGCCAAGAATGTTGCGAAACTGAATACAACATTAATGTCACGACCATATGGTCGCTGCCCAAGGAGTGCCAGAACCAACGCCCCGACCAACGGCGAAATCAGGACCAAGACTAAGGGACTCATTTAATCTTCCTTCAAATTCTCAAGATGATGAATATCCAGACTCTCAAATTGTTCGCTGATCTGGAACAGGAACACCCCGAGTATGAAAACTCCTACAAGGACATCCAGCGCAATTCCTAGTTCGACGACCATCGGCATGCCATATGTGGCAGATGTAGCGGCGAAAAAGAGTGCGTTCTCCATGGCTAGAAACCCAATTACTTGGGGTAGTGCCTTAGATCGGGTAATCATCATCATGAAAGACAGCAGGACACAAGCAAGGGCGATCCCTAACGTTCCTGGCACTACAGAGGATGAGAGTTTTGAAATAGGTAACGCCAAGTTGAATGCAAAAACCACCAGCACGATTCCGACCAGCATGGTGCTCGGAATATTTATTAACGTTTCCACATCCCATCGGACATTTAAACGTTTGATCAATCGGTGCAAAATCCAAGGAATAAAGCAGACCTTGAGAGCGAGCGTCAAACCGGCCGAATAGTAGAGATGTTGTTGGTGCGTCACATGGGCAACTACGGTGGTTGCGGCGACGACGGTTAGACCTTGCAAAGCGTAGAGATTGACTAGAGATAGGACACGACGCTGGGCAAGCATGGCGAAGGCAAGCATCAGTAGAAATGCTGCGAACAAGTTAACCAGTTGGATGCTAAGTGTGGTCATATCTCAGGTCCCCAACAGAATGTGGGTAAGCATGCCGATCACACCTAAAAGAAATGCTGTCGCAAGGAATTCTGGCACTCTAAATATCCGCAACTTGGCCGAAAATGTCTCAACCACGGCAAGGACAACGCCTATGAGGGTCAATTTCAGCGCCAGAGAAGGAAGAGCCACCAATAAACTCGAAGGCGTTGCCTTTTGCGCAATTCCCCATGGCAAGAACAGTGCGATTCCTAGTGTGGAATAGGCGAAAAGTTTCAGCGATGCGGTCCATTCCATCAGCGCGAGATGGCGGCCGGAATATTCGAGGATCAAAGCCTCGTGAATCATTGTTAATTCCAAATGTGTTGCCGGATTGTCGACCGGAACTCGAGAATTTTCGGCTAGAAAAACCAGTATGAAAGCCATGCCCGCAAAAACTAAACTGGGGTATATGGCAAAGTGCTTGTGAGCCACGGCCTCCACGATCGTAGTGAGTGAGGTGGACTGACCGATTAGAGAGGCAGAAAAGAGAACTGTAAGGAGGGCAGGCTCTGCCAGAAATCCAACCAACATTTCTCTCCTGGCGCCCATCGTTCCAAAAGCCGTGCCAATATCCATCGCGGCTAAAGAGATGAAGATTCGCGCCAGTGCGAAGAGACCCACCAAGGCAATCGCGTCAGCCGCGGATGCCAGCGGCAAGTCAGTCGACAGGGTTGGAATAATGGCATTTGCCAACAGCATGCATCCAAACATCAGGTACGGGACAAAGCGAAACAGTGGCGATGCGGTGCTTGCCATGACTGAATCTTTATTAAATAGTTTGTGAAGCATTCGATACGGCTGGAATATACCCGCACCACTTCGGTTGGCAAGCCAGGCGCGAACCTGATTTACCCATCCCAAAAGCATCGGAGCCAAAAGGATGGGGGTGACAATAGAAATGAACTGTGAAAATACTTTGGTCATCGTGTCGCCATCGGAACCAGGAGAAGAATGACCAGAAGCGTGACGAAGCTATAGAGAAGATAAATAGCAATTCGCCCTTGCTGAAGTTTGCCGACTTTTGCCGATACATATTCTGTGGCACGAGCGATCGGCATGAAAACGCCTTCCCAAAATTTGTCGCTCACCACAACGTGATATTCCGGCGCGGTGTCTTCTGGCTTGGGAAGATGGCGATCCAAATGAAAGAAAGGCTCAAAAATCTGCCGAATGGGCTGTCCATACCCCTCCGCTGTATCTTGCATTCGGGAATTTCTCCAGGGGTGTCCGCCACCCCATGGAGCAGAGCGACGCAAGCGGGCGTGATAGAGGAGGCGGACGAGCACGAAGGCGATAGCACAGGTACTTGCCACACCGATCAAAAAGTAAAGCGGCCCGTAACTAGCTCGAACCATGGAGGTAGGCGTAAGCAACCACCAGCCATTGGCGCTGGCACGATGGGACAAACCAACGCCCACAAGCCCTTTGGTAACGGGATCAATCAAGTGCAGTAGGACATTGGGCGCAAGACCCAGTCCAATGGTTAAGAGTGCAAGCCATGCCATTCCGATTTTTTCAAAATATCCGGGATCGTGAGCTTGACTTAATTTCTCCTCTCGCGGTTGACCGAGAAAGATAACCCCAAAGAATTTCACCATTGCATATCCAGCGAGTGCGGCAGTTAAGGCAATCGATGCAGTTGCGATGGGAATGAGCATATTTAAAAATGGTTGCGGCAATCCAGGTGTGAAGAGGAAACTCTGGAGAAGTAACCACTCTGAAACAAAGCCGGAAAAGGGCGGAAGGCCCGAACTCGCAAGTACGCCGATGAAAGCCAACCAAGCAACCCATGGCATGTACCGAATGAGCCCACCCAGACGTCCCAGATTTCGCTCGCCAGTGGCATGTAGTACAGAGCCAGTTGTCAAAAAGAGCAGGCTTTTAAAGAGGGCGTGGCCGAGAACATGAAAGAGACAGGCGGTCAGAGCTAATGCCGCAAAGGCATTCATACCGTACGAGCGAAATAGGAGGGCAAGGCCCATAGCGGCGAAAAGAAGTCCGATATTCTCGATCGATGAGTAGGCAAGCAGTCTTTTCATTTCAACTTGGACCGATGCGAAGATGACTCCGAATATGGCCGTAGACAGGCCAATGACCAAGACAATTACACCCCACCACCAAATGTGCAGATGCAGCAGATCGAAGGTGACGCGTAGCAGTCCATAAATCGCCATTTTGAGCATTACCCCACTCATCAAGGCTGAGACCGGCGAAGGCGCGGCTGGGTGTGCCTCAGGTAACCATACGTGCAAAGGCAATACGCCGGCCTTGGCCCCGAAGCCAACAACTGCCAGCAGGAACGCTGCCGAAGCCCAGAAGGTCGACAAGTTCTGAGCCCTCATATTTGCAAAGGTGTAATCACCGGTATTTGCTTGAAGAACGCCAAAGCAGAGGAGGATCGCGATGGCTCCAATGTGAGCAATCAATAGGTAAAGAAATCCTGCGGCACGTATTTTTGGAATGCGATGGTTTGCCGTTACTAAGAAGTAGGAAGCTAGAGCCATACTCTCCCATGCAACCATAAATGCATACGCATCATCAGCTATGAGAACCAATGCCATGCTCGCAAGAAAGAAATGGAACTCCAAGCAGAGCAATCCAGGCGCCGTACCTTCTCCGGCTCTAAAATATCCCGCGGCGAAGAGTGAGATCCCAAAACTAGCCAGACCGATCACGAGAAGAAAAAAGGCAGATAGCGCATCCAGGCGTAGATGGAAGGGCAATTGCGGTAGGCCCAAGGCAAGCCGCTTGGTCTCCACCTTTCCGCTGCCCAATGCGCGTATGGCGACGATGGCAAGGACCAAACCTGCGAGTGCGCCAATCGGGAAAAAGATCCGCGAAACAAGGGCGAACTTGTGTAATGCAACAATTCCCAGCAGCCCTACGGTCATCCAGGCACTTATCACCCAGAGCACCAGGTCAATTGCCGGGATATTCATATCTTAATCAAGAAAGAAATCGGTAAGAAAATCCTTGGTGCCGGGCACTACCGAATAATTATCTAAATCAGTTACTCCTTCAGATGCCAGAACCTCAT
>JBBRSY010000080.1:0-6743 GCA_038244965.1 Candidatus Nanopelagicales bacterium | reverse complement strand
CACGCCCGAAAAACCCGTTGCGTCGGCGGTCCGCAGAATTGTCCCAGCATTTCCTGGATCTTGAATTTCGTGAAGGTAAATGTATTTCTTGTTGGGTGCAATCTCCAGATCTTTCATAGACAAATCGTTCAATCGGCAAAGACCGATAATCCCTTGCGGGGTGGCCGTCTCTCCCATTTCCCGCATTACCGCCTCACTCACATCAATTGTGTTCAGGTGGCTGATCTCTACACCTTCTGCGGCCAGTTTCAAACGTGCACCAGTCGTCAGATAAAGGGTTTCAATCTTTGGACTTGATCCGACTTTTACCGCCTCACGGAGGAACTGAAGGCCTTCGGCAATGAAGAGCCCCGATTCGCGCCGTTCCTTTTTTCCCCTTGAACCAAGAAGAGCCTTCACTCGCGCGATATGCGGCGAATGAAGGCTCTCAATCATTGGAAAGCGCTGTAGTTATTAAACCAGGCTCTTGCGAGCAACTTCAACCAGCGTCTTGAATGTCTCTGGCTCATTTGTCGCCAGTTCGGAGAGAACGCGACGGTCTACCTCGACGCCGGCGGCCTTCAAGCCCTGAATCAAGCGGTTATACGTCAGGCCATTTGCACGGCTTGCCGCATTGATGCGCTGGATCCATAGTTGGCGGAAATCGCCCTTCTTATCTTTACGGTCATTAAATGCATAGACCATTGAGTGCGTAAGTTGCTCTTTTGCTTTCGCATAGAGGCGCGAGCGTTGTCCACGATATCCGCTGGCACGTTCGAGTGTTGTACGACGTTTCTTTGCGGCATGAACGCCACGTTTTACTCTTGCCATTTATGTGCCGCTCCTTACTTCAAACCAAGCATGCGCTTGGCTGTAAAAGTCGTTGATGGTTTGGCTGCTGCATCATTGGACAGCCGGCGCGTAAGTCGCGAAGATTTGTGCTCAAGAAGGTGGCGCTTGCCAGCTCGCTCGTGCATGATCTTTCCAGATCCAGTCACACGGAACCTCTTCTTAGCGCCGCTGTGCGTTTTCATCTTTGGCATTTTCGCGATCCTCTCGTTGGTACAAATTAAAAATTTTTACTCTCCTGCTTGTTCCTTCGCCACCGCATCAGCCTTAGCCTTACGCGCTGCCTTCTGCTCAGCAACTGCCTCCGTCTTTCGTTTGGTCGGACCCAGAACCATGGTCATATTGCGACCCTCTTGTTTGGGCGCAAATTCCACAAAACCGAATTCGATAATGTCTTGAGCAAGTTTTTGCAAAAGTCGGTATCCCAACTCTGGCCTAGTCTGCTCACGACCACGAAATTGCATCGTTATCTTCACCTTGTCGCCACCCTTAAGAAATTTCTCGATATGGGCCCTTTTGGTCTCATAATCGTGACTTTCGATCTTGGGTCGCATCCGAACCTCTTTAACCACAATGTGGGTCTGGTTCTGCCGCGCCTCCCGGGCCTTCTGTGCGATTTCGTACTTGTACTTTCCGAAATCCATAATCTTGCATACGGGCGGAGTGGCATCCGGTGCGATCTCAACAAGGTCAAGACCGATTTCATCTGCCATCCTCAAAGCGGTATCGATATCGACGACTCCAATTTGTTCAGCGGTAGGTCCGATGAGACGAACTTGAGGGACGCGAATGCGATCATTGATGCGGGCTTCAGTGCTGATAAATACTCCTTCGTGACGAGTGGCTCTTACTACGGTGCCAGGTGAAAAGTCGCTGCAATCGCGAGCACCGCAAAAGGCCCAGTTTTCGGGCCTGACTTACCTGTTCGCCGCGGCAAATAAGGTGGGAGCGGTGACTCCTCTTGCAGTGGCTCCGCCACTGGTCTGGGGTAAGAGTACTAGAGGGGCCCGATTACGAGAAATTGGGGCTCTTAGCCGCCGATTGCGTGCACTCCTCCGTCAACGTGGATGATCTCCCCTGTTGTTTTGGGCATCCAGTCGGAAAGTAGGACAACGGCAGCTTGGGCCGCAGGCACCGGGTCGTTGAAGTCCCACTCTAGGGCCGAGCGTTGATTCCAGAGGGACTCGAACATTTCAAAACCGGGGATTGATTTGGCGGCAATCGTCCGCAATGGTCCGGCAGCCACCAAATTCACTCGCACATTCTCAGGTCCGAGATCTCGGGCTAAATACCGAGTCGTGGATTCAAGGGCCGCCTTGGCAACACCCATCCAGTCGTATTTGGGCCATGCCACCGTGGCATCAAAATCTAATCCGACCACCGATGCCCCACCGGCAAACAATGGACGCGCGGCCATTGTCAAGGATTTAAGGGAAAAAGCGGAAACTTGGACAGCGGTGGCAACATCTGGCCAGGTGGTGTTGAGGAAATTGCCACCGAGAGCGGCCTCAGGGGCAAATGCAATCGAGTGAACCACTCCGTCAAGTGTTGGAAGAAATGCGCTTACTCTTTTGGAAAGGGCCGCTAGGTCTTCATCATTTGTTACGTCGAGTTCGATGACGGGGGCGAGTTGCGGCAGTCGAGCTGAAATCCGTTCTGTTATTCGAAAGGCACGTCCGAAGGAACTGAGAACAACGTTCGCACCTTCCTCCTGTGCCAGGCGCGCAACATGAAATGCAATCGACGCATCGGTGAGAACACCAGTCACCAGAATATTTTTCCCTTGAAGAATTCCCATTTTTAGTGTCCCATTCCTAGTCCGCCATCTACCGGTATCAAAGCACCTGTTATATACGAGGCTTTCTCTGAGGCAACGAATCCCACGACTCGGGCAATTTCCTCTGCCGAGGCGAAGCGACCGAGGGGCACTGATGCCGCGATCTCTGTTCGTCGCTTTTCATCCAATCCAGAAGTCATATCTGTCTCTACAAAACCTGGGGCCACAACATTGGCGGTGATTCCACGACTGCCGAGTTCGCGCGCAAAGGAGCGAGCCATACCAACTAAACCGGATTTGCTTGCCGCGTAATTGACTTGACCCGCAGAACCTACGCCTCCAATTACGCTTCCTAGAAAAATCAGCCGTCCTTTCTTCAGTTTCAGCAGGCCGCGGGTGGCTCTCCGTGCGACCCGGAAGGCACCAGTGAGATTTGCGTCGATCACTTCCATGAAATCCTCATCACTCATGCGCATAACGAGTGTGTCCTTGGTAATACCCGCGTTGGCGACGATGACCTCTGGAATTCCAAAATTTGCCTCGATCTCCGCAAAGGCGGAATCAACACTTTCGGATGAGGTGACATCCATTTTTACCGCGTTGAATCCTTCCGGTGGATAGCCCGTGCGAAAGGTGACAATGGCAAGGAATCCGCAATCCCGCAACTCTTCGGCAATTGCCAGACCAATACCCCTGTTGCCCCCAGTGATCACAGCTATCGGTTGGCTCATGGCTAGAACTTACTGGCTACCAGGGCGTAAATAGGAATTTCCACGCCGAAGGGGTCTTCACTACGCCAACGAGCCAGTTTCAAAAGAAGAGCGTACTGTTGCGTTATGGCCGAGGAGATTCATGACATCACGAGCGCGCAACCTAGCCTTAGTAGCGATTTGCCAGCTCGCCAGAGACGATATTTCTTTTCCATGATGATACGTACGGCATGTTTCATTGCCGCGGTATTCCTTCCCAATCCCTATCGATGGGTCGCCCTAGCGGGGGCGCTGCTTCTTCCGTATTTTGCTGTTGTTATGGCGAACGCTGGCCGAGAGACCCTTCTCCCGGGCGCCGCAGTAATAAATGACAAAAAGCGAACCCTTCCCTAAATCGCGTGGGAAGGAATCCCACGCAATAACTACGACGATTCTGGCTCTCGTTCTTATTGGGCTCTGTCTCTGGGCTAGCAACTGGCAATATGCACGGGGTGTTGCTCGACATCATCGTAATTTTGTGATTGCTTCCCACGTTGATCAACCCATTACGACTTTAGAAGCGATCGAGCCCAATGTGGTTGGGGCTGAATGGCGTAAAGTCTCAGTGACAGGCAGATTCAATCCCGATCATCACATTCTTCTGAGAAATCAATATTCACAAGGGGTATATGGATTTGATTTGTTGACGCTATTCACCGACGGCGTAGGTAGAACTTTCTGGATAGACCGCGGGTGGATTGCACCTGGCAAGAGCGCGACCGTGACTCCAGTCTTGCCCATGACCTCCCCGAATCTCGTATCCCTAACTGGACGCATTCGTCTGGAAAATTCTCTCCCACAAGGGTCCTTTTTCGCCATCAATCCTGAGAGCAAACATCTGATTAGCAAATGGAATGCGCAGAGCAAAAACTCGGTAAGAACTGAAGACTTCTATCTAGATCTTCTAACTGCATCCGATTCCAAGATGACTCCCGCCGTGCCAGTTGAGTTGCCAGAATTGACCGATGGTCCGCACATGGCCTACGCCTTGCAATGGGCGTTTTTTGCCGGTCTTGTCGGCTATGGCCGATTACTCTTGCGCAGAGCTCGTTAAATCCTGCCTAGCATAGAGATCAGCATATAAACCTTTGGCGTTGACCAACTCTTCGTGGGTACCTCGTTCGACAATTCTCCCACCATCGAGGACCAGAATCTGATCTGCCTCCATCACAGTGCTTAAGCGGTGCGCAATAACAATGCTGGTTCGTCCCTTCAATGCCACCCGCAGCGCCTCGTGCACGAGGGATTCATTTTCTGAATCCAAATGTGCCGTGGCCTCATCCAAAATAACCACCGCTGGTGACTTCAATAACAATCGTGCGATCGCCAGGCGTTGCTTCTCCCCTCCCGAAAGCCTGTGACCTCGCTCGCCCACCATTGTGTCAAAGCCGTTTGGCAGCGACTCAACTAGCGACCATATTCGTGCGGCCTGGCATGCGATGCGCATCTCATCCTGCGTTGCCCCCGGCTTTGCATAACGCAAATTCTCGCCAATGGTGTCGTGAAAAAGATGGGCATCTTGCATCACTACACCGATAGAACTGCGCAGACTCTCTAACGTTAAATCTTTAACGTCGTGTCCTCCGACGAGTAGGGCGCCGCCCGTCACATCGTAAAGACGGGGAATAAGTGCGCTAATTGTCGTTTTGCCCGCACCAGAGGGACCGACGAGGGCGGTCATAGTCCCAGGTTTGGCAATAAAAGAGATGTCCTTAAGGACCTCGCCGCTTGGTACAAGTTCGGGACGTGACGCGGACTCAAGAGATGCAAGAGAGATTTCCTCAGCCCGTGGATAGGAGAAATTTACATGTCGAAATTCAACGCTGGAATTCTCCGGCGATAAATCAATCGCACTCGGCCGGTTTTGAACCATGGGCGTGAGATCGAGAACTTCAAAGACGCGCTCAAATGAAACCAGGGCTGTCATTACATCAATACGCACATTCGAAAGGGCGGTCAGAGGTCCATACAAGCGGGAAAGCAGAGCGGTGATCGCAAGCAGGGTTCCAATCGTAACTGCACCCGAAATTGCGAGATGTCCGCCGATACCGTAGGCAAAAGCAGTCGCAATCGCCGCCACACTTGTCAGGGATATGAAGAAAATCCGGTTTAGCAGAGCTATCGATATACCAATATCGGCAACGCGTCTGGCTCTGCTCGAAAAGTATTCATGTTCCCTTTTGGGTTCTCCATAAAGTGCGACCAGCATCGCCCCTGAAACATTGAAACGCTCGGTCATCGTGCTGGACATTTCCGCGTTCAATTGAAAGGACTGCCTAGTTAGTCCTTGCAGTTTTCTACCCACCCATTTTGTGGGAAGAAGAAAAAGTGGCAGCAATACCAGGGAAACGATGGTGATTTGCCAGGACAAGACGAGCATGGTGATTAATACCAGAACCAAACTGACAATATTGCTCACGACTCCTGAAAGGGTCGCAGTGAATGCCTGTTGCGCGCCGATTACATCCGAATTGATTCGAGTTATCAGTGCCCCTGTTTGGGCTCGCGTGAAAAAGGCGATCGACTGTCGTTGAACATGCGAGAAAACTAAAGATCGCAGATCGTAAATCAGCCCTTCCCCTATACGCGAGGAAAACCAACGGCCAATAATGCTCATAAGCGAATCCGCGATCGCTAAGAGTCCAACCATTATGGCCAGTCGCGTAACGAGTGGACCATCGTGAGGTATGACACCTTTATCAATCAATCGACGTAGAAGTAATGGCGTCGCTACTACGAGGACCGCATCGATCACCACGGTGATTAGAAAGAAAACTATCTGCCATTTATAGGGTCTGGCAAAGGTGCCAATTCGTCGAATTGTTCCTGGCTTAAGTTTCTGATTCTTTACCGACGGGTCGGCCATCATGGAGCGAAATGAGACCCAAGCCGATTGACCTGACACGCCTTAAACCGTGAACCCTAGCGCCCGCAACTGATCACGGCCGTCATCGGAAATCTTATCTGGCCCCCAAGGTGGCATCCATACCCAATTGATTCGAACATCACTTGTTAATTGGGAGAGTGCTGCACGCGTCTGGTCCTCAATTACATCCTGCAAAGGACATGCTGCGGAAGTTAACGTCATGTTCAAGACAGCAATGTTGCTCTCATCAACCATGATGTCGTAGATAAGGCCGAGGTCTACCACGTTGATTCCGAGTTCGGGATCAACAACATCCTTCATCGCCTCAGTTACATCATCGATATTCGCCAGCATTGCAACCTACCTCCAGTTATCTACTTGATGAGCCTTATGAACCTAGTGAATTTTTCCTTGCACCTGCACTGCAGCATCTTTAAATGCCATCCACGCTAACAACGCGCACTTAATGCGGGCCGGATACTTTGAAACACCAGAAAAAGCCACCGCATCCTCAAGTACGAGT
>JBBRSY010000079.1:0-6856 GCA_038244965.1 Candidatus Nanopelagicales bacterium | reverse complement strand
GTGTATTAGCCCCTAAGCTCAACGCCACAATTGCAATGGAACACCTCCACCTTCCGCTAGTGAGTGTGGCAGAGGAGTCCAAGTGGGTCGTTGAGACTCTGCGACGAACTCGGTCGATGAGTTTTCGCCATCTCGTGGCCGAAGCAGAGAGCACCCTGGTTGTGGTAGCCCGCTTTTTGGCTCTCCTGGATTTATATCGGCTCGGCACTCTCCGTTTCGATCAGGTAGCCTCCCTTGGAGAACTACAAATTAGTTGGGTCGGCTCGGACCTTGGAGAGATTGAGGCTGGCGGCGAATTTGATATACCAGCAGGTCTGGAAATCAGTGAGACGGAGGAGGAGATAGATGTCTAATCCTGAACTTGAACATTCGATTGAAGCCATTTTGATGGTGATCGATGAACCGGTGGCAGAGGAGACGCTGGCCAAGGTTCTTTCTTCCTCGATTGAGGATATTGTCTCGGCACTTGCCACTCTGGTCCAAAGTTATGCAGGCAATGGATTTGAACTTCGACAGATTTCTGGAGGCTGGCGATTTTATAGTCGCCCCGAATATTCAGCAGTGGTTGAGAAATTCGTCCTCGATGGCCAGCAGTCTCGACTGACTCAGGCCGCCTTAGAAACTCTTGCGGTCATCGCCTATCGCCAACCTGTCTCTCGCGCCCGAGTATCAGCCATCCGCGGGGTCAATGTCGAAGCGGTGATGAAAACCCTGGTTACCAGGGGATTGGTCGAGGAATCCGGGCTTGAGCACGAGACCGGGGCGATTCTTTATCGGACAACGACCTATTTTCTCGAACGCCTGGGACTTAACACTCTGGAGGACTTGCCAGCTCTCGCGCCTTATCTGCCGGATTTGGATCGCCTGGATGAGATATTGGGCGCGCTCACTGATTAATCAGAACTTGGGTAGAGTGGGGCAATTAGCCTGCTTGTAGGGGCATGTAACGGTCTGCACTGGATTGGAATCCCCGATGGCTCTGACTCGACTCAATAAAGTTATTGCTGATGCAGGTATAACCAGCCGCCGCGGAGCCGATGAACTCATACAGGACGGGCGCGTCTCCGTCGATGGGGCGACAATTCGAGAGTTGGGTACCAAGATCGATCCTGAAAAGTGTAAGGTAATGGTTGACGGTGAGACAATCAACGCAAGTACAACTAAGACTTATCTAGCACTTCATAAGCCTAGGGGTGTCGTATCTACCATGTATGACCCCGAGGGGAGGCCATCCCTGTCTGACTTCATCTCTCTTCGTACGGAACGGCTTTTCCATGTGGGGCGACTTGATAAGGAGAGTGAGGGTCTAATTCTGCTGACCAATGATGGCGAGATGACCTTCCGGGCGACCCACCCCTCCTATGGATTAGAGAAGACTTACCTCATAGAATTTGCCGGCGTTCTCCCCAAAAACGCGCAGAGCTCGCTGCTTAAAGGGGTCGAGTTGGAAGATGGATTGGGACGAGTATTGGAGTTTAAGACTCTCTCGCCCACCTGGATCGAAGTGACTATCCATGAGGGTCGCTATCACATTATCCGTCGTCTGATGGAAGCTGTCGGAGTAGATGTGCTGCGGCTTATCCGCACTCGTTTTGGTCCCATTCTTTTAGGAGACGTGCTCGAGGGACGGTGGAGGGATTTGAACGATGTTGAATTGATAAACCTACATAAGGCTTTAGACTTATAACGATATAGCGACATTATCGTACCTTCATGATATAGATAAATTGATAAAGCGACTTACCCGGGCAGTTGTATTAGCGACATATCGATTTTGTTCCCCACTTGTTGGGCTCAGATCCAATTTTCCAAGTTGCTTTATCGACATTATGGGTTCGGAGGATTTTGAGGGAGCCGACTTAAAGGAATAAACCGATAAATAGTTATACCGCTATATTTTTATAAGAATAAAACAAGAAACGCGCACAAGGTGATGCCGCCTCAATGCCTGGCAGGATAGCCTTGGAAGATGAACGTTCGCGCTATCCGTGGGGCTATTCAGGTTGAGGCCAATACGGTTGAGGAGATCCATGCTGGCGTGAAGGAGTTACTGAACGAAGTTATGGCGGCCAATAGCCTTGTGGCATCTGAAGTGATTTCGGTTATTTTTACGGCAACTCCAGATCTTAACGCCGATTTTCCGGCCGCCGCGGCTAGGGAGATTGGTTTCGGCGCGGTGCCCTTAATCTGCGCCTCTGAAATTGATGTTCCAGGTGCCTTGAATCGCATTATTCGAGTGATGCTCCACTGCAATACACGTGCCAAAGCCGACGAAATCACCCATATTTACCTCAAAGGTGCCATCGCACTTAGGCGTGATCTGGCCCAATGAAGGGTGTTCGAATTGTCGGCTCTGGCCTAATTGGCACCTCGATTGCGTTGGCTCTCTCTGCCCGGGGCATTGGCGTGGAGATGACGGATTCGGATTCTAAGAGGGCATCACTTGCCAATGACTTGGTCAACAGTATTTCCACAGATTTGGTTGACCTGGTGATCTTGGCTCTGCCCTCTTCTCAGCTCGGCGCCGTTATTAAATCGGAATTTGACCTAAATCCTCAAGCGACATTTATGGATGTCGGCAGTGTTATGACTAAACCTTTGCTTGAAATTGAATCTTTGGGAGCCCTTTCACGGCGTTTCTGCGGGACTCACCCTATGGCGGGTCGTGAAATCGGAGGACCGGAAGCCGCCCGTTCGGATCTCTTTGTAGGTCGACCATGGATATTTACTCCAACGGCGGCCACCGATGATGACGTTCTCCCCGTGGTCGTCGATTTGATCCATACCTTGGGCGCCATCCCCATTCAGATGAGTGCGCACGAACACGACTCGGCAGTGGCTCTGTTATCCCACTTACCGCAGATTTCGGCTTCTTTGCTGGCAATGCAACTTCGCAGTGGGGTTGAAGCGTGGTTTGCGCTCTCGGGTCAGGGGATAAAGGACACAACGCGAATTGCGGCTTCGGATCCTCAATTATGGCGAGAAATAATTTCGATGAATCGGGAGAAGATTAAACCGCTACTTCTGCAGATGAATGCGGACCTTGCCCGTCTCATTGACAGATTTGACAATGATGAGGCAATTGAAAATTTCATTCTGCAAGGACGTATTGGACGTCAACGCATTCCGGGTAAGCATGGTGGGCGCCCTCGCGATTACGCCTACCTTCCGATCGTGATCGAAGATAAGCCCGGCCAATTGGCCGCGCTCTTCCAAGAGTGTGCCAGCGCGCAGGTCAACGTAGAAGATCTCTCTATCGAGCACTCGCCGGGACAATTCACTGGCCTCGTCACCCTGGCGTTGTCACTCAGTGATGCCGAACGTTTAGGCAGTCATTTATTGCAGCACGGATGGAATGTGCATTCACCGCGATAGTGATCTCTGACTGGATATCTTGGAGATTTGGTAATGGCGTGAGCGACTAGACTCGCCCGATGGGCATTGTTGTAGCGTTAGATGGCCCAAGCGGAGCAGGAAAATCTAGCACTTCGCGCGCCCTGGCAAATCGTGCAAAATGGGAGTATCTAGATACGGGAGCTCTCTATCGAGGGTCAACCTGGTTGGCTCAAAGGGAGAACCTGTCCGAGCCTGGTGAGATCGTAGCTGCCCTCAAAAAATATCCGCTTAGGTTCGTTACAAACCCGCAAATGCCAGAGATATTCTGCGCCGACATCAACATTACTGACGCGATCCGCACCCAATCGGTAACCGAACACGTCAGTCTTATTAGCGCCATTCCCGAAGTCCGCGAGCATCTTTTGGAATTGCAGCATCGGCTAATTGCCAACTCTCTCCGCGGAATCGTGGTTGAAGGTCGAGATATTGGAACTGTAGTTGCCCCAGATGCTGCTTTGAAAATATTCCTCACCGCCGACCTTTCGGCCCGGGCCCAGCGCCGAGAAATGGAGATCCAATCTCCCGAGCACATTCATTCAACCGTAGATGTTGGGCAATCTCTGGCCCAACGCGATCTTCTGGATTCAACCCGCAAAGCCTCGCCTTTAATGGTCGCCGCCGACGCAATCATTATTGATTCAACAGAGCTTTCTCTTCCCGAAACGGCACAGAGAATCTGGGAACTTCTCAAGGAACGCCAACTGCTCGGTCTTCCGATCGTGGCGCTTCTGGGAAGGCCAAATGTGGGCAAATCAACGCTTATCAACCGATTCCTGGGACGACGTGAAGCGATCGTGGAAGACACACCAGGTGTCACGCGAGACCGAGTCACCTACGAGTGTGAATGGAACGGTAGAGCGTTCATGGTGATGGATACCGGTGGATGGGAAGCCAAACCGGATGGAATTTCGGTCGGAGTCAGCGGGATTGCGGAGTTGGCAATGCAAGAGGCCGACGTCCTTGCCCTTGTTATTGATTCGCAAGTAGGCGCGCTCGATGAAGACGACATTCTCATCCGCGAACTTCGCAAAATGAAAAAGCCGATTATTCTCGTTGCCAATAAGGTGGATGGCCCAGCCGAAGAGGGGCAGGCCCATGCACTCTGGAATTTAGGTCTGGGGGAACCGCACTTCGTATCTGCACTCCATGGTCGCGCTAGCGGAGACCTCTTGGATAAAATCGTGCAGGTATTGCCCGAAGTGGGCGCGGCACAGAGCCAAGATGGCTACCGCAGAGTTGCTTTAATCGGTCGGCCTAACGTTGGCAAATCGAGCCTGCTCAATGTTTTGTCTGGGACAACCCGATCACTTGTCGATGAAGTGGCCGGAACTACCCGCGATCCGGTGGATGAATTAATTGAATTGGGTGGATCTATCTGGAGATTTATTGATACGGCAGGAATTCGCAAACGCGCCAATCAAGCTAGCGGGACCGATTATTACGCCACCTTGAGAACTCAAGTGGCACTGGAACGAGCCGAAATCGCGGTGGTGGTACTGGATGCTTCGACCCCAATTTCCGAACAGGACTTGCGAATTATTACGATGGTAGAGGAGGCAGGTAAAGCTCTCATCATCGTCATGAACAAGTGGGATCTAGTCGATGAGGATAGGCAAATAGCCTTAGATCGCGAGGTTGATCGCCACCTCGACCAAGTTGAGTGGGCACAGCGGGTAAATCTTGCAGCAAAAACTGGCTGGCATCGGGATCGACTTGCCCCGGCATTGCGAACAGCGCTATCTAGTTGGGAAAAGAGAATTCCGACAAGTCGCCTCAACTCCTTCCTGGGCACACTTATCGCGGCCACCCCTCCTCCTGTTCGCGGGGGAAAACAACCCAAAATTCTCTATGCAACTCAAGCTGGCATTGCGCCCCCACGCTTTGTTGTATTTACCACCGGTTTTCTCGAGGGTTCCTATCGACGGTTTATCGAGCGACGATTACGAGAGGAGTTCGGATTTCCCGGAACTCCCATACAAATATCGGTACGAGTGCGCGAGCGCGAGTAATATTCAACCAAGGCGAGCAATCGTCACCGGGGCGTAGCGCAGCTTGGTAGCGCACCAGGCTGGGGGTCTGGGTGTCGCAGGTTCAAATCCTGTCGCCCCGACATGTCTGTACTAACCGTTCCCAACGCCCTTACCCTTTTGCGAGGCCTGGGGGTGCCGCTCTTCATTTACCTGGCATTAAGCCGACACGCGGACGGGGCCGCCATTATCGTTTTGATGGTTGCAGGCGCCACAGATTATTTTGATGGCAAATTAGCCAGAGCGTGGAATCAAGAGTCCCGCTTGGGTGAATTAATGGATCCGGCAATAGATCGGATCTATATCGCGGCAACGCTCATTGTTCTCTATCTGCGAGATGCGCTACCACTGTGGATTCCTATAGCCCTTCTCGGTCGAGATTTCATTCTGGGCGTGTTGACACTGGCCATGAAGCGTGTGGGAATTGGCCCCTTCAAGGTTACCTATCTTGGCAAGGCCGCGACATTCAATTTGATGTACGCCTTTCCTTTGCTACTACTTGCCCAGACTGATTCATTTTTTGGTTCAGTGGCTTACGTTCTTGGTTGGAGTTTTGCAATTTGGGGTATCGCTCTGTATTTCATTACTGGCCTGACCTATTTTCAGTTGGGATGGCGTTCGATCGCACAAGCAAAGTAAGGTATCCACTTAACAACCTGAAAAAGCACCGAACAACATTGATGGGAGATCGACGTGTCAGAAGCACCTCTAGCGTTACGGTACACAAAGGAACATGAATGGGTCATGACCACCGACGTTGCATCTCGTGTGCGAATCGGAATCACGGATTTCGCGCAGAGCGCCCTCGGTGACATCGTCTATATCCAGTTACCTAACGTGGGCGAAGTACTCAGTGCGGGCAAAGTTTGTGGAGAAGTCGAATCCACGAAGAGCGTCTCAGAGTTGTATGCGCCAGTTTCTGGGAAGGTAGTTGCCGTAAACGCCGCCCTGACGGCAAATCCAGAAATTCTCAATTCTGATCCCTATGGACAGGGCTGGATCGTCGAAGTTGAAGTATCAGGGGAAGAGGCGGGATTGCTCACCGCCGAAGAGTATGTGCAACTTACGGCTTGACCTGTGCCCTGCACATCTCTAATGTCAGCCTCAAGTTGATGTTGAGTAAAGGGGGATGGTGTGGAGAAGAAACCAGAACCTGATTTAACAACCACCCTTCATCTGGGGAAGCGTCAGGGATCAGCAAGCCTTGCCTCGAATCAATTGGTAGAGAATCTGGCAAAGTTGAACGAAGAAGAGCGCAAAATAGTTGCGCAGGATTTAGTGCCCGATACGTATAGCGATCAAGTGGTGTGGGATTGTACGACCTGCGGCGCGTGTGTTGAAGCCTGCCCTGTGATGATCGACCATGTGGATTCTATCGTGGATATGAGGCGAGCGCTCGTTCTTAATAAAGGTTCAAATCCCGAAGAAGCGAC
>JBBRSY010000078.1:0-6872 GCA_038244965.1 Candidatus Nanopelagicales bacterium | reverse complement strand
TGAAAAGATCTTTGTTGTAGAAGAGAACAACGGTAGAAAATGATGACGGAACTCCGTACTGCTTTCCACCAAGATTGAATACGTCGTACGCCTTGCCGTAGTAAGCGGTCTTCTTGAAGGAGTGATCCTTAGCACTGGACTTGTTTAAATTGAGCAAAGTTCCAGCAGATGCGTAAGTCACGAAGTTTTCGTAATTGAGCTCAAAGGTGTCCGATGTTTGATTTCCGGCCACACGAGTCTTCAACTTTGTAAAGTAGTCTGCATACGCTGCGGTTTGGATATTAACGTGGACAGTTGGGTTCTTCTTTTCAAAAGCTGCAACCATGGCTTGAAGATCCTTCATGTGGTCAGGGACCGCGGTGAAGGTGAAGAAGTTGATGGTCGTCTTGGACGCAGCAACAGCAGGATTGCTGACTAGCCCAACACTCGCCACCAAAATGCCGACAATGCCAGCGGCCCAGATTTTTCTTTTAGTGCCTTTCATTTTTCCCCCCTAGTAAGTGATGTGCCCGTAAAGGCCATTCTCACGGCTGATAGGTAACGACAAGGACGAAGTCATCCCTTGAGGCCAGCCGTGAGAAAACTTTGTGCGATTTGCTTTTGAAGAATTAAGTAGGTGATCGCAATCGGAATTACCGTGATAGTTGTTGCAGCCATAACCATTGGCCAATCCGTAAGATGTTCGCCTTGGAGGTTTGCCAGGGCGAGCGGAAATGTCATCTTTTCTGGACTGAAAATTACGACCAACGGCCAGAGGTAGGAGTTCCAAACCGACATAGAAGCGAGAATCGCAAGTGCAGCCAATGTGGGCCTACACAGCGGCAGAGCGATTGAGAAGAACATCCTGAAATGGCTTGCACCATCCAGAATGGCGGCTTCTTCAAGTTCACGAGGTATAGCCAGCATCGCTTGTCGCATTAAGAAAACACCGAAAGCGCTTACCACCGATGGCAAACCCAGACCTACCAGGCTGTCAATCAGACCTAACTGACGCATTTCGATGAAAAGAGGCACAATGATGACTTGAAAAGGAATCATCATTGTTGCCAGATAGAGCATGAAGATCACATTTTTGAATCTGAAATTCAGGCGGGCAAATGCGAAACCCGCTAATGCTGAAGTTAATAACTGTAAGAGAACGCAAATGACCGTAACCGAGATGCTGTTAACGAACAGACGCGGTATATCCATCGCCTGGAAGGCATGTCTGTAGTTTTCGAGTGTCGGATGTTTCGGCAGAAGAGTTGGAGGGGTTGCGAATGCTTCGACGCTGTTTTTGAGAGATGAAGTGATCATCCAGACGAACGGAAAGAGCATCACTAGCCCGAAGAATGTTGTGAAGATCTTGGGTCGCGTACTTTTCTTCATGTAAACATTACTCATAATTAACCCACCGCTTCTGGAGGCGGAGTTGCACACCGGTGACGATCATGATGATCAAGAAAAGCACCATGCTGAGCGCGGATGCATAGCCCATGTGGCCGTAATTGAAAGAGTTCTGGACGATTTCGCCCATGACTACATTGGTAGAACCCTCTGGTCCGCCAGCCGTCATAACCCAAATTTGGTCAAATACTTGGAAGTTATTGATCAGACTTATGACAATTACAAAAAATGTGACTGGAGTCAGAAGAGGCAGGGTAATTTTGAAGAGAATTTGACGCTTCGATGCCCCATCTATGGCGGCCGCCTCTTGGTACTCAGGTGGAATTGCTTGCAATCCAGCGAGAAGGAGGAGCATGACGAACCCGAGATCCTTCCAAGCCGAAGGAATAATCACCGAGATCATCGACCAGTCCTTGCTGGTCCACCATCCTGGACCCTGGATGCCGATGGTGTGAAGCGCCGAGTTCACTAACCCGCCACTTGGGTTAAGAATCCACTTCCATAAGAGAGCGACAACCACCCAACTTGTGATGACTGGTAAAAAATAAAGAGCTCGTAGGGCTCCCGATCCCTTAAATTTGCGGTTAAGTGCCAGGGCTGCGGCAAGTCCTAAAAGGTAAACCATGGGTAGGTAGCCGGAAATATAAAGCAAGGTATTTGTTAGCGAGTGAAGAAATTCTTTATCGTGAATAAGTTGCTGGAAATTGTCCAGGCCGATCCAGTGGGGAGGCGAGAGAAGATCCCAACTGGTGAAACTGATTACAGCTGCTGCAATCATGGGCAAGACGAAAATTGCAAGGAGTGGAATGAGGCTGGGCGCAATAAAGAGAGCTGCAGCCCGTCCGTCGCTTTTCTTTTTCATGAAACGGCGCTCTCAACCCTTGCGGCTATACGCAATCGATTCTTTACTTCAGTGAAACTGGCATTCGTTCGCTGGTTCTTGCTCAGTGATGCCTGCATCACGATGGCGGTCGCGCCAAGAGCCCATTTGGCGTCATCCCACGGATCTACTTCAATGTCGAATTTGTTCATCGTGGAGACGACATGAGAGGCAAGAGCCAATTTGAATGGCTTTTCCCAAAGATCCCAGCCTTCCACTCCTTCACCACTGATGAAAATCAATTCTGGGCCAAAGACATTTATGACGTTAGCAAGTGCGATACCCAGTAACTCGGCTGGCTCTTTGAAAAGGTCTTCGGCGATGTTCTTATCCTTACGTGCCACATCCCAGAGCTTCGGCATGGGCGCAGACTTGGAGATGTATCCCGCGGCGACTGCTGCATCATGAATTGCTGGACTCGATGCCACCGTTTCCAAGCAGCCAAATTTTCCACATTCACATTTGACGCCGCCATTAATGGCATTTACATGTCCGAATTCGCCTGCTCCGTATGAACCTGAGAACAGTTCGCCGTGAATGACAATGCCCATGCCGATACCACGTCCGAGTGTGATGGTGAGGAAGTTGCTCACATCGCGCCCGTGTCCGTAAAGGCTTTCGGTCACAGCCAGAGTGTTTACATCGTTTTCCAGTAGCACCGGGGTCCTAAGGGCCTCCGAGATCGCTTTGCCGACATTGGTCTTGTTCCATCCCAACATCGCAGAATCGGCAGTTCCCGAATCAACAGGGGAGACAACCCCAGGAATACCAATTCCAATTCCAAGTAGTTGTCCCTTAATCTTTTTGGATTGTTTCTTGAGGATTGCGATAAGTTCTTTAACGGCAGCATCGCCACGGGAGCTAAATGGCTCCTCAAAACTCCACATGATTTCCGAGTTGAGGTTGACGCAGACTCCGACTGCATGATTCTCAGTTAATTTCAGCCCCAGTACCTGCCCTGCGTTGGCAACCAGACCCAGGAGGGTGGCCGGCCGACCACCCGTCGAGGGAGACTGCTTTACTTCCACAATGAGTCCACGGTCAAAAAGGTATTTTGTTGCCTGAGTAAGAGTTGGACCGCTTAAACCCAGATCGCGGGCTAACTGGGCTCTTGAGACTGGGCCACTCGTCGCGATAGCCCGGAGGACTTCATTTGTACTGTCTCTCATGGCGCTCCTTTCGGCCCCGTAGGCTTGACTTACTTTCTTTACTTACTTTAGTAAGTTATGGCCAAACCTTAGATTGCCGGAACAGGCAAAGGCAAGGGTTTTGCGAATATAAATATCACGGTTTCGTAACGTTCATTTTTCAACGGTCCTGGGCGTGTCGTCCATTTCGAACAGGTGTTCGGATACTCTACTTCTACCCAACCAGAGCGGTCTCCACGATGCCGGCCCATGAGCCGATCCCTCGTCAGTGGCCTTCCGTACCTTCTGGACCGTAACACGTCGCATATGACGTTTAGTTGAAAGGAAAGAACAGTGGCTTCAGAAAAAGCAAACAATGATCGTGCTAAAGCCCTCGACACAGCCCTTGCCCAGATTGAACGTCAATTCGGCAAAGGAGCGGTAATGAAGATGGGCGAACGTGGAAACGTTCAAGTAGAAGTTATTCCAACTGGGTCGATCAGTCTGGATATTGCACTTGGCATTGGTGGACTTCCGCGTGGACGCATTGTAGAAATTTACGGTCCAGAATCCTCAGGTAAGACAACCCTTGCTCTCCATGCGATTGCCAACGCGCAGAAGGCAGGCGGAATTGCGGCCTTCATCGATGCTGAGCATGCCTTCGATGCTGAGTATGCCAAGAAACTTGGGGTCGACATTGATGCCCTTCTTGTTTCCCAACCCGATACTGGCGAGCAAGCACTTGAGATTATGGACATGCTGATCCGTTCGGGGGCGCTGGATATTGTCGTTGTTGACTCTGTGGCAGCTCTTGTCCCTCGAGCTGAAATTGAGGGCGAGATGGGTGATTCCCATATGGGTCTCCAAGCTCGTTTGATGTCTCAGGCGCTTCGAAAAATCACTGGTGCTCTTCATCAATCGAAGACCACTGCGATTTTTATCAACCAATTACGTGAAAAGATCGGTGTTTTCTTTGGTTCGCCAGAGACCACAACAGGCGGTAAAGCACTGAAGTTTTATGCATCAATCCGCTTAGATATTCGTCGAATTGAAACTTTGAAAGATGGCCAAGAAGCTGTTGGCAATCGCACTCGCGTTAAGGTCGTAAAGAACAAGATGGCACCTCCCTTTAAGCAGGCAGAATTCGACATTCTTTACGGCGTAGGAATTTCTCGCGAAGGTTCATTACTCGATCTTGGCGTAGAAATTGGCATAGTGAAGAAGTCGGGATCTTGGTACACCTACGAGGGTGATCAACTTGGGCAAGGAAAAGAGAATTCTCGTAACTTCCTTCTTGATAATCCCGATCTTGCCAACGACATCGAATCCAAGATTCGTGCCCACTATGCACCAACTCCCATTGATCCAGATCTTGTTGCCGCAGTGAATGAGGCAACTGCTGAGGTTGATTTCTAATTTCAATTACGAATCTGGACGAAAGCTCCGACCCCTACTCACAAGCTCAGACGATTGCATTAATTGCACTTGCGCCGCGAGCAAAAAGTAGGGGCGAGCTTTTCGCCCACCTTAAGAAACGTGGCGTTGCAGAAGAGATTGCACATGCCGTCCTTTATCGATTGCAAGAACAAGGTTTGGTTAATGATGAAGAATTCGCTAGAAGCTGGAGCGAATCTCGCCAGCGAACCAAGAAATTATCCAAACGGGCCATTATCAATGAACTGCGAGCAAAAGGCATCGATTCAGACATTATCGAGATTGTTGGCTCAGAAATCGACGACAATCGCGAACACGACCTTGCCCTCGAATTGGCCAGCAAGAAGTATCGCCCGATCGCCCACCTTGAGCGGGAGCTCATACAGAGGCGAATTCAGGGTGCCCTAGCCCGCAGAGGCTTCTCATCCAGCCTGATTACCGCAGTCATGCGCGAATTGGGGATTTAGCGCCCCACTACGATTAACCAATGAGGCGCACCTACACAGTCGAAACTTATGGCTGTCAGATGAACGCCCACGATTCCGAACGCATATCAGGATTGCTGGATGCGGCCGGGTACATGCCTGCACCTTCGGGCGAGACCGCTGACATCGTCGTGTTTAATACCTGTGCGGTTCGCGAAAACGCCGACAATAAGTTGTATGGCAATTTAAGTTTCTTAGCCCCATTGAAGAAGGCCAACCCTGCGATGCAGATCGCCGTTGGTGGATGCCTTGCCCAAAAGGACCAGGCACTCATTCTCAAGAAGGCTCCTTACGTTGATGTTGTTTTCGGGACCCATAACGTAGGTTCACTGCCAACCCTTCTGGAGCGCGCGCGAATCGAGGAAGAATCCCAGATCGAAATCCTGGAATCTCTCGAGCACTTTCCGTCCACCCTTCCCGCTCGCCGTCATTCGGCATTTTCGGCGTGGGTGTCAGTCTCCGTTGGATGTAACAACACCTGCACGTTCTGCATCGTGCCAACTTTGAGAGGTATCGAAAAAGATCGCGACGCGTATGAGATTCTCAATGAGGTAAGCACATTGGTAGCGCAAGGCGTTATTGAGATCACACTTCTTGGACAGAATGTGAACGCCTACGGAGTCGGATTTGGAGATCGTGGTGCATTTGCCAAACTCATCCGCGAATGCGGACGAGTCGAAGGGCTCGAGCGCGTTAGATTCATGTCTCCCCATCCGCGCGACTTTACCGATGATGTGATTGAGGCTATGGCTCAATCTCCCAATGCTATGCCCCACCTGCATATGCCACTTCAGTCTGGTTCTAATCAGATATTGCAGCAAATGCGCCGGTCGTATAGAACAGATCGTTACCTGGAAATCATCGAGCGAGTTCGAATTGCGATTCCTCAATCCCAGATCACCACCGACATCATTGTCGGCTTTCCGGGAGAGAGCGAAGCGGATTTCCAGGCGACGTTGGACCTTTGCACTCAAGCGCGCTTTAGCGCCGCCTACACCTTCCAATATTCAAAGAGGCCCGGCACTCCGGCCGCAACAATGCCCGGTCAGATTTCACCGGAGGTAATTGGGGAACGCTATAAACGACTGCATGCACATCAAGAAGATATTTCACTCTCAGTTAATCGAGAAGCAATCGGAAAATCGATGCACGTATTGATCACCGAACATGAAGGACGGCGCGATGCAGAACGCGGCAGAATGTCCGGGCGCACAGAAGATTTCCGACTTGCCCACTTTACCTTTGACTCCGAGAACCCACCACGACCCGGAGATGTTGTGACCGTCGTGATTGATGCAGCAGCACCGCACTTCCTATCGGGAGAAGGCCTTGGCACTCGTCGGACTCGGGGTGGTGATGCCTACGAATTGCGCAGTTCCCAAGCCAAAAGTGAGCCTCTGCTTCTGGGAATGCCGGCATTGCGTTAATGGGTCTCATCGTCATTTGTGGCGCAACCGCGACTGGCAAGAGTGACTTGGCGCTGGCGCTGGCACGAAAGTTGAACGGTGAAATTATTAATGCGGATTCGATGCAACTCTACCGGGGCATGGATATTGGCAC
>JBBRSY010000077.1:0-6957 GCA_038244965.1 Candidatus Nanopelagicales bacterium | reverse complement strand
CAGCTTTTGGCGCAGTGATAACGGCCCTAGCGCCATTTGCAAACCAGTGCGATGTGGTTGTAGGAATAGAGGCGCGCGGATTTATCTTTGCCTCGGCTCTGGCCCATTCACTTGGTCTCGGATTTGTCCCAATTCGAAAAGCTGGCAAACTCCCTTTTCAAACTTTTGAGGAGGGCTATGGTCTGGAATATGGCAGTGACGTCCTACAAGTTCACCAAGATGCGTTGCAGATCGGAAGCCGTGTCCTTTTGTTGGATGATGTACTAGCAACAGGCGGAACGGCTGTGGCAGCCGGCAAGTTGATCGCGCGGTTGGGTGCAACGCTGAATGCCCTCGCCTTCGTCATTGAAATTTCCGACCTTTCTGGCCGCAATGAAGTACAGAAAGCCTTCCCTATGACTCCCCTTGCCTCGCTATTTATCATGTGAGGTCAACGTTATGGCAAGATCGCTTCCGTGGCCGAATTAATCTATTACTGCGGGACTATGGATAGCGGAAAGTCGACTCTTGCCCTGCAGACTGCTCATAACCACCAGAGCAGGGGTCGAACTGGGGTGATGTTCACCAGTAAGGATCGCGCGGGTAGCGGAGTTATCTCTTCACGACTTGGACTTCAGCGTCAGGCCATCGAAGTCGATTCCGACCTGGATATTCATCGATTCGTTGTTGATCAACTTTCCAGGGGTGAGCGCATTGATTATGTCATTTGCGACGAGGCCCAGTTCTATCAGCCCGCTCAAATTGAGCAAATGGCCAAAATAGTAGATGGCTTAAGTATTGATGTTTTTGCATTTGGAATTCTCACGGATTTTCGCACCTCACTTTTTCCCGGATCGGCGCGATTAGTTGAATTGGCAGACCGCGTTAATACCCTTCAAGTTGAAGCCCTCTGCTGGTGCGGCGCGCGAGCAACTCATAACGCGCGTACTTTAGGCGGGGTGATGATCACGCAAGGCGAACAAGTCGTTGTTGGCGATGTATCGGCTGGACAGGACGTGGGATATGAAGTGCTCTGCCGCAGGCACCACATGAGACAAGTAACCGCGCGCGCTTCTAAGGCAGGCCATGTTTCAATCGATCCACTGCCCTTTTCCAGTTAATTCACCCAAATCTTTCGAAAGGTATTTATGAAAACCCGCGGCTTGATGGTCAAAAACTCCACATCTCCACTCGAGCCCTTCGAATTCGAACGGCGGGCACTTAGAGCACATGACGTTGCCTTGGATATCGCCTTTGCTGGCATATGTCACTCCGACATCCATCAGGCTCGGGAAGATTGGGGTCCATCTCTTTACCCCATGGTGCCTGGTCACGAAATTGTGGGCAAAGTTAGGGAAATCTGCCGCTAGCCGGCGTGGCTCCTCTTTTGTGCGCTGGCATCACCTTGTACTCGCCATTGATGCACTGGAAGGCTCAAAAAGGAACGAAGGTTGGAATTATAGGATTGGGCGGGCTTGGTCATATGGGAGTCAAGTTCGCGAAAGCACTTGGTGCACATGTCACAGTATTCTCTCATTCACCAGGTAAAGAAGCGGACGCAAAGGCAATGGGCGCCGATGAATTTGTCTTGACCCGAGATCCATCACTACTGAAACCTTTGGCACGAAATTTTGATTTGATTCTCAATACGGTTTCTGCCGAATTAGATATCAATATTTATTTACGTTTGCTAAATCTAGATGGAACCTTTGTAGTAATCGGATTGCCGACAACGCCATATTCAGTTGGTGTCGGCGTTCTCCTCAGCCCGCGGAGATCGATGGCTGGATCACAAGTTGGCGGCATCCCCGAAATTCAAGAGATGTTGAATTTCGCGAGCAAGCACAACATCGTCAGTGATGTAGAAATTATCAATGCAGATTATGCCAATACCGCCTACGAACGGACGGTAGCCAGCGATGTTAAATATCGTTTCGTGATTGATGCAGCTAGTTTTTAGTCGGTTCAATGGGTGAAAGCGTGTAATCCCCACACAAAGAGTGGGGCAACGGCAAGGGCAGGTAAGAGATTGCCCACTGCAATCTCTTTGATTTTAAGCAGTTTGAGTCCTATACCAAGGAGCAGCACGCCACCAGTTGCTGTCATTGCATCAATTTGATACCCACTCAAAATACTCCCGAGGCCAACGCCAATTAGCGTCCAAAACCCTTGGTAGAGCCCAACAGGTAGAGCCGACACCGCCACACCCCAACCCAGGGAGGCGGCAAAAGCCATGGACGCAAAGAAATCGAGCGTACTTTTTAAAATCAGTTGGTCGATTCCGGTAGACATTCCGTCACTAATGCTTCCAAGTATCGCGAGAGGACCGATGGCGAAAATAAGTGATGCCGAGACAAAACCCTCTACGAAATGACTTTCATGTGAGGCACCAAAGCGGATTCTCAATTTCTGGCCTACCCCATCGAGTCGATCTTCAATTCGAGCGGCGGAGCCAATAAGTCCACCAATTAAGAGGGCGGCCAAAATAGACAGCAGCGTCCACCCGGTAGGAAGGGATTGGATGAAGGTTTTGGACCAGAGACTGATTAAAGCGTCGGCGGCTCCTAGAATTACCGTGATCCCTAGGACGTCTGTAAGCAGATTTCGAGTCTTAGAGGACATCTTGCTTCCCACTAAAACACCGAACGTGGAACCCAGGATTATGGCCACCACATTAATTAGGGTGCCGATACCCGGAAACATGGCAAGTTTCATGAGGTTGGCAATGGTATACGAGAGAGAATCGAGCGAAGTTGTTCTTTGTCGATACGGTAATCTCCGATAGTGCTTCCACCTTCTAGATCCACTGATATCTGGGTTCGCTTGGTCGAGTGGTTTCGTCCGCACCGCACAATCCCGATTACACCTTGGACCGCGAACTCTCGCTGGGATCTCGCTTCGATGCGTGTGGCAATCTTGGCAGCTGCTCTATTCCTATTTGGGATCGGAGAGTCGCTCTTGGTTCAATCTCGGTTGGGCAATTCACCCTGGATAGTCCTCTCAGAGGGAATCTCGCGGAAAACCGGGATGAATCTGGGTTGGGCGACGTGGATCATCAGTTGCGTAGTACTTCTCTTATGGATTCCGCTGCGTGAAAAACCGGGCTTTGGGACTTTTTTGAATCTCCTGGTAATTCCGGCGGCTCTGCAATTGGGGGTCAACCTTTTCCCGCAACAGCACAGATTCCTTCCCGGCCTAGGTTTTGCGATTACTGGAATTGTTCTTGTTGGAATCGCATCGGCGCTCTATATAAGTACCGGTCTTGGCCCTGGCCCCAGAGATGGCTGGATGATGGGCATTCATAGAAAAACCGGGGTCAGGGTAGGTCGAGTGCGACTAGGAATTGAGGCGATTGTGCTTAGCGCCGGATTCGTCCTCGGCGGTCGCGTCGGCATAGGTACTGCTCTCTTTGCTCTTTTTATCGGGCAATCCATCGCAATTTCTTGTGGGGTCTTGGCTCGCCTTACCCGTCAGTAACATAGCTCGCGCGATAGCGTCTGCCCCATCTTCCCCACGAGATAGCAAAGGGGAAGTCGTGCTCGATACTTATTTTAAGATCTCCGAAAGAGGCTCTACCGTCGGGCGTGAAGTGCGTGGCGGTGTCGTCACATTTTTCACCATGGCCTATATCGTCGCCCTCAATCCGTTAATTCTTGGATTAACAAAAGACGGGGACGGAAAATTTCTGGGTGGCGATGGGTCCCACCCTAACCTCGCGATGATCGCCGCAGCAACTGCTCTGGTCGCCGGTGTCATAACTATTTTAATGGGCGTCGTTGCCAATTTTCCGATTGCACTGGCCACAGGCCTTGGTCTAAATACATTTGTCGCGGTCGGAATTGCAACCAAGATGTCTTGGGCCGATGCCATGGGTTTAATAGTTATCGAAGGATTGATTATCACGGTACTTGTTCTCACTGGATTTAGAACCGCCGTCTTTCGGGCAGTCCCCCAACAACTCAAGATAGCAATTTCAGTAGGCATCGGTCTTTTTATCGCTCTAATCGGCTTGGTCGATTCGGGATTCGTGCGTCGGACTGGAACAGGTCCCGTCCCAGTCACCTTAGGAGATAACGGAACACTGGTGGGGTGGCCGATCGTTGTTTTTGCCTTCGGACTTTTTTTGATGATCGGACTCATGGTTAAGAAGGTGAAGGGTGCACTGTTGATTGGCATTGCCCTTTCAACTGTTTTGGCAGTCATTGTCGAGAAGGCCTTTAAAATTGGACCTAATTTTATCTCACCCACTCAAAGCAATCCAAAAGGCTGGGGTCTCAATGTGCCAACCGTCCCCTCCAAGATTGTCGATAAGCCGAATTTTGGTCTGCTGGGCCATTTCAGTTTGCTGGGATCCTTTAGCCGGATTTCAGTAATCTCGGCAATCTTGCTGATTTTCACCTTGATGCTCTCTGACTTCTTCGACACTGTTGGAACGGTGACGGCGATCGCAACGGAGGCTGGCCTCATCGATTCGAAAGGTCTCATTCCAAAGACCGAACAGATTCTTCTAGTGGACTCCATAGCGGCAGTGGCGGGTGGAGCTGCGAGTATTTCTTCAAACACCTCCTACATTGAATCTGCATCGGGCGTCGGTGAAGGGGCCCGAACTGGATTAGCCTCAGTGGTCACTGGAATTTGCTTCTTGTTTGCGACCTTTCTTGCACCTTTGGTGGCAATAATTCCCTACGAAGCTGCAACTCCGGCTCTGGTCATTGTTGGTTTCCTCATGATGACTCAGATTAAGCAAGTAGATTGGGAAGATTTCGGTATTGCAATTCCTGCATTCTTGACCATCATTTTAATGCCGTTCACATACAGCATTTCAGTGGGAATCGGTGCCGGCTTCATTTCACATGTAGTGATCAGGCTAATCCAGAAACGTCACAAAGAAATTCATCCACTGCTTCTCCTCGTTTCCTTTCTCTTCGTGATCTATTTCTTTACCTCTCTTATCAACGTATGGATCGGTTGATATTAGGTTAAGGACCAATCAATTGCTCGCCGTGATTTAGAGGTGAGCAATTGATTGGTTTTGCTAAAGGGTTTTGAACCGAAAAAACCTCGGTATGCCGATAGGGGGCTCGGGTGCACTGATGCGATGATGGTCTCAGGTGCGAAGCATGGCGCCAATTGTTGGGCATACTTTCCCCAAAGAATAGGAATCACATCATTTTCCCCAAGCACCTTTGCTATTTGATCCGTCACGCGTTGCCAGCCAATGTTGGAGTGTCCGCCACTTTCTCCCGAAGGTACTGTCAAAACACGATTGATCAATGCCACACCTTCTTCGCTCCAGTGGGATAGGTCTCCCGAACTGGGAATCGGGCACTTAATATCGTCATGGAGTTCACGGAAGATATTGGTCAAAGTCTTTGGAATTGGTGAAATGCTAGCTGGCACCGAAAATGCCAAACCCATTGCATGACTGGCCGTGGGATAGGGATCTTGTCCAAAGATTACGACCGAGATTTGCGAAATTGGTTGGTACAGGCATCGCAGGATATTCGCTGGATTTGGATTGAAGGAAAGTCCCTGCAGCCGACTTTCAATTTTTTCTATATCACTGAGAACATTATGTAGGGCGTCCATCCACTCTTGGTGAACGCCATCGAGGATACTCATAAAGCTTTGGCGAAAAAGCGTGACCCCTCCTTTGTCACCGAGATCGGCAACCCGAATACGGCGCTAATGTGTTCCGATGTAATTACATCGTCTATTGGCCCCGATACGGCGATGAGGCCGTCCTTCATCAAGAGCGCGTGAGTGGTACCTTCTGGAATTTCCTCAATATGATGGGTAACCAGGATGGTTGCGGGTGCCTTCGGATCCCGCGAGAAATTGGCGAAGCGACTGAGTAAGTCTTCTCGTCCGCCCAAGTCCAGACCTGCCGCCGGTTCATCGAGCAGTAATATTTCTGGATCGGCCATCAGCGCTCGGCAGATTTGAACTCGTTTACGTTCACCTTCACTCAAAGTTCCGAATTCGCGCTCTCCCAGATTGCGAACTCCAAAAGTCGTCAATAATGCAATAGCACGCGATTCGTCCCAGAGGTCATACTCCTCAGACCATCGCCCCAAAATGGCATATGCCGCCGTAAGGACAACATCGCGAACTAACTCATCATTGGGAATATTTTCTGCCATCACAGAACTACAGAACCCGATTCTTGGTCGCAACTCAAAGACATCGATGTGTCCAAGGGAATTGCCGAGGATTTCAATCTGACCGAACGTGGGAAAACTCATCGCGGCCATTAATTTTATAAGGGTCGATTTGCCAGCACCGTTGGGGCCAAGAATGACCCACCGCTCCCCTTCGGTAACGGAGAAGTTGACCGGACCCAGGATGATCCGTTGTCCTTTGCGGACACTGACATCGGAGATTGCCAGAATTATTCGTGAATTCATAGAGATATAAAGATATCGCTTCTCTGGCATGTCTCACTCCGCAGACGCGATAACCTGCCTCCATGTCCGTCCAACACGAATTCGTACCTCATCCCTACACCGGCTTGATTCTCCTTTCGGGCCAGGATACGCCTGGAATAACGCAAGCTCTTTTCAGTGCTCTCTCCCCATTTGCGGTAACAGTCTTAGATATTGAACAGGTCGTAATACGCGAACGACTCATTCTCACAGTATTGATCTCCCTCAATCCAGACCATGCCGAAGTCATCGAAACTGACCTGATGGAATGCGGGTCGAGCCTTGATGTGGATATAGCTATTTCGTTCTCGCACTCAAACCCTGATTCCATCGCTGCTAAATCCGGCCTTTTGCATGTCACGGCAATGGGAAATCCATTAAAACCTGCGGTGATTGCCGCTATTGCCGGAGAAATTGCGGCCAAAGGTGCCAACATCGAGCGGATTTACCGAACCGCGTCCTACCCGGTATCGGCCTTCGAGTTTGTTCTCTCTGGATCATCGCAGGCGCAGATTCAATCGGGGCTGGCAACCATATCGGCCGATCAAGGCGT
>JBBRSY010000076.1:0-7148 GCA_038244965.1 Candidatus Nanopelagicales bacterium | reverse complement strand
TGGGAGGTTGGGGTTGAAGGTGAGCGGCGTGACATTGTCCGAAGTGCGATCCACTCGTTTTTGAGCTTTGGGTTTTGAGGCCAAGTCGCCGCTCATGGTTATCCCAAATCCAGGAGAGCATTCTGCACGATCTCAATGGTCATGGCTTCCGTTTGGTCAGTGTTGCCGAGCCCGATCTTTGCAGCGACGATCCTTCAAGAAAGCTTATGCGCCAAATAATGGGTGCCTTTGCTGAGTACGAAAAGACGATGATCGTGGCAAAGCTTCGTGGAGCACGTCAACGAAAAAAAGCTCGAACCGGCCCGCTGCGAGGGCTCAAAGGAATTCGGTTTCTACGAAGGTGAAAAAGCAATAATCGAAAAGATGCGGCAGCTTCGCGCGGATGGCTTGGCGTACGACACAATCGCAACCTGCCTGAACAACGAAAGCGTTAAGCCGCGGCGTGGAGCGAAGTGGCACCCTTACACTGTGTCGAAGATCTTGATAAGGTCGGCGAGCGATTGAGAAGGTTTTGGAAGCCGCTAAGGAGCCTCCCGCGTCCAAACAATTCAGAGCCGGCGGGCGTATTCCGCTTTGGACGGAGGAATACCAGGATAGAAATCACAGCGAAGATCAACCCCTATCCTTTCAATCGACCTGCAAGATCTGCATTCTCGTGAGCAGGCTGACTCTTTTCTCCGCTTGCGATACTGGTTTGGCAAATCTGTTGTTTCTCAGAATTGCCGCCCAGGTCCACGTTCGCACCCCATAAAAGCATCTGCGCGACCGTGTTCGGTCTCTTCTCGCCCACTTTGCGGGAGAGGAATATCGTAGTGATTGCAGCGTTGGCTTCTTCGAGACTGAATGGTGAACTTCACACCACGACAGCGCTACCGTGGCCAAGTCGTGAACTCTGGATATGCTTGAGCGCGTAGCAGCATGGTACGATTTTGGCATGATCGTCCAAACGAATGATCGACCATCTTGGCAATTTTCGGACGGAAGAGCATCACCAATCGGCGTCGGAGATGCTATCGCTATCAAATCGAATGCTCCATTAGTCGACTACCACTACGGAATAGTCGTCGAGGTTCCGGTCAATGAATTCATGCCAATTCGCGTCGCTGAGGCCAACAAAGGAACGGGCGTCGTCATTGTCACGATAGAGGAGTTTGGTCAAGGTCAATCCATCCTGTTGGCTAGACGAGCTGAGTCGCAGGAGCACGTGGAATTAATTCGAACTCGCGCCTACACTCTAGTCGGGAAACCGTACAATGTGTTAAGTGCCAATTGCGAACACTTCGCTGAATATTGCATGACGGGAGAAGCTAAGAGTGCAACTGTTCTTCTCTGGTCTATCATTGCGACGACCGCACTTACATACGGGTTGGCTTCAGCTTGACACACTCCTAACGATGCCAGAACTAACTGTGCGGATGCTTAAAATGGAGGATACCTACAAGGACATCGCCCGCATTCCGTTCAGACTTCGCCTCGATTCGAAAAATGAAATAATCCCGAAGGTCGAATATGCAAGGTGAAAGCTAACGGAAGATCTGTTCTCCTCTCTTGCCGAGGCTGTAACAATGAGAAGGATGCTGTCATTTTCTTGGACGGCACTACAAGAACGCGCCTTGGTATCAGGGAAGGTCAAACCGACACGTTCGAGTTTCTTCAGGTCTGGTGGCTTGGTCAATTTCTTTGGGCGTGGCGGGCCTCGGATCCGATATACAGAATCGCTGCTCGGATCGGGCTGATATCGCTAGTCTTCAGCTTTATAGGGCTTCTGTTGGGTGTGATCGGCCTGATCGTTGCGCTTTGCTTAGACTAACTTCAGCCACTTTAGTGCCCGATAGTATTGTTTCCCGTATTATCCCCCGCTCAAACTCGGCGACTTGGAGTGTTCCACCGCCCGCCGTGTCATTTCTTAATCGCCTTGTAAGACCCATTAACCTTCAAAAACTTTGGATTGAACGCCTCAAGTTGATAAAGGTCACAACTGGTCAGGTCCGCAGCAGTAAGATCAAAGACTGCGTAGTTCATGCCGCTACCTAATTTGCTGCTATATTGGATCCCATCGAATCCTCCTTTTCGGAACGCTTCCGCAAGTAGTTGAGTCGGGGCGTAGTCAGCGACATCATCGGCACGAATGACCGGCTTCGAGAACTCTTGACTCACAAACCACCACACGTCCTTCTCTTTCTCATCCCTGGTTGGTCCAAGGCTACCAATAGGATAAATTGTAGGTACTCTCGTATCGCTTACACAGTCCACCAGGGCCAAATCCCTCACAATTGTAACCTTAGCCACTGACACATATGACCCTATCCACGGACGAACTTCAGTCATTGCAGTTTCAGGTTCTGAGGATAGATACAGGCACGGAATTCCCTTGGGGTTAACTCGTCCCTCGGACGCCAGACTCGTCCGCGGCATCATTCGCTGTGGGCGATGCGGTTGGCGCTCATCCAAGAACTGTAGGCCGTTGATGCTCTGGTCTTCGATTCCTTCGATGGGTTCATAACGGGTCCGAATGTCGCGACCGAGCTGTGCTCTGTGAACAACACTGTCCTTTAACAGACGGGTACGTCGTTTCCCGCTAGTCTCTATCAGCACGTCAAGAAAGTGTTGCTGTTTGCCATCCAGAACATACCTGGAGGTCTGTTTGACAAACTGAGCGAAGTAGTGAAAGTCATGCTGCGATTCAAATTCTGCCATGGCGTTACAATCCGTGTGAGTTGTCAGGGTTTCGTTCGATTGTACACAAAAAGGCCCATCGCCGACGCTGACCCTTAATCTATTAGGCAAAATGAAGCCTTCCAGACCCCAGCAAAGGTGAAACTATACTTGACTCACCAGACGGGGTGCGCGATGCTAGGGCGATCCCGGAAGGTGAAACGAATGCCCAAAAGCGTAAACCTCGATGCCTTAATTCCCCGCCTTGATTTCGAAGTAAATGGCCTAGGGGACGACGCGCCGCCTAAAGATCACGCAATGAAGATTAGTGACCTTGAGAAGACGGCATTTTTTTACGGAGCCCTTCGTAAGCCCGACTTCCAAAGAGAGACGGAAGACTGGGATAGCAAGCGCGTCGTCGGCCTAATTCGGACGTTTATTGAAGACGGCTTGATTCCGGGGGTGATCCTGTGGAAGAACCGCGAATATCTGTTTGTCATAGACGGGTCGCACCGACTTAGCGCTCTTATCGCTTGGGTTCAAGACGACTACGGCGACAAAGAGGTTTCAGAGGAGTTTTTTGACCATGATATTTCTGATGAACAAAAAGCGGTTGCTGAAGCGACCCGCAAATTGGTTGAAAGAGAGTTTAGATCGTATAAGGACCATCGAGAAGCCATTTCCAACCAAAGCGCGTATGGCCCCGAGTTGGTAAAGAGGGCGCTTCGCTTCGGGAGTCTTTCTCTCCCGATTCAATACGTTAAAGGTAATGTGTCAGATGCGGAGGCGGCGTTTCTGCGTATCAATCAGCAAGCTGCCATGATCAATCAGCAAGAGTTGGAACTGATCGAAGGTCGCAAGCGCCCTAATGTGATCGCTGCGCGAGCTGTGATTAGGCGTGGTACTGGGCACAAGTATTGGAAGGGGTTCAAGGAGAATGAACAGCGCGTTATAGAGGAGATAGCGACAGAAGTTCATAATCTTATCTTTGAGCCAATATCCCACCACCCCATCAAGTCATTGGATTTGCCAGCCGGAGGAAGCGTATCTGCGCCGCCTGCGTTACGAATGGTTTATGACTTCATCAACCTTTGTGTTGGCACTCCGACAACCGAAACGGACGATACGGGGCAGAAAACCATTGAGTACCTTACTCGATGCCGTCGTGTCATGCAGTTAATGCTGTCAGATCATGCCTCCTCACTCGGACTGCATCCTGCAGTGTATTTTTATAGCTGGACAGGGAGGCAGCAGCCTGTTCTATTTCTGGTGGTGACGCAAATGATCATCGAGTATGACCAAAAGCGTAGGCTTCCAGAGTTTATCCAAATCAGGCAGACGCTTGAAGAATTCCTGATGAGCAACAGGCCACTGGTTAGTCAAGTAGTTCGCAAATTCGGGACAAAGAGTTCAGGACATACCAACCTTGGCGAGTTCTACAAACAGGTGTTCGATCTTTTAAGGGAAGGATTGTCCGCGCCTGGAGTCGTCGAGATAATTACCGCTGACCCAAGATATTCCTATCTTCAGCCGTCGGAATCGCAATATGAAGTGAAGCCAGCAAGCAAATTCTCAATCCAAGTGAAATCTGGAGTGGTTATGAGAGAACTACTGACCAAAGCTTCTAGATGTGCGATCTGTGGGGGGATAGTACCGTCGCAGGCATTGTCGGTTGATCACAAGCAAAGACGACAGGACGGCGGAACGGGGCACGGTGACAATGCACAGTTGACGCATCCGTACTGCAACACGGGGATTAGGGAAAGCGCTGTTTTTAGAGAGCGGAAGGCGGCAGGAGATAAGGCTCCTCGTGGATGAGAAACATCTTCACGCTTATGGATCCTCGTCTCTCAACTGCGGACCTCCAACGGCGTGTTCTTTCAATCGTGCGCGAAAAAAGACTGGATCGAGTTGCTCGGCCCGGCGTAATGGTTCTCCGTAGTCGGGTTCACACTCTTGGACCTTGGTTTGGTATCAAAATCAGGACTTAGCCTCACCTAAATAGAAGCATGATGACCTTCAGACAGTTTATCGCCCTTGAAGCCCAAGCCGCTGCGCCACCGCCGGTAGAATTCAAACTCGAATCCGAATCGTCCCCGAAGACCCGATTATTGACGTTCGCGCAATGGATTGCCAAAAGGCCAAATTCAAAACCGTCCCCGACAAACGGTTCTGGCGGCGATAGGACCTAGCCTCTGCCGCCGGGTCACATTCGCCACTGCCGACGTCAAACGATTCGTCCTGGGCCTTCCCTTACCTCGTACTCGGTGCTTTAGCCAGTGGGTGAGGAATGACTACGGTGATTACTTGCAGGAGGATCCAGAGACCAAATAGGGTAGTGGAAGGGGTAGCGCAATCTTGGGAAATCGGCCCGGGCCTGAGCAACCCATTACCTCTCATCATTTCCTTGACAATGGGTTGCTCAGACCTCTCTCACCTGATTTCCCTAGATCTGTTCCCCAACGCGGGAGAGATGCCTCTGCGTTCCAGACTCCCAATAGACCCAGGTGAGGGTCTTCCAGTCGGCTATGAGATCTTTCCTAACGTCCAATGTATTCGACGATTGCGTTATCTAAGCCCATATACCGTCGATTGATCGGGTTTGAACCCGCGCCTTCAAAAGAGATGGTCGTCGTTGCGTTTGTCGCGATGAATGTGAAGCGGTAGGTTCCCCAAAGATTGCCAACTCCGCTTGGATTGTGCACAAAAGTTCGTGTGGTGGAACCGGCGGTGGCCTTAACGAATACCGGACCGGCCAGACCACCACCAAGGCCGCATGCTTGGATACCAACGCAAACACCAACATCAAACGAAACTAGATACAGCCTGCCTGGAGTCGTTACAATGTCCTGCCTGATCCCGCCGAAACTCGTTGCTGAGATCTGGTAACCCGTGAGGTCAATCCACCGATGGTAGGCACTCTGGGGATTGAAGTCGCTTGGTGTCAGGTTGCCATAGGGCATCTGAAGCCATGAAACCGGATCGCCTGCCACGGGGGGGCCCACTTGGTACGCCGTCCATCCCGCCACGGCCGTCGATCCCGCCGGCAACCCCGGCTGATTACCCGCAGAGCTATCAAATTGGCCGTTATCGAAGCTAGGGTTTGTCAGCAAATTGGTGGGTACCACCTGAGCACCAGCGGCAATGAACAGCAGTAAGCGTCCTAAAAGCATTCTCGAAATCTCCCTGCGGGAGATTGTATCAGTTCGGGATCGCGAAACGAGAGGTCTAGCGCCTACCGCCGGGCCTTCCGTGGCCTAGTACTCGGTGCCTTAGCCAGTGGGTGAGGAATGATTACGGTGATTACTTCCAGGACGATCAAGAAACCAAAAAAGGGTAGCGGAAAGGGTAGCGCAATCTTGGGAAATCGGCCCAGGCCTGAGTAACCCATAACCATTCGGCAGACATTCCCCGAGAGACGTTGGCCGTTTTCGACTTTATGTAACCACTCGCTATGCGTATTGTGTGCGTCGTTAAGAGTGACAAGTCCCGGCAACTCACTGAATGGTCTTATGGGTTGGGTTCCGATGAACACCCAATCCGACAGTTTTGGGCGCCAATCTAATAACTCCGATCAACATGCAAATCCGAGAGCTTTCAACTGTGATTGTGCTTCCTTCACGATAAAGCCACTGATAGCCACTTGTAGCAGAGGTATCGACTCCCGAAAGCTGACGCCACTCGTTGTTCCGGCCTCAATTAACACTCAGGGATGTAGCAAAGCCGACTCGGAAAGACGACTTGTGACACATGCGGCAAAGGCTGGGGTCATTTTATACGAGTCCCAGCCCGGTCGTTCTTTAGGCATTGAATCCGATTCTTGACCTGGCAGTGCTCACCTCGTCGCCAAAGATTGTTCGACGTACTTCTAAAAGCGCTGAGCTTCGAGTCTGTTACATCAAGTTCATATTCCATTTCTATGAGATTCTTCCTTATCATTTGTTGGATGAGCTGCCGTATCTTCCAATCATCAATACCACACTCACCGATCAATCGAATCGGCTCTAGTGTATAATAGTTGCCTGGGGAATAATCCTGCCTGCGTAAGATGTGGTTCTGTATCTCAACAATAGTCATAAATTAAGCCTCTCTTTGTATGCGTATTATGTCAGCCCTCGTTTCTGAGGTACCGACAACTATACTCTATCGGATTGTTTGAGGCGTGACAAGAGTCTCTTCGTCCGCCGTTGGTCTACCGGCTCAGGCGAAGTTGGTATTGGTTATGTGATAAGGACCGGTACTGATAAGGATTAACTAGTGAAGCAATCTGATAGCAAATAGAAATGGCAGAATGGTGTGTTTGACCAGTCCGCCATCACTTCTTTCTATGGGGTCGATAAAGTCCACGACGCACCACTGCTGTCCAAATTAGCGAGCTAACTGGATCTCGGCGGGCGGGGGAGCAGTGAAAGGCTGAGCCCCTGATATGTTGGATTGGGCTTTAGCAAGAACCAATTCAACCTCAGGAGACTCAACCTAATGAGAGTATGCAG
>JBBRSY010000075.1:0-7148 GCA_038244965.1 Candidatus Nanopelagicales bacterium | reverse complement strand
TGTCTGTGATCTAACGCCAGAAACCGGGCTAGCTCAGAGCACCGTGAGCCATCATCTTAAATTGCTCGTGGAAGCGGGACTACTTACGCGTACTCAACGAGGCAAGTGGGCATACTATGCACTTACAAAGGACGCACAAAAACTACTGAAGTGAGGATTCTGATGAACGCCGTTTTATTAATCGGGCGGATTCTCTTTGCATTGGTCTTTGTGCGATCAGGAATTATGCATCTCACCAAACTTGAGACCATGACTGGCTATGCCAAATACAAGAAAGTTCCGGCAGCCAAGTTTTTCGTCGCCCTGACCGGGGTAGCAATTATTCTCGGTGGTCTCTGGGTCGCCCTGGGCATATATGCAGATCTGGGAGCCCTAATCCTCGCCATTTTTGCAGTAGCCGCAGCATTCCAAATGCACAATTTCTGGGCAGAGACTGCCCCCGAAGGGAAAATGACTGAATCGGTCTCCTTCTATAAGGACCTCGCTCTAGGCGGTGCCGCACTCGTGCTCTTTGTTTTGATTGGACGTCACACCGATATCGGCTGGCATATCACTTCTCCATTCTTCAATTTCAAGTAAACCAGCGGAAGGCGCAATGTAGTGGCGATGAGAAGCGTTTCTCCGCTGATCATGACAATGCGTCCGAAACAATGGGCGAAGAATCTCTTAGTCTTTGCAGCGCCAGTTGCCGCTGGGAAAATTTTTCACGGCACTACCCTTTTGAAATCCTTCCTGGCCTTTATAGCTTTCTGCTTTATATCCAGCGTCGGCTATATCGTGAACGACATACGAGACCTCGAACGTGATCGAGGAAATCCCAAGAAATCCAAGCGCCCACTAGCCGCTGGGAAAGTCACGAAAGCGCAATGCATGTACGTCTTGGCATTGTGCGCTCTTCTTGGAGTCTTTGCCTCCAGTGCCCTTTCCCTCTCCTTTCAAATTGTTCTTCTTCTCTATCTCACCTCAACCTTGTCCTATTCCTTCGGACTCAAACATCAACCGGTAGTTGAACTCATAGTCGTGGCATTTGGCTTCGTCTTACGTGCAATTGCTGGCGGGACTGCAACAGGTACACCGATCTCACGCTGGTTTCTGGTCGTAACTTCATTCGGATCGCTGGTAATAGTTGTGGCCAAAAGATTAGCTGAGGCCGAAAGTCAAGCGAATGTGGATGTCCGCCCAGTGATCAGAGATTACCCTTTGCCCTTTTTACGATTCGTTCTCTCAGTTTCAGCAGCCGTGACGCTGACGGGTTACAGCCTCTGGGCATTTTCATTGTCGGAATCTAAGCACTTTGGTCAGATGTCGCTCTTTCCTCTCTGTCTTGGCCTCTTTAGATACGTCTGGCTGGTTGAGAAAGGATCTGGCGAAGAGCCAGAGGAACTACTACTGCGCGATGGCGTACTCCTATTAAGCGGGCTAGCCACAACGGTCTTGCTCCTGCTTTCGATGTACTAACCTAAAACAATCATGCGAAGAATTGAATCAAGTGGGTGGGGCCGGACCTTACGCTCAACCTCCTGGGAATTTGAGCCGCATTCACGATCGGAATTGCAGGAATTCATCGCCGATCACGATTACTCTCGCGGCGTTATTACGCACGGTTTGCGGAGAAGTTATGGAGACTCCTCACTCAATATTGGCGGGGTAACAATTGATCCCGCTTTCCTGGCAGAGATATCGTTTCGTCCCGACTCCAACATAGTGACGGTTGGCGCGGGTGTTTCCATAAGCGCACTTGAGAAAGTTGCGCTAACGCACAAACTATTTCTCCCAGTCGTGCCCGGCACAGGCCTGGTCAGCATTGGTGGTGCAATTGCCGCAGATATTCACGGCAAATCTCATCACACGACCGGCTCCTTCTCCGCTTACGTCAGAAGAATTCAAATGCTCTATTCCGATGGAGAAATCCGCGACCTCTATCCCGAAGGTCCAAGCATGGATCACTTTTGGGCCACCGTTGGTGGACTTGGGCTAACTGGAATAATTCTGGAAGCCGACCTCCAACTTATTGCGATGAACGAACCAAAGGTGATTGTGGAGGAGACACGAGTCAAGAATCTGGAAGAGATGCTTTCTTCTCTCTCTGCCTCGGATGAGAGATTCGAACACACGGTGGCATGGATTGACCTCTCTGGAGATTTTCGTGGAAGAGGCATCGTAGGCAAGGGCAACTATCTCCCCCATAATTTGTTAGGCACAACACCATCCTCTCTGACTTCTCAGACCATCAAGGAGAGCACTACTTTGCCATTTCCAAAGATTGGCAGTAAATCTCTCATTAACAAATTCACGGTCCGGGCTTTCAATGAGATGTGGTTTCGAAAGCCTCTTACCAATGGAATCTCTTCCATCGATTCATTTATGCACCCACTTGATCGAATCCAAAACTGGAATCGGGTCTACGGCAATCGCGGATTTCTCCAATATCAATTCGTTGTTCCAGAGGGCAACGAAGACTTTCTTGGTCATGTACTCAAGACGATGAAGGATCTGGGCGCCGCATCTTTTCTCGGAGTCCTTAAGAAGTTTGGGGAAGGCTCACGCGGCCACCTGAGTTTTCCCAAGCCGGGCTGGACGCTCGCCCTAGATATTCCGTCCCAGATTGATCACTTGGAGCGAGCTCTTAATTCATTAGATGCACAACTATCGGCAAGAGGTGGTCGAATCTATTTGATTAAAGACGCACGATTGAATCCGGAATTCGTTCCAATTATGTACCCCAAATTGGAGGAATGGCGGGCAATCCGCCACAATATGGACCCTCGTGGAATGTGGCAGTCTGATCAATCAAGGAGATTGAAACTATGTTGAACGCATTTCACAGTCCGCAATCGATAGCGCTTATCGGGGCGACAAGTCAGATCGGCCAAGCGATCGTTCGAGCTTTGCCAATGGAGAATTTGAATACATGCTTCGCCGTCGCACGTCACCAGGAAGCGGCTTCACTCTCACTCAAGCAGATTCTTCCAAGTCGGACAAAATTACGTGAAATAGAATTTCAGGCCGGCGACACCCAATCACGCGAGAAGGCAGTAGATCTACTTTTCGCCGAAGGTGACTTGGATTTGGCGATCATCGCTATTGGTGTTTTGGGAAATGATCCGGAGCGAGACGAATCGGCAAACGCACTTGATGTAATGAATGTTAATTACATAGCCAGTGGCCACTTGATGCTCCTCATCGTGGAAAGAATGAAACATCAAGGCCATGGCCAAGTCATGGTGATTTCTTCATTTGCGCAAACTCGTCCTCGCGTAGACAACTTTGTCTACGGCTCGTCCAAAGCCGGACTAGATTTCATGGCGCGTGGACTAAATGACACCTTAATTGGCACAGGGGTTTCCATTCACATCCTGCGACCTGGCTTTGTCCGAACTAGTATGACGCGCCTCATGCCTGACGCCCCTTTCACGGTCGATCCCGATGTAGTCGGAAAATTAGCTGTGAAACTTCTAGAGAGCGGAGATACGGTCGGCTATGCACCTGCGATCCTCAAGGTGGTCGCCTCAATCTTCACACTGCTTCCTCGAAATATCTTCCTTAAACTCTCGAACCGGAAATAATGAGGAAGCCTAAGTATCGCACGGTCCGAGGTTCACTATTAGTTGCCGTTGCGATTTTGTTCGGAAGTCTGTCGTGGTCGATCGGCTCTGTGCTCTCTGCACCTGGCACCGACACAGTGGCGGCTCGACTGGCGGAGTGGGCGCGGGATCATAGTCTTGGCCTTGTTGTGACGGCCGCAGAGAATGTCCAATATTGGCTCAATCCGCCAAAAATCGGCGGCAAACCGACGGGAAGCGAACTCCAAGACCTTAATGGCCAGACGGTCCAACCAGAGAGCACGCAGTCGGCTCAACCGCAAGTGGCCGTACATGATCCTTTGGTACCGATTGTCACTCCAATGCTTAATGGAGAAGGAGTCTTTAAGACCGTTGTAACAGTGCAGGGTCAGCCCGCCGTGCAAATTGCATATATACGACCAGATGACAAACACACCTCTTACTTATCCGGGGTGGCGTGGATGAGTGGCTCTCTCCTAACAATTGTGCAACATCCTGGTTTTTCCGACCCGGGACATATGGATCTCTGGTCTCAACCAGCCATGATCCCCACATCTCAAAGAAGTGGCCTGGTTGCCACTTTTAATGGTGGATTCAAAATCAAAAACTCATTTGGTGGCTTTTATGCTGATGGGCATACCTCAGGAATATTGACCAAAGGAGCTGCTTCACTCGTTGTCTATGCGGATGGACATTCAGATGTAATTTCTTGGTCCGGTAGCAGACCTGGCCCTGACATTGTCTCTATCCGACAAAATCTCACCCTTCTGATTAATAACGGGAGCATTACAGAGAATCTCGACAAGAATGTTCTGGCAAATTGGGGTTGGACACTAAAGAACGCCTACTTTATTGCGCGTACCGGCGTAGGAATAACAGCATCTGGTGATTTTGTTTTCGTGGCCGGCAATGCCCTGTCAATTCAAAGTTTGGCCGACGTACTCCATAGAGCGGGTGCGGTACGAGCGATGGAACTCGACATCAACCCACAGTGGATTTCATATATGTGGTACACACCCGGTGCCACTGCTACTTCTCCGGTGCCGCATAAATTGCTTGATTTTGCCCGACCCGCGGATCGATATTTCAAACCAACAAGTCGAGACTTTTTCGCCGTCTACGCAAAATAGTAAAAGAGGGGCAGCCCTCCTACGAGTTGGAATTGCTCTCTTTTCAACGCGGCCGCGTGTACGGTGCAGAGGTGAATCTGAGCCTCCTGAGTAGAACTACCAATACCTCTGGTGTAACCAAACGTATCCCCAGTAAGTGGCTCTCAATTCTTGCCGTGAGCGGGGCAATTGCCACTTACATACTAATCATTTATGGCAGTCATGTACGTGTAACTGATTCGGGAATGGGCTGCCCGGATTGGCCGCTGTGCAAAGGCAGCATCGGCCCGTTCCAAGGTTTTCACGCCTTTATGGAACAGACCCATCGGTACCTGGCGGGAATCGTCTCAGTCTTGGTTATCGCAACATGCTTTCTTGCCATACGCACTCGGAATCGAATCAGTGCCATTAAGCCCGCCCTCATTACCGTAGGAATCGTTCTCGTGCAGATTATTCTCGGAGCAATCACGGTCTTTGATAGCAACGGTGCACCCACCGTTGCCGGGCATCTTCTAGCTGGACTTGCTCTTCTGGGTGGGGCGACTGTGACTGCTGTCGCATCGCTGGTCGATAAGAAAGAATCCACCAAGCCACGTCTAGGTCCACTTGGGTGGAGTGCTATCGGTTCCGCCGCACTCTTGTATTTGTCTGGTTCATTGATCGTTAATGCTGAAGCCGAAAAGGCTTGCGCTAGCTTTCCATTTTGCCCTTCAACACAACCCCTGCACCTCGTCGTTCTGCACCTCTTACACCGAGGCATCGTGTTCTTTGCAGTTATTGTTCTGATCGCTTTTGCTCTGCATGCATGGAAGCACTGGGGCCGAATTCGCGGCGTCCGATCCCTGGCGCTTTTACTTATTGGATTTCTCGCAGCCACCGCGACCCTGGGGATCTTTAGCGCCCTGCTAAAGGCGCCACCGGACCTGCAAGATCTTCATCTGGCTGGAGCAGCCGCCGTGCTGTCGGCATGCGTTGCCTTGGCTAGCGTGGGTTGGTTCGCCGGTGCCGAAAATAACCAGAAACAATAGGTCGCGATTAACCAAGATAAATCAAAAGAGCAAATCGGCCTAGTATCTCGCTAACACAGTCTGGACTAGGTCGGCAGTTACGATGTAACGCTTCGGCGCATTTCCAATATATCGAAATGGGTAGCAGGTACTGAGAGTAAGCACCGCGGATGAAGTCGGCACAATCACCGTTCGGTCATCAGCCTTGACGATTCTGAATTTCGAAACCATGTAGGTGAATTCACCTGCCGCGGTGCGAATCACAAGTGGATCTCCGAGCGCAAGTTTTCCAAGTTGGGAGAAAACCGAATCCCGGTGTCCAGCCAACACTGAGTTATCAGATATTCCGGGGAGTACGCTGCCTATGTAATGTCCCACTCCCCTCTTAAGTTGAGCATTATCGGTGCCTTCAATGATCGGGAGCTTCTGCTTCAGGCTTGGCAGCGAAATCGTTCCAATGACATCGCCAACTTTCGGATATGAGGAATATACAACCGTCCGCGTGACAGCTCCGCTATTAAAATGTTGGCTGGGAGAATTTCCCAAAGGCGCTAGCACCGGCAATACCTGATTGCCGGGGCTAGACCTCATCTGGTAAATCTGGGCCCCCGCGTAACCCACGCCTACTACTCCCAGAATTAAAACAAAACTGAAAATAGCAGTGATGGCTCGGCGAGCCCGACCTTTTGTCACGTTGTTACTTTACCGCCTTGCGTGTCCTGAAACCAATACTTCCTACAAGTACGAGTCCAAGGCTAATCGCCAGCATGTTGTACCACGGGCTCGATGTAGCAGGCAGTTGGCCTCCAGATTGTGTCGGTGTAACTACTGGCTTTGGAGGTGGCGTAGAAGTTGAAGGGGGAACTGGTGCAGCTGTAGGTTGCGCAACAAGGGCGCCGGCAATTGGCCAATCATTCTCGGTTCTAGTAAGGGTCACTACATCCCCCGCCGCCAACGTTACAAAACCTTCGTTTTGAGTAATGTCAGCTGAGGTGTATTTTCCATAATAGGTGACGTAACCATCTGAAATCGGTACGTCGTCCTCTGTTACTAGGTAACTTCCCGGAGCAAGAGTGAATGTGGTACCGGTTCCGCTAGCTCCTGGGAACGGACTCCCAGTTACTTCTTTCATTAAGTAACGAATATGCATATTGAAGTCTGCTGGAACGGCTGTTCCACCATCGTTGTTAACAACATTTACAATGACATGCAAGGTTGCGGTTGGCTCTGCTGCCGGAGAAGATACTGGTGCCATCAACAAAAGAGTTATTGCCGCGACGCCGACTAATGACAACTTCTTGAGAATATTATTGTGTTTCATAATCAATCGATTCTGTTAGATGTTTCATGTCTGTTAGATGTTTCATGGCTTGACTTGCTGTTGTCACTTTATCTTCGTAGTCTCGCAACGCTCTCTCCATCTAGTATAATTTGTCTCACGAAATCCTCTAAGCCTGTTAAATCAATCA
>JBBRSY010000074.1:0-7156 GCA_038244965.1 Candidatus Nanopelagicales bacterium | reverse complement strand
GAAGAGCGTGCCCGACTGGGGAAAATGATCGGCGACGCTCGCGCGACCATCTCTCTTGCCCTTGAAACACGCAAAGAGATTCTGGAAGCAGTGCGGGACGAGAGAATTTTGCGTGAAGAAGTCGTGGATGTGACGTTGCCTTCAGCCCGTACTCACCGTGGGGGGCTACATCCGATCACAATTTTGAGAAATGAAATTTGTGATTTCTTCATCGCACAGGGTTATGGAGTTGCCGAGGGGCCAGAATTGGAAGCAGAGTGGCTTAATTTCGATGCGCTCAATATCCCGCCAGATCATCCGGCTCGGACGATGCAGGACACTTTTTTCGTGGAACCACTAGAGGCTCGCCTGGTACTTCGAACTCACACGTCTCCAGTCCAGATTCGCACCATGCTGGACAATAAACCACCCATATATGTTATTTGTCCAGGACGCACTTTTCGTGCGGACGAATTGGATGCCACTCACACGCCGGTCTTTGCGCAGGTAGAGGGATTAGTTGTCGATCGAGGTATTACGATGGCAAACCTCAAAGGAACTCTTGACCTCTTTGCTCGGAAAATGTTCGGTGACACGGCAATTACCAGACTAAGACCTTCGTTCTTCCCGTTCACAGAGCCAAGCGCAGAAGTAGATGTCTTTTTCAATGGACGATGGATCGAATGGGGCGGATGCGGGATGGTTAACCCCAGAGTTTTGGTGGCGTGCGGCATCGATCCAGTTGAATACAACGGTTTCGCATTTGGGATGGGACTCGAACGAACTCTCATCGTTCGCCATGGCATTACGGACATGCGCGACATCGTTGAAGGCGATCTCCGTTTTAGCCGCGCTTTTGGAGTGGGGTTGTAATGCGCATTCCGCTGTCGTGGATTCGAGAGTACGCAGCGATTCCACCATTGACTTCACCTGAAGAAATTGGGTTGGCACTCGTTGGCGTCGGATTCGAAGTGGAGGAAATTGAATACCAGGGCAGAGATATTTCCGGTCCGATAGTCGTAGGTCGAGTTGTAAAGATCGAGGAGATCACTGAGTTCAAGCGGCCGATTCGCTGGGTTGAATTGGATTGTGGCGAATCCGCTACGCGCTCTGTTATTTGCGGTGCCAGTAATTTCATCGTCGGTGATCTCGTGGTTGTCGCATTGCCAGGGGCTAGCCTGCCCGGTGATTTTGTCATCGGACAACGCGCGACCTACGGCAAGGTCAGCGACGGAATGATCTGCTCCAGCCGTGAATTGGGTTTAGGAGAAGATCATTCGGGAATTCTGGTTCTTCCGACGAATTCGGCGACCCTGGGTGCCGATGCCATCGCATTGCTGGAGATCGATGACGTTATTTTCGATATTGCCGTGAATCCAGATCGAGGATATGCCCTCTCTGTCCGAGGTATGGCCCGTGAAGTTGCGACCGCCCTTGGCGTTAATTTCACCGATCCGGTTCATGCCATTAAGACAGAGAAATTTGCGATGACTGGTAAAGGCATCGTTCCAAAGATTGATGATTTGAGCGGCGTTTCAGTTATATACATCCGCACCTTGGAGGGATTTGATCCGCTGGCAGAATCTCCAATAGGAATGCGAAGGCGCATTGAGAAATGCGGGATGCGACCTATCTCCCTTGCAGTCGACGTCACAAATTATGTGATGCTCGAGTTAGGCCAACCTCTACACGCTTTCGACCGCGCACAGATCGAGGGATCCCTTCATATACGTAGAGCAGGCAAGATAAAAACGTTCACCACCTTAGATGGTCAAGAGCGCCTACTTTCGCCCGAAGATCTCCTCGTCGCCGATGACGTGAAAGCCCTAGCCCTGGCCGGGACCATGGGCGGAGCAAACTCTGAAGTGGGCACCAGTACGAAATCCCTCGCACTTGAAGCTGCCAGATTTGATCCAATTTCGATTGCTAAGAACGCCCGTCGCCACAAACTTTCAACTGAGGCCTCTCGTCGATTTGAACGTGGCGTCGATCCGTCTTTGGCGGAATATGCATCGGCCCGGGCCGCCTCATTACTGATTGCGCACGGGGGCGCCACGCATGTTGATTCACAGCGCGACGGAGAGCCTCGATACGGCCCAATAGTTCAACTTGATCCTCACTTCGTCGCCACATTGACGGGCGCTCCTATAACACTTGCGCAAGTGCGAGAGAAACTTTTGCTTGTGGGCTGCGATATAGAAGAGAAGAACGAATCGCTCTGGCTGGTCGATCCGCCCTCATGGCGCAATGACCTGCTTACTCCGGCCGACTTAGTTGAAGAAGTTGCGCGTCTCGTTGGTTACGACGCCATTCCATCCATACTTCCAGCACATCCTTTGAGTCCCGGCTTAACCAATTTTCAGAGACGTCTTCGTATCCTGACTCAACTTTTGGCAGATAGAGGGTTGGTCGAAGTTCAGAACTACCCGTTTACCTCTGAGAAGATCTTGCAGGCGATGGGATATGAGGGGGGCAGAGCCAGCGCATTTCGTATTGCCAACCCTATGTCCGAGGACGCTCCGTTATTGCGGACTCATCTCATTCCTGGATTAATCGATGCGGCGTCAAGAAACATTAGCCGAGGAGCTCGCGATTTTGGGCTATTCGAGATTGGGACGATATTTCGCGATATCGCCCCTCTAGCGACGATTGAGAATCCGCCAATAGATCGTCGTCCATCTCAGGAAACGATTGAGAAAATTTATGCGGGAGTTCCAGATCAACCAATTCACGTGGGTGGAGTCCTTATTGGTAACGCACAGTCGGAGGATTGGCGCGGGAAGGGTCGACCATATGACTGGAATGACGCTATTGAATTTGCCGAGTCGATTCTTCTCGCCTGTAACGCGACCTGCACGATCGAACGATCTGATTTTGCACCGTGGCACCCTGGTCGTTGCGCAGAATTGTTGGTCGATGGAATGGTTATCGCGCACGCAGGCGAACTTCATCCACGAGTTGTTGCGGCCTTTGGTTTACCTCCGAGATCTTGCGCGTTCGTCGTCAACTTGTCCGCCATTGCCGATCATGAAGTACTGGCCGCACCTAAGGTTGGAACAATGCCCGTGGCAGTGCAAGACATCGCGCTCATTGTCGATGAAGCGGTTACCAATGCACAGGTTGTTGCGGCCCTCAAGAGTGGTGCGGGCGACATGCTCGAATCAATAGTACTTTTTGATCGATACGACAAAATTGGTGAAGGCAAGATTTCATTGGCCTACACTTTGACCTTTCGCGCAGCCGATCGAACTCTGACTGGTGCGGAAATATCCAAGCTGCGTGAAGCAGCGGTAGAAGTCGCTCGGGTCAAATATGGAGCCACCCTACGTTCTGGCTGATTGTATAACTATGCAATTAATTGCATAGTTATAGATTTTTCCTGTAGGCTACTTTCATGAAGACTGCCGTGCTTGGAGCCAGCGGATATGCTGGCGGCGAACTATTGCGCCTGTTGGAAAATCATCCCGCTTTTGATCCGACACATGTAACGGCCAACTCCCATGCTGGTGAGCGCATTTGCGCCATTCACCCGCAATTGAACAGGTACGGCGATCGTGCCTTCCAAGCCTTGAATTACCAGGATCTGGCCGAATGCGAACTTGTTTTTATGGCTCTACCTCATGGCGAATCGGCGAAGGTTGTTCCGCACCTAAATCCCGATCAACTAGTCGTGGATCTCGGGGCAGATTTTCGATTGGCGAGCCCACACACATGGGGAAAATATTACGGGGGAGCTTACGCGGGTACTTGGACATACGGGCTGCCCGAGCTCAAGGGATTTCGGGGTCTGATCGAGAATTCAAAACGTGTCGCGAACCCGGGATGCTACGCCACCGCAATTTTGTTAGCTGCGGCACCAATGCTACCAATCATCGATTCTTCTGACATCGTCGTCGTTGCCGCTTCTGGAACAACTGGAGCTGGCCGAAGCGCGAAGATTTCCTTACTAGGAAGTGAGGTGATGGGATCGTTGACCTCTTACAAGTTCGGCGGTATTCATCAGCACACCCCAGAGATTGAAGAAGTTCTGAACCGGGTCTCTGATAGCAATGCGAGGATATCTTTTACTCCCATTTTGGCTCCTATGCCCCGGGGGATATTGGCAACTATCACTAGCAAACTCAATGAACCACATACTTTGCCATACTTGCGTTCACTCTTCTCCCAAGCCTATGACAAAGAGAAATTCGTAAGCATGCTGCCCGAGGGCAATCTTCCCAGGACCTCCAGTGTCCTAGGTTCAAACTACGCTCAACTTCAAGTTGCCATCGACGAGCATGCGAACAGAGTTATCGTCTCGATCGCAATTGATAATTTGGGTAAGGGCGCCGCAGCGCAGGCGCTTCAGAATGCAAATTTGATGGCGGGCATACCGGAGGAGACCGGACTATCAGTGGCCGGGTTAGGCATATGAAATTGCCCAAGGGTTTCCGATCGGGCGCCGTTTCGGCTGGGCTTAAGAGCACTGGCGCCCTTGATCTGACAATCATTCAAAATCAAGGTCCAGATTTTGTAGCCGCGGCAGTTTTTACTTCTAATAAAGTTGTGGCAGCTCCTGTTACTTGGTCAAAGCAGGTGGTCGCGGACGGCATTGTGAGCGCTGTTCTTCTCAATTCCGGGGGAGCCAACGCTTGCACGGGATCGCGGGGTTTTGCCGATACTCACAAAAGCGCGGAGTACGTGGCGGAGAAATTGGGAATTTCCGCCGCAGATGTGGCGGTCTGCTCGACTGGCCTAATCGGTGAATTTTTGCCCATGGAAAAAATCCGGTTAGGAATCGGGAAAATTGCCGCGCATTTGAGCCCAGATAATCTTGAAGTTACGGCAAGGGCGATCATGACGACTGATTCAGTGCCGAAAATCGCAAGCAGTGAAAAGTACGGGGTTATGACAGCAGGGATCGCAAAGGGCGCCGGAATGCTAGCGCCATCCCTGGCCACCATGCTCTCAGTTGTTATGACTGACGCAGTAGTTTCAGGGCCGAATCTTCAAGAAATATTTACTCGAGTCTGTGATCGAACATTTAATCGAATCGACTCCGATGGATGCACCTCCACCAACGACACGGTTCTCTTCCTTGCGTCAGGTGCATCCGCTATTCAACTTTCCGATACTGAGATTGAAGAGCTTCTCTCTGATGTCTGTACCTCCCTAGCAAGCCAACTTATCCACGATGCCGAGGGTCATACAAAGGTTGTATCGATCACAATTCTGCACGCGGCCAGTGAGAATGATGCAGTGAGTGTAGGGAGAGCATGTGCGCGCAATAATTTGCTCAAGTGTGCGCTTTTTGGCGGTGACCCGAATTGGGGGCGAATTCTTGCTGCAGTAGGAACTGCGGAGGCGGATTTTGATCCTATGAATATAGATGTTTCACTGAACGGCGTGATGGTGGCCAAGTCGAGTGGACCTGGAGAGGATCGCTCACTTGTGGATCTATCTGGAAATGAGATTGGGATCCTCATCGACCTGAAGACAGGTAGTTCGACGGCGACTATTTTGACCAATGATTTGAGTCATGCCTACGTGCATGAGAATTCTGCGTACGCGACATGATCGTAATTAAATTCGGCGGACACGCCATGAGGGATTCCGAAGGATTATTCGCCAAAGCAGTGCAAGGGGCGCTTGACCTAGGCGAGGAATGCATCATCGTACATGGCGGCGGACCACAGATCGATGCCGCGTTAAAAGCTGCCAATGTTGAACCCGAATTCAAGGGCGGTTTCCGGGTCACCTCGCCTGAAGTTTTTGGGATCGTCCAACGAGTTCTCGTGGGGGAGGTTCTTCGAAATGTTGTCGCACAATTGCGTAGCGTTGGACTAAATGCCGTGGGAATTACTGGTCGTGATGCTGGACTTCTAATTGCTAAGAAATTGACGCAACTCGTAGATGGTTCTGAAGTCGATCTTGGACAGGTGGGCGAAGTCGTGCGGGTTGATATCGCAATTCTGGAAACCCTTATTGAATCAGGGTTCCTGCCAGTCGTCTCGCCCATCGCCACGCAGGGAGATGAAACTCACGAGGACTCGAATGCGGGCTTGAATGTCAACGCCGATCTAGCTGCTGCGGCAATTGCCGGCGCCATGAAAGCCTCCTCGCTCATCTTCATGACCGATGTCCCCGGGATCTACCGAAATTGGCCCGATACGTCCTCGCTCATCTCAAATATTCGTGCTGATGAACTTGCGGAAATGAGGAATCAATTTACCGAAGGTATGGCCCCGAAGGTTTTCGCTTGCCTGAACGCAATAAAATCAGGAGCCCGGAGTGTCCGAGTTATTGATGGGACCGATGCGCAGAGTTTTGCGTTAGCCCTGCGCGGAATTGGTGGAACGCTGGTGACCCCGTGACTCAGTCTTTTCAAACTCGTTGGGAGAATTCTCTTCAATCTAATTACGGAGTGCCGCAACTTACTTTGGTTAGCGGGAAGGGGGTCATTGTCACCGATTCGCAGGGAAATGACTACCTTGATTTTCTCGGTGGAATTGCTACCAATATTCTCGGCCATGCTCACCCGGCAATTACTAGTGCTGTGAGCAAACAGATCGCCACGCTGGGCCACGTGAGTAATTTCTACATCCATCCAGGTGTTGTTGCCTTAGCAGAAGAACTCAAATCTCTTACTGGCGATAACGGCGCGCGTGTCTTCTTCTGCAATTCTGGTGCCGAAGCTAACGAGGCGGCACTCAAACTTTCCCGCAAGACTGGTAGGAAGCGCATCGTTGCTACAAAAGGTTCTTTTCACGGACGAACGATGGGCGCCCTGTCCTTAACGGGGCAACCCGGCAAGCGAGATCCATTTAAGCCACTTTTGCCTGGAATTAGCCATGTACCTTATGGCGACCTGGCAGCGATGAATAGCAGAGTGAATCGCAGAACCGCAATGGTGATTGTCGAGCCCATTTTAGGCGAAGCGGGTGTAATTATTCCGCCCGTCGGTTACCTTAAAGGCATCCGTGAAATCTGTGACAGAACTGGTGCGCTCATGGTGGTTGATTGCGTTCAAACTGGCATGGGCCGGACAGGTGACTGGTTTGGCTATGAATATGCAGGGATTACACCCGACGTCATTACTTTGGCCAAAGGGTTAGGTGGCGGACTTCCCTTGGGTGCCATGATTGCCCTAGGGCGCACTTCTCATCTTTTTCAACCCGGTGATCATGGTTCTACTTTC
>JBBRSY010000073.1:0-7194 GCA_038244965.1 Candidatus Nanopelagicales bacterium | reverse complement strand
CGAAATCGACCCGGGGAGGTGATCCGAAAGAAGAATGCGCAGACAACATTCAAGAAATGAGTTATAAATAGCCACCTAGAAGTGTCAAGGATCAGGCGACTACAAAACGTCAAGCATCAGGCGGAGTCTTACAGGCGCACCGTGTGCAACTGACGGACATCCTTAACAACGGTGTCTGGGTTGGTTGATTTGGTTTTCTCTTTCAATCTCTCATAGGGGGTTTGTCCTGCCAGCCCTGCCTGAGGGCGATGGTAGTTGTAGTAATCCTGCCCATCAAGGCCGGTGGCTTCGCTCCACTTTTCCGTTAAGTCTGGGGATTGCCGGCCTGATGTAATGATGCTCAACTCCTTGGTCTAGGAGATGCAGATGGAATGCGCTTTGGAACTCGGATCCGTTACCAGTCTGCACCCGCTCGATCTTGAAAGGTAGGCGAGACGCGGTGTAGTCATAGAACTGAATGGCATCTACGAACTTCACATCGATGACGGATCTGATGGTCACATCGTGATAGCGCGCCAAGTACATTGCAATCTTCTGCGATCCAAAGTGGTAGTTCTGGCGCAGGTTGATAATCTTTCCCACGACCTGAAGAGCTGATGCCGTAATGGCGACAGGTAGAGACCCCGACTCTCAAGCATCTCCGTCAGTTTTATACCTCGGGGTGCACCGGTTAATCTCGAAGAAGTCTGTTTACCTTAATCACTACGTTGAAATGCAAGAAAGAGAGAGTGCCCGGCTTGCGCTCTCTCTTTCTTGAGTATTTATTAGCTAGCCAGCCATTTTTGCGAGCTGCCCGCGAACTGCGCCATTTGGATACATGGGGGTGTGCGCGTTGAAATAATACATAGAGGGGTGGGCTGAAATATCAGCAAGCACTTTGGAATCAACAGCGACACAAGTGGACCCCTTGTGGCCAATCTTCATGGGATCGAGAGGAACGGCAACGCCCCCATCGACTCCTGCTGCACCAGTGTGGATATGAACTCCGCTGATACCAGTAATTCCATGGGATGTAATGGAGTAGCAGAGCCTATTCTTCGTAAGGTCGGCGGTGAAACGCGCGGTCACACTGCCCTTCATCTCGCCCTTGCCCGCCCCTTCGAATTTACCCTTGGCTAAAACTGTAAAAGTGTGGGTCATGGATGCTGCATTAGCCGAAATAGCAGGAAGTGTGATGAAAACCGTTGCGACAGCTGCAACAGCGACTATTGAATGACGTACAAATTTTGATTTGGTTAACATGACTTGCCTTCCTAAAGAAAGAGTAAACAATGAAGAATTTCCTCACTATTTCCTAATTTTCATTTCTTACTTGGTGACAAGCAAAAGATAGTGTGGCGCATTCGCAAATTTCACATTTCAGTAAGTTTTCTGTGAGAACTCTCAACTCGCAAATTTAAATAGAATTTCCACCTTTGCCCCGCCACTTTCACGATTCTTTATAGTGATTTGACCACCATTTACATCGGCTATGGATTTAACAAGCGAGAGTCCTAGTCCAGAGCCACCACTCTCTCGATTCCGCGAAGAGTCTGCGCGCGTGAATCTTTCAAATGCGATAGGAATAAATTCTTCTGGAAAGCCCGCTCCGGTATCGGTGATTGTTAAGTTGGCATAATCATCATTCTGAGTCAGCGAGAGATAAATATCCCCCTCAGAGTTGCAATTAGCGACTGCATTGGACAATAGATTATTAAGGACTCTTCGTAGACTTTCGGGGGAGATAGCAATATCTCGATCAACGGATATTTCATAATTGATATTCAAATTCTTGTTTGAATCGAGGAGGCGGGCGTGGTCGATCGACTCGGCTAGAATTGTTCCAAATTCGGCAGGTTCGAGTTGGGTTAGAGTTGTACTGGGCTCCGGATGAGCCAAAAACAGTAGGTTTTCGGTCAAGGAAATTATCCGCTGTGTACTTTTGATTAGACCGAGGAGCTCTTCTCGTGATACCTGACTCCGCTGCCGCTCTAAAAGCTGAAGCTTGCCTTGTAGAATTGCCAAAGGCGTTCTTAATTCGTGGCTGACATCGGCTACCAAGCGTCTCTCTCGAGCCAAGGCCGAATGAAGTCGCGACAGAAGAGCATTTAACGTCAAAGCTAAATCCGTCAGTTCATCCCCGGCCGATGAAACAGGTAGCGGCTCATCTGACTCCGTGTCGATCAGGGATCGCGCTTGCCTCTGAATCTGAGTCACGGGCCGCAAGATGTAACGAGCAAGTAGCCAGGAACCAAACACAACAATGATGAGGAGAAGAAAACCTATATAAACAAAGAGTTGCGAAGTCTTTTTGGCGAACATCGCGGTCATATTGTTGTTGTAGGCCACCAGAATTTGCCACACTCCGTCGGACCCCTTCTGCACGCGCTTTGAAATCCAGAAATCGCCCACGTGCGAATGAAATTTGAAGATATTTTGGTTGGGATGCATCAGTAGTTGGTCTATTTCCGATGATTGCAATGTCGAAAGTGAGTTGAGAAGTATCTTTCCTAGAGGATCCACGACAAGGACAAGTTGACCGGGAATCTTCGGGGACAAAGTCGCTTTTGAACCGTTAATACCCAGAGCTGAGATCGAGACAAGAAGAGAGTTGACTTCCGAGTCTAAGATGCTCTGAGCTGTATTCTTTTCGACAGCCTTCAGAAGGTAGTTCGTCCCAAAACTTCCAAATGCAAGGAAAATTGACGCCAACAACAAACTGGCAATAGCCACTCGCAATTTAATCGAAAGAGCCATTAAGTCACCCTTTTATTAAAGCGGTACCCAACACCTCGAATGGTTTCGATCATCGCTGGTCTATTCTTGGAATCGAGTTTCTTGCGTAGATAACTGACATATTGATCTACCACATTCGGATCGATAAAGTCGGTTGTGCCCCAGACCTCTTCAAGGATTTGCTGTCTAGAAAAAACGACATCCATATTACGAACCAGAAAGACGAGTAGTAAGAATTCCTTTGGGCTTAAAGTGAGGAGCTTTGACGCCAAATAGACCCTTTGCGAGGAGACTTCGATGCGTAGCTCTCCGAAAACGAATAAATCCTTGGACTTCTTATTCACTCGACGAGTGAGGGCCTTAACGCGCGCCTTAAGCTCAATGAATTCAAATGGTTTCACAAGATAATCATCGCCGCCGACTTCCAACCCTTTCACCCGGTCAGTCACGGCATCTCGTGCCGTGAGAAAAAGTATGGGTAGATTGATACCGGCAAGCCGTATCCTTTTAGCGACCTCCAATCCGTCAATTTTTGGGATCATAATGTCCATGATCGCCAAATCGAACTCATCTGATTGGAGCTTCCTTATGGCCATCTCTCCGTCGTAGGCAATGGATATTTTGGTGTTTTCATTCTCGAGTGCCTGTTGGATAAGAGTGGCCATCTCCACTTCATCTTCGACAATCAAGTAGTGCATCGCTTGTCCATCCTAAGTATCAGAAGATTAAGCAATCAGTTTAGATGATTGTTTGGCCTGCCATGGTTTGTGACGAAGGATGGGCTTCTTGGTGAGAGTATTCACAGAGAAGTTGCAAGGTGAGGGTCCAGAATTCTCTGAAGGGTGGAGGTGGCAAGGCCTGTCTTAAGTTTGATAGAACACATTCCTAATTGCTCAATCGGGCCTGGCAATACACTGATTTGGTGAACCAAATTGGACTCACCAAAGGTGAGGCGGAAAGTCGCTTGTCGTCAGAGGGTCCTAATCTCCTGCCGAGCGCCAGACCAAGAAATCTACTTCAACAATTTCTTGCAGTTGTTCGAGAACCAATGCTTAGTCTGCTGGTAGCCGCTGGACTCATAAATTTCTTTGTCTCTGAAATTCTTGACGCTTTAGTCCTGATGCTTACTGTTTTCATAGTCGTTGGAATCTCGCTCTATCAGGCGAGTAAAACTGAGCATGCGCTGGAGGCTTTGCGCGACCTCTCCTCACCCCGCGCACTCGTGGTTCGCGACGGGATTGAAGAACGTATTCCTGGAAAAGATGTGGTGCGGGGTGATCTCGTAATTTTAAGCGAGGGCGATCGGGTGCCGGCCGATGGACGACTCATTAGCGGATCCAATTTCAGCGTCGATGAATCGATGTTGACGGGAGAGTCACTATCTCTATACAAGAAACCGGATGACCTGATTTTTTCGGGAACACTAGTAGTCACGGGTTATGGACGAGCAGTTATTGAAAAGACGGGGGCCAATACTGAGTTGGGAAAGATTGGCACTTCGCTGAGAGAGATTGAAATTGAAAGGACGCACCTGCAGAAGGAAATTGATCGTCTTGTTCGAGTCATATACATCGCTGCATTAGCCGCCGCCAGCGCAGTCGTCCTAATTTACGGGTTTACTAGACATGACTGGGTCGAAGGTTCCCTCGCAGGTATCGCTGCGTCTATGGCACTGATACCCGAGGAATTCCCAGTTGTTCTAACACTCTTCCTCGCGATTGGTGCTTGGCGAATGTCACAACAGGGAGTGATCGCGCGAAGAGCTGCTGTGATTGAGACGCTGGGATCTGTCACGGTCATTTGCGTGGATAAAACTGGCACGATCACGATGAATCAAATGGCGGTTCACGAGTTGAAGATTGATAGCGAGTTGCTTGTGCTCAATGGCGATCAGATCCCCGATATGTATCAAGAAATTACACAGACAGCGGTGCTTGCCTCCCCCATCAAACCTTTTGACCCGATGGACAAGGCGTTTCACGCAATTGCCACGCTCAAGGAAGACTGGGAGTTAATTAGGGAGTATCCAATCTCGAACAAATTGATGGCCATGACGAATGTCTGGCGAACCAACCTTGGGTATGTTGTTGCATCAAAGGGGGCACCGGAAGCCATCGCTAATCTGTGTCATCTCGAAGGGGCACTATTTGACGCGATCATCAAAGATGTTGACGATGCGACAAAGCGTGGATTTCGAGTCCTCGGAGTGGCCAGAGCCACTGCTGAGATCGATTATCAACTTCCGGAATCTCCCACTGAGTTTCATTTCACATATTTAGGCCTTGTCCATCTACATGATCCTGTGCGCCCTGGGGTACCTGCCGCAGTAGCGGAGTGTGCGCTCGCCGGAGTGCGCACCGTAATGATTACCGGCGACTACCCAGGAACTGCTCTATCAGTGGCAAATGAAGTTGGGCTTAATTATGAAGCGGGGGTAATAACCGGTCCAGAGCTTGGAGAAATGAATGATCTTCAACTAGCGGAACGTATTAAGACCGTGAGTGTTTTCGCCCGCATGGTTCCCGAGCAGAAGTTGCGCTTGGTACGCGCACTCAAACTAGACGGCGAAATCGTGGGTATGACGGGTGATGGCGTAAATGACGCTCCGGCGTTGCGTGCAGCCGACATTGGAATCGCTATGGGCGGTCGCGGTACTGATGTTGCGAGGGAGGCAGCGGCCTTGGTTATCACCGATGATGACTTCACATCAATTGCTGGAGGAATACGGCAAGGTCGCGGAATTTTCGCCAGTCTACAAAAAGCAATGTCCTACATCATCGCGGTCCACGTGCCAATCTTTGGTATGGCGTTGATTCCAGTTTTTGTTACAAGCTGGCCCCTCGTTTTACTGCCAGCGCAGATCGCATTTTTAGAACTCATTATTGATCCCGCTTCCTCCATTGTTTTTGAATCAGAACAGGTCGATCCAGAGATTATGAAGCGAAAACCACGTGATGTTAAGGAGAAGATGTTCAACAAGCACAGCCTGGGACTCTCGCTCGCACAGGGCTTTGGTGTACTAGTTGTCGTGCTCGGTATGTACTTGTGGGCAATCGCGTCGGGTAAAAATGATGACTTGGTGAGGACGATGACTTTCGGAACTCTCATGATCGGAAATATCGCCCTAGTTCTAGTCAATCGTTCGGCGCATCTATCAATCTTCCAAACTTTTCGGCAGCGCAAAAACAAGACTATTAAGTGGGTATTGGGAGGCGGAATTGGCATGCTAGTTCTGCTCGTCAATGTTCCAATTGCCCGCGAGGCATTCAACCTATCTGTCCTCAACCCAACCCAATGGATTCTTGTGATTTTTGCGGGATTCGGTAGCGTTTCATGGTATGAGGCATATAAGTTGATCGGGCAATCTCGAAAAATTACCGCATAAAGAGCGCGTTAAGTCGCTTAGTTGTGAAAAATAGGCCACTGGCAATGAGAATTAGGAAGTAGAGAATGTGCCCGAGTAATCCAATATTTATGACGCCTAGCGTTAAGCCGCGGATCATTTGGATGGCTTGCCACAGTGGAAAGATCTCGATAATGGTTTGAACCCAGCGCGGAAAAACGCTTATAGGAAAGAACGAACCGGAGAATAAAAACATCGGCATCATGATAATTGGGATGATCTGCATCTGCTGATAACTCGAGAAATAAGAAGTGATAGCCATCCCAAGTGAAGCTATCCCAAAAGCGATGAGGACAGCGGCTGGAATTGCTAGAACTCCCCACCAACTCGGTATTAGACCTAGTGGCGCCACAACCAGCATGAAGCCGATTGCGTAGACAAGCCCGCGCAACATTGCCCAGGCGATCTCACCAAGTGCAACATCTAGTGGTCCAAGGGAGGTTGCTAACATTCCATGGTAGAGCCGCGTCTCATGCATCTTTTCAAACACATTCCAGGTGGAATCAAGCATGGCCCCATTCATCGCACTAGTTGCAAGTAATCCGGGAGCAATAAAAGCGGCATAGGTGACTATTCTTCCGTCTCCCAAATCGATATTGCCTATAAATTTTCCAACTCCGTATCCGAATGAAAACAAGTAGAGCACGGGTTCTAAAAAGCCAGAGAGGATAAAAAGCCACATAGTGGATTTAAAGGCGAGGAAGCTCCGTTCGAGTACTGCCCTGGATCTTCCGGCATAGTATCTATCGCCCAATTTACCGGTACGCCGTTCAGCGATCGCGACCGCCAATGATGTAAGCATCACTTTTCCAGTCTGCGCGAATATTGCCGGAAGGCAAAGAAAAGCCCAAAAACAAGCATTGCCAGTAGGAAAGTGAAATGAATGATCAACATCGTGAAACTAACTTTGTGTCCATAACTTGCATATCGACCGAGTTCTATTGAATGCCAGAGAGGTGACACCCAGCCAAATATCCGAATAGCGGCGGGCATGCTGTCGAGCGGAAAGAAGGTGCCTGAAAAAAGAAACATAGGTCCGGCAATGAAACGCCCAACAACTGTGAAGAACTTATCTT
>JBBRSY010000072.1:0-7275 GCA_038244965.1 Candidatus Nanopelagicales bacterium | reverse complement strand
GTCACCAAAATCGCAAATGATGGGGCCAAGAAGAAAATTAACGCAACGCCCACAGTATTTGTAAATGGAAAAGAAATTGATCGCAAGACTCAATACTTTAATCCCGTTGCATTTGCGGCGGCTGTTGAAGGGAAAAAGTAACCCTTCATGCGCCGCTTTATCCCCACGCCATCGGTTTCATCCTTTAGCGTAGGGCCGTTAACGATCCACTTCTATGCACTCTGCATTATCGCGGGCATAGCGATTGCGATTTACTTGGGCGATAAAAGATATAGGCAAGCGGGCGGCGGTGAGAATGTCGTTGCCGATGTTGCCATTGTCGCTGTTCCGGCGGGCATCATCGGTGGCCGGCTCTACCATTTGATCACCTCTCCCGATGCTTACTTTGGATCGCACGGGCGACCTATGGACGCCTTCAAAATTTGGAATGGTGGGATGGGAATTTGGGGCGCGGTGGCTTTAGGAACTCTCGTTGCTTGGTGGCAATACGAACGGCTGCGCCGTCGTGGCCGAGTGGGTTTACTTTCCTTTGCCAATTTCGCCGATGCGCTGGCCCCTGGCTTACTTTTTGCGCAAGCAATAGGCCGGTTGGGCAATTGGTTTAACGGAGAGTTATTTGGTCGTCCCACTTCGCTACCTTGGGGATTGCAGATTCCACTCGCTCTACGGCCATCAGACTATGAGACATTCCGCACTTTTCAACCAACATTTCTTTATGAGGCGCTGTGGTGCGTGTTCGTCGCGTGCCTATTGCTGGCGCTGGAACGTAAATTTAAACCAGGCCAAGGCTTCCTCTTTTATGTTTGGGCCTATTGTGTCGGACGTCTTTTTACCGAATCAATAAGAATTGATACGGCTCACACTTTGGTAGGCCTTCGCGTGAATGTGTGGATGAGTATTATCGTTGCAATAGTCGCCGGATACTTTTTCTGGCTTACTGGACGAAAGAGGCCAAAACTGCAATCGGATTGGTGAGGTAGGGTACTGACATGAGCCTAGAAGCCGTCTACAAACGTAACATGGAACATCGCACGCATCGGGCGGGTTGGCTGCGTGCGGCCGTTCTTGGAGCAAATGATGGGCTAGTTGCAATTGCGAGTTTGATTATTGGCGTCTCGGCGGCCAGCGCGCATGGGTTTATTGTCACGGCAGGCATCGCGGGAATTGTTGCCGGGGCAAGTTCTATGGCCGTAGGTGAATACGTATCAGTGCGATCGCAAAATGACATAGAGAAATCTGATCGACTGCTAGAGATGGCGCATCTTGCCGCTGATCCCCAAGCCGAACTTCTCGAGTTAACCAATATTTACATTGATCGTGGTCTTACTCCTGGACTGGCCGACCAGGTTGCCAGAGCCATGCATGAGAAGGATCCTCTGGCAGCACACTTACGGGACGAACTTGGTCAGCACCCGCATACCAAGGCGCGTCCGGTCCAGGCCGCTGCCGCATCGGCGGCAAGTTTTGTGGTCGGTGGGGTCATTCCGTTTCTCGGCGCGTTTGCTCCCTCACCCTGGTCACAGGCATGGAGCATTGTTGCCTTTGCCGTGATCGGATTGGCTATAACCGGCGTAGTTAGCGCAAGAACGTCCGGTTCGCCCGTTCTTGCGCCGACACTTCGCGTGGTTATCGGTGGATGCATAGGAATGGCCATCACCGCGGGAATAGGCTCCCTGGTTCACCTCTCCGGAATTTAGTTCGCAACGTACTTGCGGAGTTGGTAGGATTGCCACTCCTGACAGGTGCATTCCAGAAAAGACCTACCGGGAAGTAATTTTTTTCAGGGCCACTGTTGTCCCTTTTTTTCGGACAACAGGAGCGCATCAAATGGCAGGCGTATTCAATCTTCCTCCACGGCAGGGTCTTTACGATCCCGCCTTGGAGCACGATGCCTGCGGCGTTGCGATGGTGGCGACCCTGAACAAAGTGGCAACCCATGAAATCGTGACCAAGGCTCTGACTGCCCTGCGAAATCTTGAGCATCGGGGAGCATCAGGAGCTGAGCCAGATAGCGGGGATGGTGCCGGAATTCTGATCCGCATACCCGACACATTCTTCCGTGAAAATGTAGATTTTGAACTTCCCCCACCAGGGTCCTACGTCGCGGGCATCGCCTTTATTGGCACAGAGGAAAACCTGCGACCAGAGATCGAGGCGTTGGCTACCGAGGAAGGCCTCACGATCTTGGGTTGGAGGCAACTACCCATTAACCCGTCTTCGCTGGGCCGGACTGCACTTTCGGTGATGCCGAGGTTCGAACAGATCTTTCTAAGTGGAGCATCTGCGGAAAGTGGAATAAAACTTGATCGTTTGGCTTTTTGTCTACGCAAGCGCGTGGAGCACTCGCTTCCGGTCTATTTTCCATCACTTTCTTCGCAAACCATTGTTTACAAAGGCATGCTCACCACGGGACAACTTGAAGAGTTTTTTCCAGAGCTAACTGATGAGCGAGTTGTCTCTCCGCTAGCCCTGGTTCACTCAAGATTTTCAACAAATACCTTTCCTTCGTGGCCGCTTGCGCACCCGTATCGCTTCATCGCACATAATGGAGAAATTAACACGGTCAAGGGCAACCGAAATTGGATGCGCGCTCGCGAAGCACTGCTTGCAAGTGAGGAAATACCAGGGGATATTTCTCGGCTCTTTCCAATAGTGGATGAACACGGAAGTGACTCTGCCTCCTTTGATGAAGTTCTCGAGCTTCTGTATTTGGGAGGGCGATCACTGCCTCATTCCATTTTGATGATGATTCCCGAAGCATGGGAAAACCATGCATCGATGCCGAAAAATCGAAGAGATTTTTATGCATTCCACGCATCGCTAATGGAGCCATGGGACGGCCCGGCGTGCGTTACTTTTACGGATGGCCATCAAGTAGGAGCAGTGCTTGACCGCAATGGACTGCGACCCTCTCGCTACTGGGTAACAGCAGACGGCCTAGTGATCCTGGCAAGTGAAGTGGGAGTTCTTGATATTCCGGCAGATCAAATCGTCCGAAAGGGTCGCCTCGAACCAGGAAAGATGTTTCTCGTTGACATCGAGTCCGGTCGAATCATTGAAGACGAAGAGATCAAAGATCAGTTAGCGGATTCTGCGCCCTACGGTGAATGGCTCCACGCCGGAATGGTGAGATTGGTCGACCTGCCTGCTCGCGAGCACATTGTTTATCCGCACTCCTCTGTTGTACGAAGGCAGAGGGCATTCGGGTACACGGAAGAAGAACTTCGACTCATCATTACTCCCATGGCCCGAAACGGGGCGGAGCCGTTGGGTTCGATGGGTACTGATTCTCCCATTGCTGCTCTTTCAGATCGTCCACGGCTTCTCTTTGACTATTTTTCACAACTCTTTGCCCAAGTAACGAACCCGCCACTAGATGCGATTCGTGAAGAGCTTGTCACATCGCTCAGCGGAGCCATTGGTCCCGAGCACAATCTTTTGGACCCAGGCCCAGCGTCTTGTCGTCAAATTCAATTGGATTTTCCAGTTATCGACAATGATGAATTAGCGAAGATTATCCACGTCAATGCCGATGGTGATCATCCGGGCTTCGCCGCCCACATCGTTCGGGGCCTCTTCCCTGTCGCCGGGGATGGACAGGCGTTACGTCAACGACTGCAGGAGATTTGCACCGACGTTTCACGAGCAATTGCTGATGGCGCCCGACTCATCGTCCTGTCCGATCGTGATGGCGATGCGGACAACGCCCCCATTCCATCCCTTCTTCTTACGGCAGCAGTCCATCACCATCTCATTCGGGAAAAGACCCGCACGAAAGTTGGACTCATTGTTGAAGCAGGCGATGTGCGCGAAGTGCATCACGCGGCGGTATTGGTTGGTTATGGGGCTGCGGCAATCAATCCCTACCTTGCGATGGAGAGCGCGGAAGATTTGGTACATCAAGGTGTCATTACCGGAATCACTCCAGAAAAGGCCGTTCGAAATCTCATCAAGTCTCTTGGCAAAGGCGTCCTGAAGGTTATGTCGAAGATGGGAATTTCTACTATCGCTTCATATACCGGAGCTCAAGTATTTGAAGCGATTGGCCTGTCCCATGAATTAGTTAATGAATATTTTGTGGGCACTACATCGCGTTTGGGTGGCATTGGATTAGAGATCATTGCCGAAGAGAGCATCGCGCGTCACCATATCGCCTACCCTCCCGGCGGCGAAGTTCCAGGAACGAAACGACTGCCTATTGGTGGTGAGTACCAATGGCGTCGCGAGGGCGAACCACACTTATTCGACCCAGAAACGGTTTTCACGCTGCAGCATTCAACTCGCAATAAGCGTTTCGATGTCTTTAAACGCTACACACAGAGAATTGATGAGCAGAGCAAGAATTTGATGACGCTTCGTGGTCTATTTGATTTCAAATTTGGCGTGCAGGCACCGATTTCGGTAGATGAAGTCGAACCCATAACGGAAATTCTTAAACGGTTCTCCACTGGAGCCATGTCTTTCGGATCCATCTCGCAAGAAGCACACGAAACCATGGCCATTGCCATGAACCGCATTGGTGGAAAGTCCAATACAGGTGAGGGCGGAGAGGACCCTTCTCGCTTTGTGACAATGGCGAACGGAGACTCGAAAAGATCGGCGATAAAGCAAGTTGCGAGTGGTCGATTTGGAGTTACTTCCGCCTATCTTGTCAATGCTGACGATATCCAGATTAAAATTGCGCAGGGCGCGAAGCCAGGAGAGGGTGGCCAATTACCCGGCAACAAGGTCTACCCCTGGATTGCAAAAGTACGCTACTCAACTCCTGGTGTTGGTTTGATTTCGCCTCCGCCGCACCACGATATTTACTCCATTGAAGATCTTGCACAATTAATTCATGATTTAAAGAATGCCAACAAGAATGCGCGAATTCATGTGAAACTTGTTGCCGAAGTTGGCGTAGGAACGGTAGCTGCTGGCGTAAGCAAGGCACACGCCGACGTCGTGCTCATCTCTGGCCATGATGGAGGAACTGGTGCGTCACCGCTCACTTCGTTGAAGCATGCCGGCGCGCCGTGGGAGCTTGGATTGGCCGAGACGCAGCAGACACTTCTTCTCAACGGTTTACGAGATCGCATTGTTGTTCAGACCGATGGCCAATTAAAAACAGGGCGCGACGTCATCATTGCTGCCCTTCTTGGAGCTGAGGAGTTTGGTTTTGCGACTGCACCTCTTGTTGTCTCTGGCTGTGTGATGATGAGGGTCTGCCATTTGGACACCTGCCCCGTAGGAGTAGCGACTCAGAACCCGCAGTTACGCGAGCGATTTACCGGAAAGCCTGAGTTCGTTGAGACATTCTTTCAATACATCGCTGTGGAAGTTCGCGAATATCTCGCGCAACTGGGCTTCCGCTCGATTGAGGAAGCTGTTGGTCGTATAGAGATGCTAGAAACTAAAACAGCTGTCGATCATTGGAAGGCGAGTGGTTTAGATCTTGCGCCTTTGCTAAATAGACCCGATGTGGTTGGCCCTCTGCATCGAACTTCTTCGCAAGATCATGGTCTGGAGGCAGCACTCGATAATGAATTGATCCAGATGGCCAAGCCAGCTCTTCTCAATGCCCAGCCGACGAAGTTCGAAGTGTCAGTGAGAAATGTTAATCGCACCGTTGGCACGATGCTCGGGGCAGAGATCACGCGACGATACGGAGGCGACGGACTTCCCCAGGACACCGTAGATATCACGTTTCATGGTTCAGCGGGCCAATCTTTCGGAGCATTCATTCCCAAAGGTTTGACACTCCGACTTTTTGGCGATTCAAACGATTATGTCGGCAAGGGAATATCAGGAGGTCGAATAGTACTTTCTCCTGATAGGAATGCAAAATTTCGTTCTGAACACAATATCATCGCCGGAAACGTAATTGGCTATGGTGCGACTTCAGGTGAAATCTTCATTCGTGGTGTCGTAGGGGAGCGTTTCTGTGTTCGAAATTCTGGAGCAACCGCAGTTGTCGAAGGCATCGGCGACCATGGATGTGAATATATGACAGGCGGAGAGGTGCTCGTGCTTGGCGCGACAGGCCGAAACTTTGCAGCCGGAATGTCGGGTGGGCGAGCCTTTGTGCTCGATTTAAACGCAACTCTTGTGAACGCGGATATGGTTGACATCGTCGCTGTTCCGCAAGATCAGAGAGATGCCCTTCAAAACCTCATTACTCGCTTCTATGTAGAGACTCGTTCAGAAGTTGCCGAAGATTTACTTTCTAACTGGAATGAGGAGGTTCATCGCCTCTCGATGGTTATGCCGCGCGATTATGCGCGTGTGCTCGCGGCAATCCAACGAGCGCAGAATGAAGGGGTTCCAACTGATACCTACGTGATGGAGGTTTCTCATGGGTGATCCCAGAGGATTCTTGACGACTCCGCGAGAAACGCCAACCCGGCGTCCCGTTGATGTGCGCATCCAAGACTGGAAAGAAGTCTATGAACCACAGCCTTTTGAAATCCTGCAGAAGCAAGCGGGCCGATGCATGGATTGCGGAATCCCGTTCTGTCATCAGGGCTGTCCGCTTGGTAATTTGATTCCTGAGTGGAACGACTTGATTTGGCGCGGTGATCGGGAAGAAGCAATTGCACGACTTCATGCGACAAATAATTTTCCTGAATTTACTGGAAGGCTTTGTCCAGCCCCTTGCGAAACAGCCTGCGTTGTGGCAATCAATGCGGAGGCAGTGACCATCAAGCAAGTCGAGCTTCGGACTATTGAGGAGGCATTTGCCAGCGGAAAAGTAGTTGCTCTGACCCCTGATCGCTTAAGCGGGAAAACCGTTGCAGTAATTGGCTCAGGTCCGGCTGGCTTAGCCGTTGCTCAGCAGTTGACGCGAGCGGGTCACACAGTGGCTGTGTATGAAAGAGCGGCAAAAATTGGCGGTCTCATGCGATATGGAATACCTGAGTTTAAAATGGAGAAGTCCATATTGGATCGGAGAATTTCTCAAATGGAAGCTGAAGGTACTCGCTTTCGCCCTGGCGTGGAGGTAGGTACAGAAATAACCGGCCATCAATTGCGCTCGCGCTATGACGCAATTGTGCTGGCAGTAGGTGCGACTCAATGGCGCGATTTACCAGTACCTGGACGCGAATTGAAAGGTATCTATCAGGCCATGGAATACCTACCATGGGGCAATTTGCAGGCGTTGGGTGAAACCGATGAGCCACTCATCAACGTTGCGGGCAAACATGTGGTCATACTCGGTGGGGGAGATACGGGCGCAGAGTGTCTCGGTACTGCCATACGTCAGGGAGCTACCACCGTAACTCAATTGGAAATTAT
>JBBRSY010000071.1:0-7329 GCA_038244965.1 Candidatus Nanopelagicales bacterium | reverse complement strand
TGAAGAAGAACTGGCCTTTGGTATGGAGACCCTTAACCTGGCTCCAGATCTCATGCGCAAACGCGTGGAAGAAGTTCTTGATCTGCTCAGTTTGGCTCACCTGCGCGGAAGATCTATCGCAACCCTTAGCGGGGGTGAGCAACAACGTGTGGCAATCGGCAGCGCACTAGTTATGCATCCCAAAATTCTAGTTCTAGATGAACCCACTAGTGCCCTCGATCCAATTGCAGCCGAGGAAGTTCTCTCAATAGTCCAAAGGCTTGTTCAAGATCTAGGTCTGACGGTGATCATTTCCGAGCACAAGTTAGAACGGGTCATTCAATTCGCGGATCGAATCATCCATATAAAGGGCGATGGTCAAGCAAATATCGGAACACCTCGAGAAGTGCTCATGGTCTCCGAGATTGCTCCACCGATTGTGGAGCTTGCGCGGGTACTAAATCTTCCTGACATCAGCCTGACTGTACGAGACATGAGACGAGTTACAGAACGTGTCCGGAGAGAACTTAGCGAAATGGACGTTCCATCTGCACGCAAAACAACTCCCATCACGCCAGAGGTCATAAGCGTTAGAAAGGTTTCTCACTATTACGGGTCAGCGGTCGCACTACGTAATATCTCCCTGGGCATAGAAGAGGGCGAAATCGTGGCCATTATGGGACGAAATGGGGCCGGCAAAAGTTCTCTCTTGCGTAGTATCGCTGGAGTCCTCAAATTCAGCCGCGGAGAAATCTTGGTTTGCGGGGTCAACCCTCTGGAGCTGCAAGGCAATACAAGAACCGCCACCATCGGTTTCATTCCGCAGGAACCTAGTGACCTCCTCTATGGGCAAAGTGTCTTGGCGGAATGTCGCACAGCTGATAAGGACAACAAGATCGGCGAGGGCCAGACTTATGCCCTGCTAGAAAAACTGGTGCCCGGTATTTCTGGTAAAACTCACCCCAGAGATTTATCCGAGGGCCAACGCCTAGCGCTCGCCTTAAGCGTGGTACTTTCGGCTAAACCCAAAGTTTTGATTCTAGATGAGCCAACACGTGGCCTTGATTACGCTGCGAAAGCTGCACTTAACGAGACTTTAAAAACATTCGCACGACAAGGGTGCGCTATCTTGATCGCGACACACGACGTAGAACTTGTGGCCGAGTTGGCAACTCGAACAATTTTCATAGCCGATGGCGACGTTGTCGCTGACGGACCAACCATCGATGTCCTGCTTTCTTCTCCGGCATTTGCACCACAAGTTGCCAAGATTATGGCTCCAGCTCGTTGGTTAACCGTCAAAGATGTCGTTACGGCGATATACACCACCCGATGAGTACCACAGCCGGTATCTATTCCTTTCGCGTCCGCTCCCTTATCGCGCTGGCACTCGCCTCAATCATCAGCGCCTATTGTTTTCTCTGGCCGTTCTTCCTTAATGCACATTCATCGGCGCATCACCTAAACAATCAAATCTTCGCATTTGTCACCGTGCCTGTGGCGCTGGGCATTCTTATCATTGAAATCAGCAATCAACGCTTAGACGCTAAGTCTGTGGCACTTTTAGGCGTGCTGGCCGCCTTGTGCGCCGCGCTTCGCCCATTGGGCGCGGGTGCAGTTGGCATCGAACCAATGTGGTTCATATTGATATTGAGCGCTCGAGTTTTCGGTCCCGCCTTCGGCTTTATTCTGGGAATTCTAACCATGTTCGTTTCGGCCTTTATCACGGGTGGATTCGGTCCATGGCTTGCCTACCAAATGTTCGCAGCTGGTTGGGTCGGGCTTGGAGCTGGGCTCCTGCCGCAACGCATTGGCAAGTATCTATTGAGAGGCAGAATCGAGGTCGCAATCTTGGCGCTCTACGGAATTTGCGCCGCGCTACTCTTTGGAATCTTGATGGATCTGCAATTTTGGCCGTGGGCACTGGGTTCGCACACGCAAATTTCCTATATTGCAGGCGCGAAGATTTCTACCAATGCGCACCGTTTCATCATTTATCACTTTGCTTCCTCAATGGCGTGGGACATTCCGCGAGCATTTGTAACATCTACCCTGACGATCATTACCGCGCCGGCTGTACTTTTTGCAATGCGACGAACTAAAAGACGCGCTTCATTTCTGACGCCGATTGAATTCATGGCCAGTAAGGAAACGCTTATCGAACGTGCGAAGGAACAAAAGGAAGCTTAATCACCTCCACTTCGCAATCTTTCCCGCGTACATCGATGAGGAGATGATCTCCAATGGCAAAGCTGGGTGATATAAAAGCGAGCGCAATTCCTTCTTTGAGCGTTGGTGAAAATGTGCCGCTGGTAACTTCTCCGACAAGATCACCAGTCATGCTTTTAATAGCCATATGTGACCGAGGAATTCCTCGTCCTACGCATTTGAGGCCGTGCAGTTTGCGAGCGGCGCCTTCACTTCGCTCGATTCTTAGTACGTCAGAGCCCGTGAAATGCGGCTTATTCCAACCGACGGCCCAATTGGCACTTGCTTGTACCGGGGTAATATCCAGCGAGAGTTCGTGACCGTGCAACGGGTAGCCCATTTCTGTGCGCAAGGTGTCCCGCGCACCCAGTCCACACACAACGCCATTAAATGGTTTCATTGCATCGACCAGTGCGTTCCAGACAGCCAATGAGCCTCTCCAGGATGGAATAATCTCAAACCCATATTCGCCGGTGTAACCGGTACGGCAAAGAATGACGGAGACATCTGCGATCGTGACTCGAGAAAAACTCATGTAGTCCAAATCCGTATGGACCCCGAGAGAGCGAAGTACTTCACCCGACCTTGGTCCCTGAATTGCAATGACTCCAAAATCCTCATGCAAGTTAACGATCTCAATGGTCGAATCGGCAAGGGATCTGAGTGCGGCTACCACATCACTCGTGTTTGCGGCATTAGGAACGAGAAAGAAATCCTCAGGACTGTTGCGATAGACGATGAGATCATCGATTACGCCCCCCAAAGAATTGCAGATCATGGTGTACTGAGCCTGCCCGTCAGTAATGCGATTCAGGTCATTCGTCAGCGCGCCATTGAGGAACTCGAGGGCACCCGGACCTTTTACTGAGGCCTTACCCAGGTGAGAAACATCAAATATACCAACGCGTTCGCGGACCGCAGCGTGCTCAACGAGAGTGCCCGTAGCGGGATAATCGATGGGCATGAGCCATCCCCCGAAATCGGCCATCTTGGCGGAGCGGTCAAGGTGTTGCTGATGAAGCGGTGAATGTTTCATGTGGCCAACCTATCGCCTAGGCTGAGGTTTTGTAATGTGAAGAATGGGAGTCGTGGTGAAGGTAACTCTGGCAGATAGTGTCGCTAGCAAAGGAATTCTTGTAGTCGGCTTAGCTTTTGAAGCGGGCAAAAAGAGTTCATTAATTATTGAATCTGGCGATCTGGTGCTCGACACTAAGCCGCTTCTGGAAATACTTAAAACAATGGGTGCCAGCGGCAAGGCGGACGAAATTATTAAAGCGCCAGTAGCAGGCTTCGATCTTCTCGTATTCACGGGCCTGGGAAAAGCTGCGCGCAAGTACCCGCATGAAACACTTCGTCGGGCTGCCGGCGCGGCAACCCGCGCTTTAGCTGGCAATGAAAGCGTCGCCTATTCATTGCCCACCACCGACATTGCATCAGTAAGGGCCATCGCCGAAGGTGCGGTACTTGGCTCGTACAATTTTGAAACTTTCAAGGGCAGAACAAAAGGCGAAGCAAAGTCCCCTGTTACATCGGTCACAATTCACTCCCCATTTGCGAAATCACCAGAAGCGAAATTAATCAAGCAGCGCACACTAGTGATTAGCGAGTACACCACTCTCGTTCGGGATCTGGTAAATACACCACCGAGCCACCTTCAGCCAATCTCCTTTGCCGAAACCATCAGAAAGGCCGTGGCGACCGCAGGCGGAAATAAGGCCGGCCTTAAAATTACGATTCTCAATGAAAAGCAATTAAAGGCCCAAGGATTCGGAGGCATCATCGGAGTAGGGCAAGGTTCAGTCAACCCTCCTCGGCTAGTACACATTTCCTATACCCCAAAAAAGAGCAAGCGAAAATTTGCCCTCGTTGGAAAAGGAATCACCTTTGATACCGGAGGTCTTAATTTAAAACCTGGTCTAGGAATGGAGGCAATGAAGTCGGATATGGCAGGAGCTGCCGCGGTCTGTGCGGCCACATTAGCAATTGCCGTTTTGAAAATCCCCGTGACTATTCATGCATGGGTGCCGTTGGCAGAGAACATGGTCAGCGATACGGCCACCCGGCCCGGTGACATCTTGACGATGTACGGTGGCAAAACCGTAGAAGTCCTTAATCCAGATGCAGAGGGTCGCCTAGTTCTGGCGGACGCCTTGGTTAAAGCAGCCGAGGAGCCTGGCTTGGATGCAATCATCGACGTAGCCACTCTGACCGGTGCCCAGTCGATCGCACTTGGCACCCGCACCAGCGCGGTCATGGGCAACAATGAAGGGATATCCCAACAATTTCTGACCGCGACCGCCGAGAGTGGCGAGGCCTTCTGGCCCATGCCCTTGCCTGAGGAAATGCGATCCTCCCTTGAGTCCCCCGTGGCAGATCTGGCGAATATGGGCGAGAACATGGGAAAGATGCTGGTGGCGGGCCTGTTTCTTCAGGAATTTGTTGCCAGCCAACTCCCGTGGCTCCACCTGGATATAGCATCCCCCGCCTTTAACCAAACGGGAGCCTACGGTTATACGCCTTTGGGTGGCACGGGCATCGCCTTGCGCTCGCTCATCCAATTCGTTGAAAATGCCGCAATATAGTCGCACCGCCTCCTGAGGTCTCTGCGCTTCCAAAACGCTGGCAGAATAAGAGTCTTGATCGGGAAAGGTGAAAAGTGGCGCAATTTGATCTGGTCATTCTGGGCGGCGGTAGCGGTGGATATTCATGTGCTCTCAGAGGAGCGCAGTTGGGATTGTCCGTAGTTCTCATAGAGTCGGACAAGTTGGGCGGCACCTGCCTTCACCGGGGTTGCATTCCCACAAAGGCGCTCCTGCACGCCGGCGAGATAGCCGACAACACCCGGGAAGCGAGCCACTTTGGGGTTAACGCTCAGTTTTTATCCATAGACATGCCAACCGTCAATGCCTACAAAGACGGCGTCGTTACTCGGCTGCATAAAGGTTTGCAAGGCCTGGTTAAGTCACGCAATATCACGTTAATACAGGGACATGGACATCTAACTTCACCAAACACAGTCGAGGTGAACGGCGAAACGTACACAGGCAAAAATGTCGTCCTCGCAACTGGCTCATACGCCCGATCGCTGCCTGGGCTGGAAATTGACGGTAAGAGAGTCTTTACGAGTGACCACGCACTGACCTTGGATTACGTTCCAGCGTCAGTAATAATTCTGGGCGGCGGGGTTATTGGTTGTGAATTTGCCTCAGTGTGGAAGTCATTTGGTTCGGAAGTACGAATTGTTGAAGCCCTCCCCCACCTGGTCGCATTGGAGGACGAAAGTTCTAGTAAGCAACTTGAGCGCGCATTCCGCAAGCGCGGCATTAATTTTGAACTCGGAGTGAAATTCCAAAGCGCGAAAGTCTCAGATGAAAACGTGACCGTTACTTTGGAAGACGGAAAAGAATTTAGCGCCGATCTTCTTCTCGTCGCGGTGGGTCGCGGCCCAGTTTCGGCCAACCTTGGCTACGAAGAACAGGGAATCAAAATGGAACGGGGGTATGTGGTCGTGGACAATAAATGTCAGACCAATGTTCCCGGCATTTGGGCGGTAGGTGACTTGATTCCAACCTTGCAACTGGCCCACGTCGGTTTTGCCGAAGGAATCTTGGTTGCCGAAGAAATCGCCGGATTACATCCACGACCTATCAACTATCCAGGCGTTCCTCGAATTACCTATTCAGATCCTGAGGTTGCCTCGGTTGGACTGACTACAGCCCAGGCAAAGGAGAAGGGTTATGACGTTGTAGAAACGACTTATGATCTGGCCGGAAATGGAAAGGCTCAGATTCTAGGAACCGCGGGATCGGTGAAACTCGTCGCCGCCAAGGATGGGCAAATACTCGGCGTGCATATGGTGGGAGCCCGCGTTGGTGAATTACTGGCCGAAGCGCAATTGATCTTCAATTGGGAAGCTAATGCCAACGATGTGGCATCACTGCTTCACGCGCACCCCACCTTGTCTGAAGCCATGGGTGAAGCCCACATGGCACTTGCAGGCAAGCCACTTCACGCACACGGGTAATACCACAACGCATTCAAATGGATGAGTAAGAGGAGAAAAGGCAATGACATATTCGGTTACTATGCCAGCTCTTGGCGAGAGCGTCAGTGAAGGAACGGTAACGCGCTGGCTTAAGGCAGAGGGCGATCATGTAGCTGTCGATGAACCACTTTTAGAAGTATCTACTGACAAGGTCGATACCGAAATTCCATCCCCTGTCGCCGGAATTCTTCAACGAATTGTTGTCGGCATTGATCAGACCGTTCTGGTCGGGGCAGAATTGGCGATAATTGCAACAGAGGCCGACACACCGAGTGCACCCATTTCATCAGTTGCTCCAGCGGCGCCCGTAGCCGTAATCGTTTCAGTTGCTCCAGCGGCGCCAATAACTCAAATGACGCCAATAACTATTCCAAGCGCAGTTGCTGCTCCTGCCGCATCTGGAGCCGGAACCGTAATTTCCATGCCAGCACTAGGCGAATCCGTTTCAGAAGGAACTGTGACTCGATGGTTGAAAAATGTGGGAGATGCAGTTGCCCTGGATGAACCCCTTCTTGAGGTGTCAACCGATAAGGTCGACACGGAAATTCCTTCCCCGGTCGCCGGTACTTTACTTTCGATCGACGTTCCAGTTGACACGACCGTTGCCGTCGGCGCCCGCCTTGCTTTGGTAGGAACTGCCGCGTCAACCCCGCTCATGCCAGCCCCTGCCGCGCTAATTGCCCCTAACGCACCTCTTCCGCCCGCACCTTCGGCGCCAGTACCTGTAGCTCCAGTAGCGCCCTCTCAAGTTGCGCCATCGCCTGCACCAACGGACGCGTATGTGACGCCACTTGTACGAAAACTCGCGGCCGAACTTGGTGTGGACCTGGCAAAAATTAACGGCACCGGCATCGGCGGAAGAATTCGCAAAGAAGATGTCCAGGCGGCCGCGATACCAGTTGCTCCAGTCGTTGTAGTCCCTGCGCCACCGCCGACGCCTGCACCAGCGGTAGCAACACCGATGGCACCGCGATCAATAGCACCGGAGGGTTCACCTCTTCGCGGCCAAACGGTGACGATGTCTCGTCTTCGAAAAGTCATCGCCGCGCGTATGGTGGAGTCACTGCACATCAGTGCCCAGTTGACTACTGTCATTG
>JBBRSY010000070.1:0-7380 GCA_038244965.1 Candidatus Nanopelagicales bacterium | reverse complement strand
GCTCGTTGCGCGAAATATCGCTGTGTGGGAGGGGCAAGTGTCCATGAGAGAAGAAAGAGGACCAGTGCCAAGGTCATTGCTCGTCCAGATCCCTTTTTCTTTATTGGGCGACTCGACGACTTCGACGGCATTGTCTTAAATAACTACTAGTGCTCTATGCCTTAAATCGCGGAAATGCGGTGGCTCCGGCATAGAACCCGCCGTGGCCAAGTTCTTCTTCAATACGAAGAAGCTGGTTGTACTTGGCAACGCGCTCTGATCGGGCAGGTGCACCAGTCTTGATCTGTCCGCAATTGGTTGCAACTGCAAGATCGGCAATTGTCGTGTCCTCAGTTTCACCGGATCGGTGGCTTAACATCGATCGGTAGTTGGCCCGGTGTGCCATCTCGACCGCATCAAGTGTCTCAGTCAGTGTTCCGATCTGATTCACCTTTACGAGCAGTGCGTTGGCAGTGTGCGCTGCAATTCCGCGCGCAAGTCGTACGGGATTGGTTACAAAGAGATCATCGCCGACGATTTGGACCTTAGATCCGAGCTCTGAAGTCATCTGTGCCCAGCCAGCCCAGTCTTCTTCGTCCAGTGGATCTTCAATGGAAACCAACGGAAAAGAACTTACGAGCTCTGCGTAGTAGGCAATTAAATCCGCGGAAGATTTCTGCGCGCCTTCAAAGGTGTACTTGCCGGCTTTATGGAACTCAGTGGCGGCTACGTCCATGGCAAGTGCGACATCTTTGCCTGGCTCAAGTCCAGCAAGCACAATCGCTTCCAAGATCAGATCGAGAGCGGCACGGTTGCTTTCGAGGTTGGGAGCAAATCCGCCCTCATCCCCAACGCTGGTCGCCAGACCGCGGGCTTTGAGAACTGATTTCAAGCCATGGTAAATCTCAGCGCCCCAGCGGAGTGCCTCTTTAAAAGTCTCCGCGCCAATCGGGGCAATCATGAACTCTTGAATGTCAACATTGGTGTCTGCATGTGCGCCACCGTTGAGAATGTTCATCATCGGCACGGGCAATACATGGGCGTTTGGTCCGCCCAAGTAACGAAAGAGTGAAAGGTCGGCGCTGTCGGCTGCAGCCTTTGCAACCGCAAGAGACACTCCAAGAATTGAGTTGGCTCCGAGGCGAGATTTGTTAGGTGTTCCATCTAAGGCGATCATTTCGTCATCAATGAGGCGTTGATCCTGTGCGTCAAAACCGATGATGGCTGGGGCGATTTCATCCAGCACGAAAGCCACCGCATTTTCAACGCCCTTGCCGCCATAACGCTTTGCGCCATCGCGAAGTTCGGAGGCTTCAAAGGCACCAGTGGAGGCGCCACTTGGAACCGCGGCACGAGCCTGGGTACCATCTTCTAACGCGATTTCTACTTCAATTGTTGGGTTTCCACGCGAATCCAAAATCTCGCGCGCCCCGAGAGCTTCAATGATGGCCACTGTCTATCTCCTCTTAATTCAATTGCAGGCTTATCCTACCGTGCTTTCAATTTCGACTATCTGAACAGCCAAATCTCGCGCCACCAGGCGAAGCGCACCTTCCGGATCAACGCCATGTTCGCTGGCCCATGCAATGGTGGCTAGTAGAACTTCACCCACCGCTTCGGGAGTGGCATCAATGGGCTCATGAATCTTTGACGGCAGATCCAACTTAATTCGATTCTTTTCAGCGCGGTAGAGCAATTTCGTAACGAGGGGTAGGGCAGGTTGGCCTATGGGAACGCCATCAACTGCCGATGTGCGCCCCTTCTCTTTAGCTTTGAGCGCTTCCCAATTTTCAAGAACTTCATCGCTGGATAAATCTTCGACATCGGCGAAGACATGCGGGTGACGACGGATCAATTTCTCTGCCACCATTTGCGCAACATCTTCAATGGAGAAGGGATCGGTTGGGTGCTCCTCCGCCATGCGCGCATGGAAGTACACCTGCAGCAATACGTCGCCCAGTTCTTCACGCATCGCTTCGCGATCCTGAGTCTCAACAGCTTCTATAAATTCGTACGACTCTTCCAATAAAAACTTAACCAACGACTCATGGGTTTGCTCGGCATCCCAAGGGCATCCACCCGGAGATCGGAGTTGATCCATCACCGCAACGAGTTGTTGCAAGTGAGATGAGGTCATTTAGTAGCGGCTGGACTAGCTGCAGGGCTTGCTGCATCCGTGGCAACGACATCGCCAGTTGTAGCATCCCATTTTCCGTACTGTGGATTGACGGTCACTTTAAGTTTTGCCGCCTTTGCAACGACCAATTTCTGAATCTCCGTACCTGAGTTGGCTTGCGCTACTCCATTGGCGACAGCGAACTCCGCCACCTTTTCTGATTCGAGAATCAATTGAAGATACTCAGGAAAATCGGCCGATGCGATATTCGCGCCAACGAGGGCCTTAGGAAGATTGGCTTCGCCGCCCAATTGCGTAATGATGGTTGCTCGACGGGTATCAATCTCAGCCTTGGTAACCTTGATCTTCTCATCGGTAGCAACTGCTCCAAGAAGGACAGAGATCAGGTGAAAACGAAGTTGACTTCGATTGAGATCGGCGCCGGTGGCCAACTGCATTCCAGTGGTGGAAACCTTGGCACGTTCGGCAATAATGCCGTCAATACTCTTTTGCACGGTTGCTTGCGCGATTTTCGTAGAACCAACCGTCGCGGCGGCGCCAACTTGGGAGCATCCAGCAAGTATTAATGCGCTGGCTACTGAAATTAGGGCGATAACTCTTTTCACGTCCTGCTCGCTTTCATTGGCGTCGTTGGAACTACTAGATTTTCAATGGCCCCTGTGGCCCACTCCAGTAGAGAAGTATCCACCATCTCAGTGCCACCCACCGACGGCCCCCACGCCGAAGTCGAGGCCAGGGCGACTAGCACCGTATTTGTTGCGGTTTTATAGAGAGAACCTGGATAAAGCCGAGTCAGCCGCAACTGCATGGATTCTGGCAATTTCGCCGGTCCAATGCGCAGATGCTTACCCTGGAGGACAACTTCAGTGAGTTTGAGGGATTTTGCTAGGGCGCGCAGTTGTGCCACCTTCAGTAAAGACTCAGCCTGCGCAGGCAGCGGTCCAAATCGATCAATCAGTTCATCGCGAATCTCATCGACGACGGCCTTGGATGCGGCGTCGGCCAGACGACGATACAGGTCCAATCGAATTCGCTCACCGGGTACATATTCGTGGGAGAGATGGGCATTGATGGGCAGTTCAACCTTGCACTCAAGACTCTTTTCCTCGACTTCCATATATCCGGATTTATAATCGGCAACGGCCTCGCCAACCATGCGCATGTAAAGATCGAAGCCAACATCGGCGATGTGGCCGGACTGTTCTCCTCCAAGAAGATTACCTGCACCTCTAATCTCCAGATCTTTAAGAGCTACCCGCATTCCTGAACCCAAGTCGGTGTTGGCCGCAATCGTTTTAAGGCGATCAATAGCAACTTCGGAAAGTGGTTGGTCAGCGGGATAGAGAAAATAGGCATAGGCACGTTCGCGTCCGCGTCCAACGCGTCCGCGTAGTTGATGCAGTTGGGAGAGTCCAAATCGATCAGAACGTTCGACAATAAGTGTGTTTGCGTTCGCAATATCCAGACCGCTCTCAACAATTGTCGTACAGACGAGAACATCAAAGTCTCGATTCCAAAAACCTAAAATCACATCTTCTAATTGGTGCTCACCCATCTGTCCGTGAGCAACGCGAATGCGCGCCTCCGGGATAAGGATTTGCAAGCGAGAAGCCGCCTGATCGATAGATTCAACTCGGTTGTGAATATAGAAAACTTGCCCGTCACGCAACAGCTCTCGCCTAATTGCGGCACTTATCTGCGCATCTTCACTTGGACCTACATAGGTCAAGATTGGATGGCGCTCTTCAGGCGGTGTTGTAATCGTGGACATCTCACGAATACCAGTGACTGCCATCTCCAGTGTCCGCGGGATCGGCGTCGCCGACATCGCTAAAACGTCTACAGAGGTGCGCAATTTCTTGAGCGATTCCTTCTGTTCGACACCAAAGCGTTGTTCTTCATCCACCACGACGAGACCAAGATCCTTAAAAACCACATCTTGCGACAACAGCCTGTGCGTCCCGATAATGACATCTACTGAACCTGTTTCAAGGTCTTTCAATATTTCCTTACTCTCTTTGGCGCTATTGAACCGAGAAAGACCAGCGACCTTGACCGGAAATCCTGAATACCGCTCTGTGAAAGTTGCTAAATGCTGTTGCACTAGCAGCGTCGTAGGCACAAGCACCGCGGCCTGTTTGCCATCTTGCACTGCCTTAAAAGCCGCACGAATGGCAATTTCTGTCTTTCCGTACCCGACATCGCCGCAAATAATGCGATCCATCGGATAGGGCTTCTCCATATCCCTTTTTACTTCTTCAATTGTCGATAGTTGATCTGGGGTTTCGATGTAGGAGAAGGCATCTTCTAATTCTCGTTGCCAGGGCGTATCGGGAGAAAATGCATAACCGGGTGTGCTGGTACGGGCGGCATAAAGGCGGATAAGTTCTCCCGCAATCTGACGCACGGCTTTACGCGCCCGGCCCTTCGCCTTCTGCCATTCACCACTTCCGATACGGTGCACTGTCGGGGCTTCCCCACCCACGTACTTACTTACCTGTTCCAACGAGTCGGTTGGAACAAAAACTCGGTCTCCTGGTTGGCCGCGTTTTGCAGATGCATACTCGATGACCAGATACTCGCGAGTGATCGTTCCGACGGTGCGATGCACTAGTTCGATATATCTACCTATGCCGTGCTGTTCATGAACGACAAAATCACCGCTCCTTAATTCAAGGGGATCAATGGCCTGTTTGCGCCGCGACGGCAAAGCGTCGCCATCCTTCCCGCTGCCCTTATGACCTGAGAGATCTCGTTCGGTCAGAAAAAGTAGCGATGCGGCGTGAGAGAGAAAACCGTGGCTCAATTTCGACGTTGTCACATAAACAGTGCCGTGTACTGGGTGGCTTACGACCTCATGGACCATTCGCACTGGCAGGTCAGCGTTTCTGAAGATATCGGCAAATCGCTCTGCCATACCCGAGCCGAGGGCCGAGAAAACGACGGCATGATTGTGAAGTAAGGACTCTCCAATAATCTCTATGGCCCTATCCACATTCCCACGCATTGGTTCGATCGGAGTGGCATCTAAGAAGATGACATCTTCTTCCAAGTCACTGCCGAATGGGCTGAAATTGCGCGAGCTGATTTCCAGATCAATGAGTTGCTGTTGGATCTCATCCCATCTCAGGTAGGTCTCTTGCCCGTCGTACAACGGGGCCGCACCGCCAAATGCCGCATTCGACCAAGACGCGGCCAGAAACTCTTCGTTGGTTGCCAGCAAATCTGCTGAGCGCGAACGGATACGTTCTTGTTCTATAAAGATCACTTCAGTACTGGGCAGAGCGCGCTCAAGAATACTTTGCTGTTCATCGACCAACAAAGGGATCAATGACTCCATGCCTTCGGTGATTATTCCCTCCGCCAATCGCTGGCATATCTCTTTTGCCGCAGGATACTTAGCAGGGATCAGGGACGCGCGTTCTTTGACACTCTCCGTTAGAAGCAATTCGCGACAAGGGTAAATCGCCAGTGGACCGATAACCGGTTTAAAAGTTCGCTGATCTGCAACTTCAAAATAATTCAACTCTTCAATCTCATCGGCAAAGAAATCGACGCGGACCGGGTGATCCGACAGCGGCAAAAAAATGTCCACGATTCCCCCGCGGACCGCGAACTCTCCGCGTCTTTCCACCAAATCAGTGCGGGTGTAGGCAAGGGCGGAAAGGTGACGGACTACTGTTTCGAATCCGATCTCCTGCCCAATCTCCAACTCCATTAACGGAGTCTGGGCGAGGTCAGCAATAAAACGATGAATTAGTGCCCGCGACGGGGTGACGATGATTGGGTGAGAAGAAGCGCCTTCACGACGCTGTTTCTCAATTTCATGCAGAACATGAATTCTCTTGGCCACCGTGTCGCTGCGGGGACTGAGCCGCTCGTGGGGCAGAGTCTCCCAGGCGGGGAATTCGAAAACATTTTCGTGCAGAACTCGAAGTTCGGTGACCAGATCCTCAGCGCTCCGACTCGATGAAGTAACGACAATGAGAGGGCGATCTGCTGCCCGCAGAGCAATGAGAAACGGGTAGGTAGATGTGGGGGAAACCAATGTCCCGGTGGCCGAGATTGCATCGCTGATATCATTTGAGGCAGATAGAGCAGGTAGTAATCCCCGCATCGTTGCGACCTCACCTTCAAATGCCAATAAGCCCCAACTTCCAAATCGGGAGGGGGCATCTCCATTCTAGAGCAGAATCACCTGAGAGGATTAGCCTCATGTCTGGCCACGACGCAACAAATGATGACGCCGAATTACGCGCCGATGTGCGAAAACTCGGCGACTTGCTCGGGCAGACTCTGGTTCGTCAAGAGGGGCCAGAACTTTTAGTTCTCGTGGAATCCGTTCGTAAAGCTGTGCGAGAAGGTGGTGGCGAAGAGCTACTCGCCAAGATCAGTGTCGATGAATCGGTACAACTAGTTCGCGCATTCAGTACATATTTTCATCTGGCAAATATTGCAGAGCAAGTACACCGCTCGCGAATATTGGAAGAAGAGCGCGAAGTGTCTGGCTCGTGGCTCTCTCGTGCAGTCGACAAGATTGTTGACGCGAAAGAACATCCCGTTGACGGGCACGAGTTGAGCAATGAAAATATTGCTGATTGGCTTGCTGATTTCTCAGTGCGTCCGGTCTTCACTGCCCACCCGACTGAGGCGGCCCGTCGTTCTGTACTTGGAAAGCTTGGACGAATCGCAGACCTCCTCGATCAAGAATCATCTGCACTGCAAACACGACGGTTAGGCGAAACAGTTGACCTACTCTGGCAGACCGATGAACTTCGACTTGGCCAGCCCGAGCCACTTGATGAGGCGATGAATGCCCTGTACTACCTGGATGATCTTTTCAAACTAACCATCCCCGAAGTGCTTGATGAATTCGCCCGCGAACTCAAGCGTCTTGGTGTGGAAGTCTCGCCAACATCACGTCCGCTCTCTTTCGGGACGTGGATCGGCGGGGATCGCGATGGTAATCCCAATGTCACACCGGATGTCACCTGCGAAACTATGGTCCTTCAAGTAGGTCACGCCATTCGCGTCACTCTTGCGGCGATGGATGAGATCAGACAAGTTCTCTCGGTATCCACCAGAATCGCAGGCGCGTCAAAAGAACTAGAAGACTCCGTCGCACAAGACATCGCTAGTCTTCCGGAAATCGAAGCGCGGTACCGCCGCCTCAATGCCGAAGAGCCGTACCGCCTCAAAGCCACGGCAATCGTCCATCGTCTTAACCTCACCCGCTCCCGCCATGCAAAAGGCACCGACCACGT
>JBBRSY010000069.1:0-7713 GCA_038244965.1 Candidatus Nanopelagicales bacterium | reverse complement strand
ATCATTGCGTAGGCAATGAGATGAGTGAAGGAGACTTTGCCACCGCGAGCGCGCTTTAAATGATTGTTGATAACGATGCGATTATCGATTAGTAGTTTGGCAGGTACCGCCCGCACACTCGTGGCGGTTGGCACAGTGAGGGAGGCCTCCATACTCTGCACGACTCGACCGGCGACACCACGTAGTGGCACGATGGATGCGGCCTCAGGTGTTGCCAGAACTGGCGCCGGCTTAACAATGGGGTCGGCCGGAGTTGGGGTTACTAAAACTGAAGGTCGGACTACTGGCTGAGTTGGGGCAGGAATGGCTTCTGCCACCGAAGTATCAGATTGAATTAAGGTCCGCTCTGGAAGAACGGGTTGCGCGCTTTCACCCTTTGGAATCGGGGGCAACATCGGGGGAAGTGCATGTTCAACCTGGGGTGGGGCCACCGGGGCTTCAGATGAAGTCACCGGCGGTAGCAGGGGAATGAACTTTAAAAAGAAATCCAACCAGGTCTGGTCAATAGAGGATGGATCTTGGAGGTAGCGCGCATACATTTCATCCACGAGCCACTCGTTGGATCCAAACTGCTCTGCCACTTCTTCGCCGAATTTTTTTGCGAAAGAGGAAGTACTGTGCGGTGGATCAATGGGCTCATCTGCCGACACTTGCGAGCTCCTTCCATCACAAAGTACTCCGTTTGTTCACTTCAAAGCGGACAAAGCCTACCGACTCTATGTTTCAGAACTAATTCCAGAATTCTGCTAACCAGCAGGGTTGGGGCACCTGATCAGTGGGATTCTTCCGCAGGAACCAAATAGAGCATCGCGTATCTGCACCCGTCTCACAATGAGAGAACTCAGGAGATTCCTATTTAGGAATAATCGAGAGGGCAAATGCCAAGGTAATGACGGAGATCAGGCCCATGGGGAGTGCCGCAACCCATAGGTGAGCCTGCACCTGGAAGTAGGAGACTCCCAAGGCGATCAGGTTGAGCAGTATTGCCGGGGCACGTCCGTAGTTGCGCCCGGCCCGAAATCCACGCGCGGAGAGCAGGAGCGCGAGCCCCCCCAGGATGGCAAAAATGACAACGCCGACCAGCGCCAACGGGGCTTCCAGGTGGTTACCGATGGCCTTGATGAGCATGAAAGCGGCTAGGGCTAGCAGGGCCGCGGCCTCTACCTGAAGCAGGGTTGCCACGATATTCCTGCGCACTGCCATCTTGGCATCATCGTGGTTCATGAGGCCAAGGCTATCAAGGCGAACGCTTATGAGACGTGGACGCCAGTGATCTATTCACACGACGGACTTAAAGACTCTTTGACTCAACTTGCTGCACCGACGCTGTTCTATGAGGAATTGCGGCGGGAATTGGCTCGAGCCGCGCGAGAGAAATATTCGATATCGCTGGTTCGATTTGTCTTGGCTTCATCTGATGGGCGTTTGGCGAACACGAAAGACGAACCATTACCGAATTTCGAAAATGAAGTTCTCCGATTTGCTCACCTGTTAACACAATTGTCTCGTGGCGAAGACGTATGCGCGCGAATGGGTGAGGTCGAATTTGTCTGCATCATTCGTGGCGTTGATGGGGCAACTCAGAGTTTCATATCCAGAATCTTGCTTGCCTGGCTTGAGGAGAATCGTCCTGAAGTTAAGGGCAGACCGACAAATGGCGCACACTTAGAAGTATCTTCTTTGGCATCCCACTTTGGAGAAGAGGCTTTAGGTATTTTGGCTCGACTAGATCGGGTGCCCACCAAGCAAGTGTGAAGTAGGTAAGCAAAAAGCCCCTCTTTGCGGCTCACTTACGAATCCACATATAGCGTCGTGCACCGTCACAGAATCAACTATCTACGAGTCGCTTCCCGACAATTAGTGTCCGTACATGCCTGTTCAAGATCTCGCTCTGACTTTTGGACCCCTCGCTCCATTTATGTCTGATAACGAAGTAGAAGAGGTGTGGATAAATTCACCAGAGAGAATTTTCATTGCTCGTGCGGGTAAGAATGAACTTACCAACTTGCTGCTATCCGGCGATGAAGTCAGAAATATCGTCGAAAGGGCCTTAATGTGGAGTGGGCGGCGACTGGATTTATCTCATCCTTTTGTTGATGCCAGGCTGCCCGATGGCAGTCGCCTCCATGTAGCGATTCCTGAAATCACTCCAGAACATTGGGCCGTCAATATCCGCAAGCACCTCATGAGAAATCTTTCGCTACGCGACCTCGCAAATCGGGCGGCCATGTCCCCGCAAATTTCACAGCTCTTGACTAATTGTGTGCACGCGGGGATCAATATTCTGGTCAGCGGTGGCACGCAAGCCGGCAAAACTACCATGCTCAACGCCCTCGTCTCGGCAATTCCAGTTTATGAGCGCGTGATTACCATTGAAGAAGTATTCGAATTGAAACCCAATTTGCCTGACATTATAAGTCTGCAGACTCGTAGTCCCAATCTGCAGGGTGAGGGAGAGATTCCTCTTCGTCGTTTGATTAAGGAATCACTACGCATGCGTCCCTCCCGAATTATTGTTGGAGAAGTCCGCGAGGCAGAAGCTCTGGATCTACTAATTGCGCTTAATTCTGGTCTGCCCGGAATGGGAACTATTCATGCAAATTCTGCGCGAGATGCCATCGTCAAGTTGCAGACGCTACCTCTACTCGCGGGCGAAAATATTTCGCATAAATTCATCGGACCGACTGTTGCTTCGGCCATCGATCTTGTCGTTCAAGTGTCTCTGGATGGCAATGGTTTTCGGCGCATTGTCGAAGTCTGCGCCGTGACAGGTAGATTGGAGAACGATCGAATAGAAGTAGAAACTTTGTGGCTCTGGAATAAAGAGTCGTACGAAAGAGGATTGGGGTCGCTCCCACATCCTGAAAAGTTCGCCAATGTAGGAATTCCTATTGCCACTTGGTGGAAACCGTGAACACGAATTCTATGGCGAATGTTAGTGTCATGAATGTTGGCATTCGAACACTCTTGATCCAGCCTATCTTTATTGGATTTTTTGCCAGTTTTCTTTGTGGCTTAGGGCTCAACTTCTTGGTAGGTCAGTCCACTTCATCCAAGGCAGGAAAGGGTGTTAGCTCAGTCCGGCTAGTTGCGATGATCAAGGGCAATCGGAGCATCCTCAATTGCGTTATGAATTCCATCGGAGTGAGCATTCTCGTACTTGCCTGGACCAGGTCGTTAGTCATCACCTTTCCATTTTCTTTTTTTGCAGTCGTCATAACCTGGGCTTACGGTCGAAGCCGAGGTCGACGAGAAGCGTCGGCGATGCTTCAAGTTTGGCCCGAAGTGACTGACCATCTCATTTCAGCAATCCACTCTGGCTTGTCATTGTCGGAGGCTCTGGTTGGTCTGGGAAATCGCGGACCAGAGAAGATCCGCCCGTACTTTCTTACCTTTCACCAGGAGTTGATAACAAGCGGAGATTTCGTCGTCTCAACCCAGAAGTTGAAAGAGCGTCTGGACAGTCCGGGGAGTGATCAAATACTTGAGGCAATCTTGCTTGCCAAATCACTTGGTGGCACAGAATTGCTCCAGATATTTAGAACGCTGGGTGATTTTCTTAGGCAGGACCTGGCACTGCGAAAAGAAATCGAAATAAAGCATGGCTGGATCAAGAACTCTGCCCACCTTTCGTCGGCGGCCCCGTGGCTCCTTCTTCTTCTACTTTCAAGTCAGCCTGGCACGGTGGCCTCATTCGCACAGCCAACTGGAGTAGTAATTCTTCTTATGGGATTATTGCTAACGAGCGTGGCTTATTTGTGGATGGGGCGACTAGGTCAACTCCCCAACCCGCCACGAGTATTTGAGTAAATGATAACCGCGCCTGAGGTGCTGATTCCACCCCTACTCTGTGCCTTTGGTCTTCTCTTATGGAATGGACAGTCTTTCTCGTCCAATACAGATCAACTCCTTTTTCAATCGCGCATTCGCGCGAGGACCCTTTCAGATAGAACTCAAGTCAAATCAAGACTGGAACAAATGGGGCGAGGTGGCGAATACGAAAATTTCCGCATAAAGCAAATCTCATTGGCCTCACTTGGAGCCGGACTTGTTTTCTTGTTAGCCCTGGTTCTAACAGGTAAGCCATTTGCTTCAACAATTTTCAGTGGCCTCGGCGGAATCGGAATTTACTTTCTTGTTGACCGTCATTTGAGTCGGGAGGTGGTTGCCTACCGCCTAGAAATAGAGAGTGAATTTGCTTCGATCGTTGAGATGTTGACGTTGTCACTATCTGCAGGTGAAACTCCCTTAAACGCAATCACCCGCATTTCCCTTCGTGCTCATGGTTTGCTGGCAACGGAATTCGGACACGTGCTTGACATGGTGCGCGAAGGCGTTTCGTTTCACGCTTCCCTTGATGCGCTCGGTCGCAGGGTCGACTCGGTAGTAATTCGCCGATTCGTCGATTCACTCATCACCGCAATGCTTAGAGGAGCCCCCTTGATTGAGGTTCTGCAACGTCACGCTGGAGAAGCCCGGCAGAATCAACGCAATATATTGATGGACAAGGCAGGCAAGGCCGAGATATCAATGATGATTCCTGTTGTTTTTTTGATTCTTCCGATTTCGGTGCTATTTGCCCTGTGGCCTTCGCTCACTCACCTCAATTTATTCGCCGCCTGAAGTTTGGCTCTTCGCTGTCTGAGGTTGGGTTATCCGGTGCATGGAGTTTTGTCCTTCTCCGCTCAAAGATTTGCACAACCGGAAGAATTTCCTACTGAAGATTCAACCCAGCGTTGAGAATTCTCTTCCAACCACATGTCGTGGTTGGTATTTAACATAGGAGTACGGCAATGGAAATACAAGAAAGACGACTCATCCCGCCCCAGCGGTTAAACGACTCAGCATGTCGCGTATTTGTGAAAATTCAAATCGCTATTGACGACGCCAAGGGCTGCATGCGTGGGCGACTCCACGAATGCAATTCGACGGGGGAGCAGAGAGGAGATGTTCCTGGGTGGGTTCTTGTAGTCCTCATGACCACAGGCCTAGTAACAGCCATTTGGACGATTGCTGCTCCGCGGTTAACTGCCATTTTGAGAAATTCATTGGACTCTATGAATGGGATCCGTTAAAGGATTTTGGCGCGATCAAGAAGGCGTAGTTGAGAGTGCACTCGCAGTTATCCCTCTCATGGCGCTCTTTCTCATTACCATCGAATTGATCGTTGCCGTAAATTACAGAAATATTGATCTGACGTACGCCCAAAGTGACGCTACAACTGCAGCCATTTCATCAGTCGTTGCAGATTCGGATGAAGTGATTTCGTTTTCATCACCACATTCCGCGGATGAACTTCGGCTAGTGATAAGCCGCCATTCTCGAATCCTTCCTCGAATCCTCCCCGTCTTTCCTTTCTTCGTTGGAGTGGGAGCATCGGCGACTGATGTGTCGGGCATTGCGGTAATGGAACGCCGACCTTAGTTATGTCGAATTTAAGGTGGTCTCGTTTCCCCGCATTTGATCTCATTCGTAGATGCAATCGTGAATTGTCCATCAAGGATTCAGGAAGCGCCTCCGTTGAGGTTGTATTACTTGCGGTTCCACTCTTCTTGCCTATCTTCATCTATCTCACGCAATTTGCAGAATTGAGCAATTCGGAAATTCAGTCAAGATCTCTGGTTCGCCAAATAGTGCGGGCTTATGTTTCAAGTCAGTCATCTGATGAGGCGCGATCTCGGACCGAAATAGTTTTGAATTATGGTGCCAGCCGGTTGGGCTTTAGCCAATCAGAGATCTCGGCAATGCGTCTGAGCTTCTCCTGTTCGGCGGATCCGTGTTTGACGCCTGGCGCTAGAGTCCGAGCAAATCTCATTCTTTCCTCGCCGTCGTCACATCGAGTGGTGAAAGTTTCAGCCCAAGAGTATGTCTCGCCATGGCAGTAGGGCGCACGGATAGAGGGAGCATTTTGAGGATCATGAGGAAAGAGAACAGTAGGCAGAAGGTGATGAGGCAAAGATTAATTAGCGATGAAAAAGGCTCAATCACTGTACTTACTATGGGCTTGTTTTTGGTGACGGTCGCGCTACTTATCGTTATTACCGATATTGCCTCAATCGCCGTTTCCAAGCAATCTCTGGTGCATGCGAGTGAGGCGGCCGCTATTCGCGCAACACATAATGTGGATCTTACATCTTACTATCGGGGCAATTCGGGTGTGAGTGTTCCCATTGATTGTCAGGAAGCTTTTAATAAGATCAATGCTGAATTGCGAAATTGGATTTCCAGTGATGGCGAAATTCGCCGGGTAGAACTCAGGGATTTACGTCTGACTGATTTCTCCTGTTCGGGAAATCGAGTGCATATTTCCTCATCGGCATTGGCGGTTCTTCCCCTTCGCTTTCCAGCGTTTCCGGAATCGGTTGAAATACATACGACCGTTGAGGCGGAAGCCAATCGCGTGCGGTAATCCAAGCCCGTCGAAAACTGGGTACTCTTTCCGCGTGGCCGAGCGCGAATATGATCTTGAGATTGCCGAAATTGACGCCACCCTCGGTTCCATTGAAAAAGTGCTCAATCTCCCCAAACTCCGTGATGACGCCAAAGTTCTAGAAGTTGCCGCTGGTGTGCCAAATCTCTGGGATGATCCAGAAGCCGCGCAGAAAGTAACGAGCAAACTCTCACGGGTGCAGAGCGTTATCAAGCGTCTGGTTGATCTTCGCCAGCGTGTTGAAGATCTTCCAATCCTGATTGAATTGGCTCAGAACGAGTCTGATGAAGCCGCACTTACGCAGACCGAAACTGAACTGGAATCGGTTAAGAAAGCCGTCGGCGAACTGGAAGTTCAGACCCTTCTTAACGGTGAGTACGATGACCGCGATGCATTGATTACCATCCGATCGGAGGCTGGGGGAGTCGAGGCAGCCGACTGGGCCGAAGCATTAATGCGCATGTATCTGCGGTACTGCGAGCGCCACAATTACAAGGTGGATGTATTGGAAACTTCCTATGCTGAGGAGGCGGGGATTAAGTCCACTACCTTCCGCGTTACCGCGCCATATGCATATGGCACGCTCTCCGTTGAGCAGGGCACCCATCGCCTCGTTCGCATCTCGCCATTTGATAGCCAGAGTCGGCGCCACACATCTTTTGCGGGCGTGGAAGTCGCGCCTTTAGTTGAGCAGAGCGATCACATTGATATCGACGAGAAAGAAATCCGGGTCGATGTATTTCGCTCATCGGGTCCCGGTGGTCAGGGCGTTAACACTACTGACTCGGCGGTGCGGATTACTCACATCCCGACGGGAATTGTTGTTTCCTGTCAGAACGAGCGCTCGCAGATTCAGAACCGGGCAACCGCGATGGCGGTTCTGCAATCAAAACTTTTGGAGCGTCGTCGTCACGACGAACAAGCCAAGATGAATGCCCTCAAGGACGATAACTCGGGTTCATGGGGAAACCAGATGCGCTCCTATGTTCTTCATCCGTATCAAATGGTGAAGGACCTGCGAACCAATCATGAAACTGGAAACACCGCGGCGGTTCTCAATGGTGAGATCGATGATTTCATTGAGGCGGGAATTCGTTGGCGTCGCAGTTCTACAGTCGCCGTCGAATAGGGGGAGACTCCCTGCGGTTGCTGTCGAATAGCCACGTTTTTGTTGGGCACTTTTCACCGCGCCGATAACGACCTGCTAGTTGGGCACTTTTCACCGCGCCGATAACGACCTGCTAGTTGGGCACTTTTCACCGCGCCGATAACGACCTGCTAGT
>JBBRSY010000068.1:0-7726 GCA_038244965.1 Candidatus Nanopelagicales bacterium | reverse complement strand
CCTCAGAGCAAAAATGTCCGAACAACACCGAGGCGCCGCGTTAGCAATATTGATCGCTCGCCCTCAGGTCGCGAATCTCATCCAGAGAAAATCACGGTTTACTTATCGCCAGAAGAACTCTTCGACTTAGATCAAGCACGACTCCTGCTGCGTGGAGATCTCGGCCTAGCCGCGGATCGGGGTCGGATTGTTCGTGAATCTATTGCCGTAATAATCGCAGATCTTGAGGCCAAGGGAGAGCAGAGCATTTTGGCTCGTCGATTGCGCGGACAATAAAAATTACCTAGCTCGCGGATGAGCAAGACTATATGTCTCTCTTACTTTGTCGATCGTTATGAGCGTGTAAATCTGCGTCGTCGTAACCGATGCGTGACCTAACAACTCTTGGACCACTCGAATATCTGCCCCGCCATCTAACAAGTGCGTGGCGTAGGAATGTCGAAAGACATGGGGCGATACCTTGCCTGCGACCCCCGCTGCTTTGGCCGCATTGAGAACAAAGCGCCAGGCAGATTGTCGGCTAAGTCTTGTACCGCGCTGGTTGAGAAAGAGTGCAGCGGTGGTTTTCGAAGAATTCTTTGCCAAATTGGGCCGAACTCTTGTTAGGTAATCCATTAACGCGGCATTGGCAAAACTCCCCAGCGGAACGATCCGATCCTTGCCACCTTTTCCGCGCAATTTAACGGTCTGCACGTCTACTCCCTCATGGGTAACTTGATGAATGTCGGAAAGTTCCAAGTTCACGACTTCACTTACCCGGGCACCACTACCGTATAACAGCTCCAAAAGCGCACGGTTACGCAAGGTTGTCGGATCTCCTTCTCGATAGGCAGCCTCGATCATTGACACAATTTCGGTCACCGTCAGTGCTTTTGGAAGGCGACGCACTTGACGCGACCTCTCCAAATCAGTCAGTGGGTCAAGGAAGCCTTTTTCGCTCGACAGGTATCGAAAGAAAGTCCGTAAGGCCGAGATAATGCGATTGATAGAAGACTGGCTTAACTCCTCATCTTTCAACCAGCTGAGGAACTCCCGCATGCTCTGGTCGGTCACATCCGCAAGTTGCAAGGATGATTTCTCGAGAAATCTATTAAAACGAACGAGATCTCTACGGTAAGCGGAGATGGAATTTTCGGCGAGCCCTCGTTCTACTCTTAGATAATCGAGAAAATCGCGAGACTCACCGGAAAACTCCATATCCAGTTTTTACAAAGCAAGAACTTCAAAGGCACAGTTATGTGCCTTTGCGATCGCCTCGTAATAGATTCCACCTTCATGGACATTTAGTCCCAGAGCCAGACCCTTATCGACCTTCATCGCTGCGCGCCAGCCCTTATTTGCTATCGCCAAAGCGTATGGCAGAGTCGCATTGGTTAAAGCGTAGGTCGATGTTACCGGGACTGCACCTGGCATATTTGCAACGCAGTAAAAAATGCTACTGTGAATTAAGAACGTGGGCTCAGCATGAGTTGTGGCATGGGAATCCTCAAAACATCCTCCCTGATCAATGGCGATGTCAACGAGCACTGAACCTGGTTTCATTTTCTTCACCTGGTCATTGCTCACCAATTTAGGAGCTTTTGCTCCATGCACGAGCACCGCACCAACGACTAGATCTGCTTGGCTGACTTCGCGATCGATTGCGTGGTAGGAGGCCGCCAGAGTTTTAATTCTTCCTCCATAGAGAGAATCAATGTATTGAAGTCGCGAAATACTTCGGTCAATGACTGTGACATCTGCACCCATTCCTAGGGCGATTACTGCGGCACTCAGTCCGGCAACTCCCCCACCGATTACAACCACTTTGCCAGGTGCGACCCCGGGAACTCCCGCTAACAAAACTCCTCGGCCACCGTTGGGCTTTTGGAGCACCGAAGCTCCCACTTGAGTCGCCATTCGCCCTGCTACTTCGCTCATAGGTGCCAGTAATGGCAATTGGCCATTTACTTCAACAGTTTCATAGGCGATCGCCGTTATTCCACTGGCAACCAGGGCATCCGTACAGGCCCTCGACGCGGCAAGGTGGAGATATGTGAAGAGAACCTGTCCTTTTCGCATGAGCGGGTATTCAGTGAGGATGGGCTCCTTCACCTTCAGAATTAAATCAGCCTCTGCCCAGACCGCTTCCGCATCTTTACGGATAGTTGCCCCTTGAAAGAGAAAAGCTTCATCAGAAATAGATGAACCAAGACCTGCACCACTTTCAACAATTACAGAATGTCCTGCGCGGATAAATTCACTCACTCCCTCGGGGGTAATCGCGACTCTGGACTCTTGACTCTTTATTTCCTTTGGTACACCAACGATCATTTCCAACTCCTAAGTATGACGGCATTGTCCTTTAGCCAGCCTACTCTGGGATAACCGGTGGCATTCACGCTTTCAAGGCAAGGGCAGCGGCGATGAGTCCGAGAAAGAGCGGGTGCGGACGCGTAGGTCGTGATCGAAATTCTGGATGGGCTTGTGTTCCCACATAATATGGATGGACTTCCCGCGGTAACTCAACAAACTCGACGAGATCGCGCTCGGGGAAGATTCCAGAGAAGATCAATCCAGCCTCGCTCAACATGTGACGATACTCATTATTGACTTCGTAGCGGTGTCGATGGCGCTCCGATATTTCGGTAGCTCCATATATTTGTGCGACTATCGAACCAGGAGTAAGTACTGCACGATAGAGCCCAAGTCGCATACTCCCACCCATATCCGCCTCCCCCGAAACCACAGCGTGCTGGTCGGCCATAGTTGAAATCACAGGCGAGTTAGTTTCAGGTGCAAATTCTGCCGAATTGGCATCGGTTATGCCCGCAAGATTTCTCGCGCCTTCTATTACCATGCATTGCAATCCCAAGCAAAGTCCCAATGCAGGAATCTTAGAGACGCGTGCGAAATGCAGTGCGCCAACTTTGCCTTCGATTCCTCGAACGCCAAATCCACCAGGAACGCAGATGGCATCAACGTCCGAGAGGTTCTTCTCCGCTCCGGTCCAGGTTTCACAGTCATCACTTGGTACCCATTTGATCTCTACCTTTGCGTTATTTCCAAAGCCGCCGGCACGAAGAGCTTCTGTTACTGAAAGATATGCATCAGGGAGGTCAATATATTTACCAACCAGTGCAACTCGCACCGTGTAAAGTGGCCGATGCACCTTAGTTAGAAGGGCATCCCACTCTGTCCAATCCACATCCCTAAATGGCAGACCAAGTCGCCGCACTACGTATGCATCCAGACCTTCGGAGTGCAAAACTTTGGGAATGTCATAAATGGAAGGAGCATCTACTGCGGCCACAACCGCTTCTAAATCTACGTCGCACATCATCGATATTTTTCTTTTCACTGATGATGGAATTTCGCGATCAGAGCGGATCACAATTGCATCGGGGGTGATGCCAATACTTCGCAGCGTGGCGACACTGTGCTGCGTCGGTTTAGTCTTCAACTCTCCAGATGGGCCGATGTAGGGAACGAGGGAGACGTGCAAATAGAAAACATTCTCTCGCCCGACTTCCTGCCGAATCTGCCTAGCTGCCTCCAAAAAAGGTTGAGATTCGATATCACCGACGGTTCCACCAATTTCGGTAATGACGATATCGATATCAGGCCCCGCCATTGCGCGAATGCGCTCCTTTATTTCATTTGTAATATGCGGAATCACCTGGACCGTTTCTCCTAAGTACTCCCCACGTCTCTCCCGCGCAATTACACGCGAATACACCTGACCCGTCGTAACGTTGGCCGAGCCATGCAAATTTGTATCCAGAAAACGTTCGTAGTGACCTATATCTAAATCGGTTTCTGCCCCATCATCGGTCACGAAGACTTCACCATGTTGGAAGGGGTTCATGGTGCCTGGGTCGACATTGAGGTAAGGATCGAGCTTCTGCATTGTCACGCGAATACCGCGCGAACGGAGCAATCTTCCCAGACTTGATGCGGTGAGGCCTTTTCCAAGGCTTGAGGCCACGCCTCCCGTTACAAATAAATGCTTAGTCACATGAGGTTGGCCCATGGAAGACCAACCTATCATCCTTATTGAACAATCCCGTTATCCCCGCAGGGCGAGCAGTTCGGTGGCGTGTTCTTTGGCACTATGCGAATGCTCTTGACCGGCAAGCATTCGGGCGATTTCCTCAATGCGCCTATCTCCTACCACTTGCACAACATCGCTCAGGCTCACGGCCCCGTCATCATTTTTCCGTACAACGAAATGTGAATCTGCCCAAGCGGCCACTTGGGGAAGGTGCGTTACGACAATGACCTGCGCATGTCGTGACAATTCTCGAAGCCGCCGACCCACTTCTACGGCCGCCTTGCCACCGACGCCAGCATCCACCTCATCGAAAATATATGTACCTACTGGTTCAGATTCAGCAAGAACGACTTCAAGGGCAAGCATGACTCTAGATAATTCGCCGCCACTAGCGCCTTTTGCTACTTGGACCAGCGGACCATCTCGATGGGCTTGAAGTAGCATGGCAACTTCATCTGCTCCTATTGCACTAAAAATCGAAGGGTTCAATTGTTGCGCATAGTCCGGCGATGAAATCGCGCAGAGAAATTTGGTATGTGGCATCGATAACATCTGGATTTCCTTGGTCACCGATGTCGAAAGTTGGACCGCGAAATCCCCTCTCACCGCCGAAAGTTTCTGAGCCCGACTACAGAGTTGCTGGAAAAGCAAATCCAACTCGTTCTCCATCTGGGCCAGGCGATCTTCGCCACCCGTTAAATCTTCAATGGACTCAGCCACCTGTCCGTATCTGGTGATCAATTCGGCAATCTGTTCATCCCCTTCATCAACTGAGGCATATCTTTTCAAGAAGGCAACCAGTTCGGCTCGCCGTGCCTGGGCGACTTCTAATCGAAGTGGGTCTGCTTCCAGGTGATCAAGATAGGAGTGGGCCGATTGTGCTGCTTCGGATAACTGGAAGAAACTATCGGTCACCGCCGCGAGAATCTCGGCTATGAATGGATCCTTTTCGGCGACCGTTTCCAAATTTCTCTTTGCGCTCGCCAAGGCATCGACTACGCCTGATTCTTCTGCAATGAGCAGCGAGAGCGATTCGCTAACAGCGGTTCGAAGTGATTCAATGGATGAAAGTCGAACGATTTCGGTAGCGAGGGCACTTGCCTCCCCGATATTGGGCTTAAGCTTTTTGAATGCGGTTGCAAATTCTTGCAAAGCGGCGATTTCCTTCTCGCGGCCGGCGGCGTTACTTTTGAGTGAAGCGATCTTGGTTTTCATACTGTTGTAGTCCTCGAAGGATTTCTTATAGTGCGTGAAAATATCAATTAACGGTTGACCCGCATATCGGTCAAGAATCTCTCTCTGCTTGGCAATTTTCGTAATGCTCATATTTGCCGCTTGGGCATGAATCTCAATCAATTCTTCGCCAAGTTCGGTTAGGACACTTGCTGGAACTGACACACCGCCGGCGGAAGCCTTGCTCTTTCCTTCAGAATTCAGTGTTCTTGTGAGAATTAACTCGCCATCTTCGGTTCTGGCACCCTTTTCCAACGACAGCTCTTCAATGCGTTGTGCAACTTTGAACGTTGCGCTGGCGACTAGCCGATCGCGCCCTTTTCGCACGAGCGAAGAATCGGCTTTTCCTCCAAGAACTAGAGAGAGCGCCGTAAGAATCATTGTCTTACCTGCACCCGTTTCACCAGTGAGGACGGTGAAGCCTGGACCTAATTCTAGAGTGGTTTCTTCAATAACACCCAGGCCCCTGATAGATATTTCCGCTAGTTGCGAACGTTCACTCACCGCGCCAACCTTCAATGGGGAGTTTGAATTTCGCAACCAGCCGGTCTGTGAAGAGAATATCTTTTAAGTGGGCTAGCCGAACGACGTCACGGTCTTTTGTTAGCGTGACACGGTCACCTTGATTGAGCGTAAATTTGCGGCGCGAATCTGCCGAAAGTAGCGCGTGGCTCGATTCGACATCAATGACAATTTTCGATTCCGGAGATACCACCATAGGTTTAGAGAAGAGCGCGTGGGCGGCGATAGGTAGGACCAAGAGCGCCTTGACTTCAGGCCAGACAATGGGACCGCCGGCAGAAAATGCATATGCGGTTGATCCAGTTGGAGTGGAGCAGATAAGCCCGTCGCAGCCCCATCGCGAAAGCGGGCGATGATCGATCTGAACAAAAAGTTCAACCATTGTTGTCTCACTCCGTTCAATCGTGACTTCGTTCAGCGCCCATCCCGCTGAAATTGCGCTTTCATCTCGCTCGATCGAGTAAGCAAGAACCATTCGTTCTTCGGTAATAAAATTTCGTCCAATGACAGATGCTGCGATCTCGGCTAGGGAAGGCTTCTCTACTTCAGCCAGGAACCCGACTCGTCCCAAGTTCACCCCAAGAATTGGAATGGCTGTGCCACGAACGGCTTCCGCTGCCCGCAGCATCGTGCCATCGCCGCCTAGGACAATGGCGATTTCAACCTCAGGTAGCACTTCATCGGAAATTGCTCGAAGTCCGTTTATTTCACTGTCACTTGTCGTGAACAAAGAAAATCCCGCGCTGGTAAATTTGCGCGCGAGCTCATTAACCGCTTCCGTGGCGTCGGTTCTATTTGGATTGACGATAAAAAGTATCGAACGATTCTTAGTTGCTGTGGTCATTGTGGTCCTTGCGCAATTGCGCGATCTACGGCCTCTTCATCAATGTGATCGGCACCCCATCGCAGCCACAAGAAATACTCAACATTGCCAGCCGGCCCAGGTAAAGGGCTAGCCACTATCCCCATAGTGCCAAGTCCCAATTCAAGGGCGGATCCCGCGACATCGAGCACGGACGAGCGTCGAAGGGAGAGATCCCGCACGACTCCGCCCGCTCCAAGTCGTTCACGACCGACTTCAAACTGTGGCTTAACCATGAGTACAAAATCGGCATCTGGTTTTGAAACTGCGGCCAACGCAGGAAGGACCAGCGTTAAGGATATAAAGGATAAATCTGCAACGAGCAGATCCACGGGTTCGCCCACCGCCTCGCTCGTGAGGTGGCGAATGTTGGTGCGATCCAATATCTCTACGCGAGGGTCTTGCCTAAGCTCCCAGGCCATCTGCCCGTAGCCAACATCAACTGCGATAACACGAGATGCACCTCGACGAAGTAGCACGTCGGTAAAGCCACCAGTAGACGCGCCCGCATCAAGACATTTTTTCCCGGCCACGACGATGTCACTGAATGCATCAAGGGCGCCCGCTAGTTTGTGACCACCGCGAGAAACGAAATCATCTCGATCGCCCTGCAGCACGATTGAGGTTTCCGCATCCACCTGTGTTGCAGGTTTGGATGCCGGTATGCCACGCACAATTACCGATCGAGATTCGATCAAATCAGCTGCATGTTCACGTGAACGTGCCAAGCCTCGTCGAACGAGTTCGGCGTCTAAACGAGTCTTCATCTCTGATCTATTAGAGCCCGTCAATAGTCGAGAGTGCGACTTCCAATGTGCGATGAACGCTTTCTAACCGCTCTGCGTGTTCTGCAATGGGCAGTTCATCCATTGTTACCAGATCAATTTTCACAGAGTCCAGATTAACCACAGAGTTGTTCTGTTCGCTCACTTCTTGGCCGCGGTCTTCTTGGCTGCGGTCTTCTTGGCTGCGGTCTTCTTGGCCGCGGTCTTCTTGGCCGCGGTCTTCTTGGCCGCGGTCTTCTTGGCCGCGGTCTTCTTGGCCGCGGTCTTCTTGGCCGCGGTCTTCTTGGCCGCGGT
>JBBRSY010000067.1:0-7927 GCA_038244965.1 Candidatus Nanopelagicales bacterium | reverse complement strand
GTTATCGCATACCAACTGTCGGTAAAGCAAGACCTGCTCCAGGTGCCAGCCCCACTAATCAAAGAATTCGGCGTAGTCAGCGAAGAAGTCGCAATATCCATGGCCGAAGGGGCCCTAAAACTTTTTGGCACAACTTGGGCCATTGCCACCACGGGCATTGCCGGACCTGGCGCATCCGAGGGAGTGGTTGCGGGCACGGTATGGATCGCAATTCGCGGTCCGGTGAATCAGAGCACCGAATTGGCGATTCAGGGTGAGCGTGAATCCGTCCAAAACGCCAGCGTTTCCAGCGCGATCACAACTTTTGCGCGTATCCTTGCATCCTAAAGTCCTATAAGAGCGGAAGGGAACGACCATGGTTTTATTGCGCGAACATATTGGCCAATCCCTTCGAACTGCTCGTACGAGCCAGGCTCGTACTCTTCGAGATGTTGCCCATGAGGCCCGCGTGTCACTTGGATACCTCTCTGAAGTTGAGCGTGGCCAGAAAGAGGCATCATCAGAATTGCTCAATGCCATCTGCCACGCGCTTGGTCTCTCGCTCTCGTGGGTGATGAGTGATGTTGCCCGTGAAATCAATTCGCATGAAGCAGTAAAACTTGTGGTCGTAGACGCTGCCTAAATTGGCGTCACTTTGACTCTCAACTTTGTTATTCCCTTGGACGAACCCTATAAGCGTCAAATGACTTCTTATCGCCGTACTCGCAGCGCAATCCTCGAAGGTACGAAATCGCTTATTGCAACGGTGGGACTTCAAAAAACGAACATGATTGATATTGCCGATACCGCCGAAGTCTCTCGCGCCACGCTTTACAATCATTTCCGCGACAAGGCCAGTGTCGTGCGCGCCTTGCTCGAAAGCGAGATAGAACGAGTGTTGCTGGCAATCGACGCCGATTTATCTCCGGCAGATGCGCTCGCGACGATATCGTGGAACATCTGCGCAGATCCCGCATTGGAAATGATGCGTCGCGCTGACCCTGCGGTTTTGACGCAGATGCTCACGCAATTTGACGATCCGCTTTGGAAGCAAATCAAAGAAGGATTAGAACGCCTCCTGCATAGTCCAAGTCGAGCTGAAATTGCACGGCTCTGGCTTTTGGGCCAAGTTCTGCAGCCACTCACCTCTGAGCAATGTCGCGAACAGGCAAAATTAATCAGTTTGTAATAGTAAAAAGCAATGCGATTGCGCACGCACCCATGATGGCCGTGATCGCCCAACCCATCACATTCGAGAATCTCCCGTTGGTGTGATTGCCCATAATCTCTTTGTTGTTTGATATACGCATGAGAATGAAAATCAATGGAGGGGCGATAACGCCGTTGAGAATTGCTGTGTAGTACAACATTTGGAACGGTTTGATTCCTACGAAGTTAAGCGCACCGCCGACGAGCGTGGCTAGCGCGATCGTGATGTAAAAAGCATGGGCTTGCTTAAATTTCATACCTAATCCAGATTTCCAATCCAAGGCTTCCATCAAGGCGTAAGAGGCGGATCCTGCTAATACAGGCACCGCCAGTAGCCCTACGCCGATGATTCCCGTGGCAAAAAGCAGATAAGTGAAGTTTCCAGCAAGTGGCCGCAGCGCTTCCGCCGCTTGGTTTGCCGTGGTAATCGACCGGATTCCGTGTGCTCCTAAAGTTGAAGCAGCTGTCACAATAATGAAAAACATCACGACGTTTGAAAAAAGCATTCCAATAATATTGTCGATCCGCATCGCCTTAATGTCGCCTACAGCCAGTTTTGGGATCCCTTTGCCATATTGATTCACACGATGTTGCACAAAATCCTCCTCTACTTCCTGGTCGGCCTCCCAGAAGAATAGGTAGGGGGAGATTGTGGTTCCGAGGATTGCAACAATATTGAGCAGATAATCCTTAGATAAACTGAATTTCGGCGCTATTGCCGCAATTGCAATGTGCTGCCAAGGTTGCTTCACAATGAATGCCACGATGACATACGCGAAAAGAGTTAAGCCTAAATATTTTAGAACGCGAGCATATGAGGGATACGGCACAAGTATCTGGAGAAGTAGGGTGACCGTGGTAATGATTAGAAGCCATGCAAGAAAAGGAATACCCAAGAGCAATTGTCCAGTCGCTGCCATTGCACCTAGGTCTGCACCGATATTGACGGTGTTGGCAATAAATAGGACTCCAACCGCCCCGAAGAGCACTTTCTTTGAATAGTTGGCCCGAATGACGCTCGAGAGCCCACGCCCCGTTACTAATCCAATTCGACCGCACATTTCCTGAACAACGGCCATAAATGGAAATGAGAACAGTGCGGTCCACACTTGGCCATAGCCAAACTGCGCTCCCGTTTGGGAGTAAGTGCCAATACCCGAGGGATCATCATCGGCTGCTCCCGTGATAAATCCGGGGCCGAGAATTTTTAGGAATCTCTTTATCTTTTTCATAGAATCCGATTCAGTCGATGATAACGAGTTATCACGTTATCGAATTCCTACTTAGTTGGCGTATCTCCAGCCACATGGTCATGGATAATCTCGGTTAGGGCGTCGATCTTCTTTGTGAGGTCGTGGATTTGCCGAGTGATTGCCAGGGATTCTTGGTCAACGTCAAATGTATGTTTGGCCAATTCACTGGCGATTGAATCGGAACGCTTTGCGGCGATCAGCAGAATGGCTCCCTGCATTGCAGCAAGGCAGGAGAGTACGAGGTTTAGCAGAATGAAGGGATATGGATCAAAACCCTTACGACCGTTGTAAATCATCCAGATCGTCAGAAATATGAGCGCCGAAAAGACGAAGGGCCAGGAGCCCATGCCATTGCGCATCGCATCGGCGGCCCGCTCGCCCATAGTTAAGTGCTTACCGGAGCGAACTCCGGGGTGATGGTGCCAGAGGGACATCGAATTCTCCATTCGTGGGATGTGAGACCCTAGCACCTGACTTTTAGGCCAGTACTTGCGACTTTACACTCCTCAATATCTATTTTGGACCCGATCCTCGACGTTGCAGAACAAGGACCACCAGTACCACGACCGCCAGGATCATCAACCCCATCACTAGCCAGCCACCACCGCTTAAACCATTCCCGTAGCCGCCATTCATCATGAGATTGTCTCCCTACCCTGGATGTTGCGCGAAATGATTCTTTACATTCCCGAATCACCGAACGCTAAGAAACCTACCTTAAAGTTCAGTGTGCGTGTTGATCAGCGTGTGCTTCCTGCGGTTCATCTGCCCACGCGGGCGGGGTGTCCGTTCCAGCCTTCTCATCGCTTTCGGCCTCGTGCGCGGTGTGTTGAATCTTGCCGGCCGCGTGGTGGACTGGTGCGTAGATGGTATAGAGCTTCATAGGCTGATCACCTGTGTTGGTGACATTGTGCCAAGTCCCGGCGGGGACGAGTACGCACCATCCGTCACTGACTTCTTGCTCGAAATTTAGTTTGTCCTTCGCCGGACCCATCTGAGCCCTACCCTTGCCAGCGTCCAGGCGCAGGAACTGATCGGTGTCGCTGTGCATCTCCAACCCAATGGACTCTCCGACGGGGATGGCCATGAGGGTGACTTGAAGGTGGGTACCGCTCCACACCACGGTTCGATAATTGGTGTTCTCGGTGGCGGCGGCCTCCATGCTAAAGGATGTGGGACGCGGTCCGATATCTGCGAGTGTCATATCTATTCCTTTCTTTATGGTCTTTATGGAGCGTTCTTTCGGTTAGCGCGAGTTTGTGGCTAGACGCGGCACATTCCTGGTCGCACCGTAACTGTATCCGAAGTTCTATTACAGCGATCTGATGGATCCGGCGGCTTCTTCTTTGACGAAGGCCGGAATGCGATCAAGTGGAGCGTCCGCTTCGACCCATGTTGCCCCTTGATGTACCTCTCTGGTCCAAAAGTCGATCCAATTGCCCTCTGGAAGATACACCTTCCAGGTTAATACGCCTGGTTGGGTTACTGGTGCCACGAGAATGTAGCGACCAAGCATGTATTGATACGGGACGTTCCAAATTTCGGCATCATCGGCGTAGTCGAAGAATAAGCCTGCCATGATTGGCCTACCAGAACGAATTGCTTCAATGCCTTCAGCTTCTAGATAGGAAAGCAGCGAGTTGCGCACTTTTGTAAATTTTCTGAATATGGGAATGACATGTACATCCCCGGTCTGCTCGGCGATATTCCATGGGCTGCGATCGTTGGAAGGAATTTGATGGTGATTGAATTCGGAATGGAATTGCATGATTGGACAGAAAGTTGCCATGGCGGTGCCGCGTAGGTAGAGCTCGCTTGTAGGTAAATCGCCGCTGAACCCGCCGATATCCCATCCCCAGAAAAATATTCCGCTCGCGGAGGCCGTGATCCCGGCGCGAACTGAGGCTCGGTAGGCATCCCATGTCGAATCTTCATCCCCTGCCCAGAAGGTTGGATAAGAACTGCTACCGGCGAAACCTGCACGGGAAAAAGTGATGCCTTCCTTTTTGGAGGAGCGGAAGAGTTCGTGGAAAGTCTGAGCATAAGCAACCGGGAAAAGGTTGTTCTTCTCTAAGCCAGTCCGACCATCCAGGTATTGCAGGTCCGAATCCCAGGCGTGTTCGCCACCGTCCGTTTTAAACCCGTCTACGCCCATCTCAGTAACGAGATAGCGATGCAGGTCTGCCCACCACATACGAACATTTGCGTCCGTTAAGTCAGGCATCAGTGCATCACGGAACCAGAATCCACGAACTTTGTAGGGATTGCCGTCCCCATCCTTGACAACCAGGTTATTTTCAATCGCAAAGTTCCAGATGGCATCGACTTGGCTTCCCGGTTCTCCCTTGTCTTTAATGAGGGGGTTCTGCCAGAGAAGCAGTTTCATATTTTTGGCATGCAGGTCATCAATCATTGCTTTCGGATCGGGCCATGCTCCATTCGCTGGATAATGAATATCCCTTGATCTAAGCCCTTGAGAGCCATCGTTCGGGGCGTATTGGGCGTCTCTAAAAACCGTGAATGTCGATTCATCGGACCACGCCTCAATTACTACAACTCCGATCTCGATGTCGTTAACGATACTCGAGTGGATTTCCTTCTCTACTCGTTCTTGCGTGTTCCACTCATTACTACTTGCCCACAATTTGTAAATCCAATTCGGGGGAGCCTTTGGCAAGGCGAACTCGGACAGGTATTGATGGAGAATATCCGAAGGATCACCAAAATAACCCTTGATCTCGCATTTCTTCTGGCCGCTTGAGATATCAACTTCAATTTTTAGTAGGCCGGGATTGGTTACTCCGACGTCGTAACGGCTAGGTGTGGAGGAATTGACATAGAAGCCATAGTTGCTGCCAATAATCATGGCGAAGGGTGTGGGCAGATATGTTCTATGGCCCTGGCCTTTGTACTCCTCATACACGACGGCGTCGACGTACTCACGGCGTTGATCTACTGAGTGGAAGCGTTCACCAAAACCAACGACGCGGTCATTTGCAGATAGTGGAAGGGCTGCTCTCACGCGAAATATTTGACCGTTGGAATCTTTGAGAACCTTCTTGTCGACCAACTCGATTCCAGTTGGCAACGATTCGTTTAACTCTATGAATCCTGCATCGTCCGTAGTCCAAGTGAGAGCAGATACTAAATAGGGATCAGTGTGCTCGTCCGCGTCGCTCTCGAACCAGTAGCTAACTTCTTCAAAATTGAAAAGTGCTGGCAGGGTGATTTCCCATACGGATTGGCCTGGGTAATCTCCTGACCTGGCTGCTGCATCTGCCAAGTGGGTGTTTGCTCCAGTAAATTTAGCCGTTGCCCCATATGGACCAAAATCATCAGATTGCGCGGCTCCCAAGCATTTGAGTTCATATACGTGAATCTGTGAATTCCGGCGAAGGTGGAGCGTGACATTTTTCGTCTGCTCGCTAGTTCGAGCTCTCACCTTCCAAGGCTCGCCAGCAATGGGATACACGGGTATTCGCTGGTCCGGCTCATGTCGGTAGGGATGACCAAGGCCTAGTGGGGCGTGTTGTAACAAGTACTTAGTCCTTTCTAATTTTTGAGTCGAGCAAGAGGTACATGGCGTGACTCCAGAGAAGTGGGACCGCAGGCTCTCCCCACTGCTGGATCCATTGAGCCCGTTTTTCTGGTTGAAGAAGAGGCTTCGCCAGTTGTTCTGGAAGTTCTAGATCTTCATTGGCAGTTGAGGCTACCCAGTTGAGAATGTCGTTGGCCTTCTCCTCTTCGCCAAGGTTGAAGTAGGCCAGCCCCAAGAAGCAGGATAGGAGTGGCCATTTGCCACCACCAAAATACCAATCATTCGCGTGCCTGTAGGTGCCAAATTCTCCAAGTTCAGAGGCAACCGCGTCTACGGTCGCGCGCGAAATCGGATCGCTCTTGTCGAAAAGTCCAAATGGAGCAATGAGGGCTATGAGGCTGGCGTCCAACCCGCTTCCGTCTATCCACTTGGCCAAAAGGCCATTTGCTAGACCGCGTTGATGGATCAGAGTCATTATGTTGTTAGCCGTATTTAATGCCGAAACTTTTGAGTCCGGAGAAATGTGTTCCCATGTGCTGCACTGCTTGAGACCAGCTGCGATGCTCCCGAGATTGGCAACATGTTGGTGGCCGTAGCTCTCCTCCCACCAGTCATACGTGTCAATCTCCCAAAATGTCTCTAGGTATCCAATGAGAGTTTCGACTGCGCGATAACTGGCAAGGGGGAGTACGTTGCCACGCGCTATGAATTGGTCCAGAGACCAGATCCATGTTCCGAAGCCATCAAGTTGGAGATTCGTCCACTGTTCGCTGGATTCTTTACCATCTAGGGTATAACGGCAGTGGAGATGCTCGTCAATAGGAATGTCTTCGCCCTGTTTACCTCGGCGAATGAGTGAGGCAATCTTTTCCTCTCGCTCGATAATGATTCTAGTTGCCCATTTGTGAAAACTAAGAGCACTTTCATTTTCGCCAACTGTGCTCATGGCATCGGCGACGAAGGCACCATCTCGAAACCAGCTGTAGTTGTAAACCTTAAAGTTGGGAGATGCAGTGTAAGCACCGGAGCCCGCTTGATTCGCCTTGATAATACGAATACTCGCGTCTCGTAACGGTGTGTGCGTTTCAGTAATGATTCTCTTTACCATCGATTCTTGTAGGAATGTACACAGTAATTTCAACGATTTATAGATTTCAAATTAGAATGGCGTTGCGGCCCAGGGGACCGCAACGCCATTACCCCCTAGTTATTCTTTTGCAAGAATTGCATTTACAGTACTTGCGGCAGAATTCAACGCTTCGGTAACTGATACCGAACCATTGAGTGCCTTCTCGAGCCAAGCGTTAACAGTGTCTTGCATTTCATTCTGTTGACGGATAACCGGAGGAGTCACTGGATTCTTCAGAGCCTCGAAGACTGCTGCACGATTGGCAGGAGGAGTCTTTGAGAGGTAAATGGACAATGCCTTCTTGTCTGAGATCGCTGGAATTTCCCAGTTAGCAGCAAGACGGATCTTCACTGCGGCAGGATCGCTGGTCATGAACTGTGCCCATTTCCAAGCAGCGTAGGGGTACTTAGTCTTTGCAGATGCAACAACCGCATTGGCAAAGAAGTGGTTTCCCGGCGTTACTCCACCTGGCTCAACGACGATATCCCAACCGAAGGGAACATCTTTGAAACCGTCGAACATCCAGATACCTGTGTGATACATAGCGAGTTTTCCCGCCTTAAACATGGCACCATCATCAAGGGTTCCCATCTGAGCTTTAGTAGGCATATAACCTTTGTCAACTTTGCTGGTCAACCAGTTAAGCGCCGTTATGCCTGGCTGCTTGTTGAATAGTGCAGTCTTCTTGTCAGCGCTGAGGAACTGACCACCAGCCTGTCCTAGCACCTTGTAAAACTCCCAGAATTGTGTTGGTTGGAAATCAGCGTAGGTACCTTCTGGCAATTTGGCCTTGAGTGCTGCAGATGCGGCAGTTTCATC
>JBBRSY010000066.1:0-8024 GCA_038244965.1 Candidatus Nanopelagicales bacterium | reverse complement strand
GTAAATACCAGGCGGTCGCTAACGCTGGCCACTCGCCAAACGATCCCAGCCCGAGTTGATGAATTGCGGATGAAACCCCCCAGACCGTCCACCACTCGGGCAAGTTGCGTGTCAACCGGATTCTTTACGAAAAAATATTTGATTCCATAGGCGGCGAGCACGCCACTACTGTCGATTCCACTCCCATCAAGAATTGCTCGCACGGCCAATTCCAGATCCCGTGGATTACTGGGTGCTATGTCGGGATCCGATAAAACCGCATCACTTTCTCTGGCGATGAAGAAGGAAAAGTGTTCGTTGTTTCCATCAAATATTGACCGAAGGACTAGCGTCTTCACACCGGGAGTTACCGCCAAGAAGGCCGGCAAGATGGCCGGTTGATTGGCGCGAACCGGAGAGTCCCTACCGGCCGTTACCGCCCAAGTTGATGATGAGAGGGTGTAAAGCAAGGTTGCGGCAATTGCGAGTCCGGCCAATATGTGACGGTAATGAAAATGTGCGGTGGATATTCGATGACGCAAACTATTCAAAATGATTACACCCGCCGTTAAAGCTGCGATGGTGGCAAAAGAAATGAGGGAACCAACCCATAACTCTTGACTACTGCCGCTGCGGTGGCCGGAGATGGAGAAGGAACTCAGAAAGGTTGCTACTAAAATAAAAAAGAGACCGATCTCGGCATACTTTCGAGCCATACCCGATGACAAACTTCCGATGATGAGTACAAAGGTCACGGGACTGATCGCCCACCAAGGAATAGATCCAGGCCCACCAGGATTGGCAAAAAATGCCAGATTCGGTCCGCCGCCTCGAACCAGTAATCCTGGCTCCAATAAAAACCGACTCGGATGAGATAACGCCTCAAAAGACCAGGGCAAACATAGCAGAAGAGGGATGAATATCAGAGTACTCCATTTGAGAAGTCGACCAACAAGTATTTGCCGATCCGCAGTTCGGCGGTAATCCCGGATATCTTTGGCTACACCTAGGAAATATACGAGCAGTATTCCTACATATGCCTGAAGGCTAACGGCGGTGAGCACTCCCACAAGAAGACTAAATCCGAAGATAGTGCGCCACTTCAGATTATCAACTTTGTTCACGCGAGTAAGAAAAAGAACCAAACGAGGGCCGATTAACAGAACAGCAATGGTTCCTAGCCGTCCAGAGTCAATCGCCGCAATTGACACGGGTGAAAGTGCGTAAGCCACGCTGGCACCCATCGTCAGCCACGAATTCTGCGAGAAGTTTCTTAGCAACATATACATCGACCACATGAACAGCAGTGGCGCAGCCCAGAGCAAAATAGTGACGAGAGCAATGGCGTTGCCAAAGAAGAGCGTCGATAACACCGCCAGAATGAGTATCCAAGTAGGAGTTGCCGACGAACTTCCCATTCCAATCTGATGCCATGACTGGCCGTAGCGACTCCAAAGATCACTAGCTCCAGCCGGCGTGCTCGCAAGTGCGCCGCCAACGAGTGAGCCGTAACGATGTGTCGACCAAAGTGAAGTTATGAGGAGCAGAAATACAATGCCCAATACTTCTGGATGTCGAAACGCAGTTCTCCAGAAATTGGTTGAAGCCGGTACTAGCAGGTATTCATCTTCTATCGGTGCGTCAAGCAGGTCTGAGGTTTCAGACGGCGTTGGAAGCAGGGCGTGCCGAATTCTTTCGCTAACTCTCAGTGCTCCGAGTCGCAGTTGAGACCACCGTGGCGGAATGTAAATTGAAACAACACGCGAAGATATGAGTCGCTGCCTTCGTCGCCTCCTACGCGCTGCCACAATGAGACCAGGCCGAAAAATTAAGAGCGCAACGGCAAGCACTTCATCGGAGGCGTAACCCGGAAGTTTTGCGAGAATGTACCCCGCGGCGCGAAGGAGAGCACCGGCAAGAAGCTGAATCGAAAGCCAAGGAAGTAGCCACCACGACGAATTGGTAAGTAACACGTAGGCAGCGTTGCGTCGGTCAAGAATCAAGGGGCGACGAAATATTGCGCTCTTGACATCAAGTCTTCGCCGCTCGGACGCGGATGCCTCTGCATGAAAGGCCACGGCGTCAGTGACTGCAATGACCTTATGACCGGCTACATGGGCACGCCAACCTAAATCAACGTCGTCCCGGAAAAGGCCAAGATTCGGATCAAAGCCGCCGAGTTCTTCAAAGACCTCGCGGCGAATAAACATTCCGGCCGAACTTACAGAGAGAACCTCGCGAATCCCATCGCGTTGACCTTGGTCGTACTCATGGGATTCCAGCCCGGTCCAGCGAGCACCGTTGTTGGCAATGCTCACCCCCGCTTCGAGGAGATGCGTGCGGTCATACCAACCGCGCAATTTGGGTCCAGCAATTGCAACGTGCGGTCTCTCCACAACGGCAGATAAAAGCGCCTCGAGGGCGCCGGGCTGGGGGGCGCAGTCATCATGGATCAGCCAGATCCATTCGTTTTCCTCCTTGGGAAGAGATTCCAATCCCGCTGCAACGGCAGCGCCAAATCCGGTATCTCGTGGCAGCGACAGCGATGCAACTCGTGCATTCTTTAGAAGTTTTAAAGATGCATCTTCAGACCCGGTATCAACGGCTAAGGTGTAATCGATGGGCCGAGTCTGTGATGCTAGGGAGGCAACTACTTCGGGAAGCCAAATCGCTCCATCATGTACGACGAGTATCGCCGTAACGTGATGGTTGCCGGGAATGACCTCAGCCATAACGACTGCCGGTCCGCGGTTTAAGCAGGACGACGCTTAAGGCGACGACGCTCTCGCTCGGATAGGCCGCCCCAAATACCAAATCGCTCATCGTGGGCGAGGGCGTAATCCAAACATTCACTTCGAACATCACAGGACATGCATACTCGCTTTGCTTCGCGAGTTGAACCGCCTTTTTCAGGAAAGAAGGCTTCCGGGTCGGTCTGGGCACAGAGAGATCGCTCCTGCCAGGAAAGTTCAACGGTTTCCCCGCTGATGAGTTGGATATTTGGACCATCATGCCGAGTATCTGACATTCCTACACTCCTCAATATCCTTAATAAATCCCTGAACAAAAATGGACATATTCTGACCAATTCCAATAAGTGAATTACACGCGTGTAAGTCCGTTAAGTCAAGTCATTTTTCACCTTTACCTGCCGTTAATTTCACGCTATAGGGGGTGCCAGGCCGACTATCTCCTCTTGCGAAACATACGAATTACGCACTTGCAAATGCGCGGGCACAATTGCATCGGCAGCGACAAAGCAATTGTGAATCTGTGCACCAGCAAGCACCTTTGCGCCATCACAGATGATGGAGCCTTCCACCACAGCGTCGGCGCTCACCGTCGCTCGCTGTCCAATAGCCGATCCGCCGGTAATTACCGCGCTCGGATCAATAATGGATCCAGCATGGGCCACATAATCTGCGGATCTATGTACTAGGGGCACTCCATCTAGCGCCGCCGAATTGGCAATCCCTCTGACCACATCACTTGATGCACGAAGTAAGGCCGAGGGGGTGCCAATATCGATCCAATAAGACTCATCAACCAACCCATAAATCGCCTCACCGCGATTCACTAGATCAGGAAATATTTCTCGCTCGATGCTGACAACTTGCCCCGCCGGAATTTGATCTATAACCCGTGGGTTGAATACATAGCACCCCGCATTAATAGTGTCCGCAACTGGTTTTTCCATTTTTTCAAGAAATGCAATAACTCGCCCATGATTGTCGACGGGAACGCAACCATAGGCTCGCGCATCGGCAACCTTAGTTAGATGCATTGTGACATCGGCTTTTAAACTTTCATGCATCTGGATTTGCCTGGTAAGGTCGTGCGAACTCAAGACATCGCCATTGAAAACAACAATGGGCTCATTCGTTGCTAGCCACTGCGCCGCGTTTCGTATTGCCCCACCAGTTCCTAATGGCTTATCTTCCACGGCATATTGAAGTTTCATCCCCCACTTGGAACCATCTCCAAAATATGGAATGAAAACTTCGGACAGATATGAAGTTGCCAGAACAAGGGAAGTGATTCCAGCTCGCCTAGCCATTGCCAACTGATGTTCTGTTACGGGTAACCCAGCTAGTGGCAACATTGGTTTAGGAACGCTTTGAGTCAACGGCATCAGCCGCGTACCGAACCCGCCGACAAGAAGAATTGCTTGAGCCATGATCGCTCGAGTCTACTTAGATTGGCTACCTGAGGACACCAGTCGAGCGACCGCTTCATCAATGTTTGCATCGGTTGCGGTTAAAGCAACCCGAATGTGATGATCTCCCTTAGCCCCATAAAAATTGCCAGGAGTAGCAAGGATCCCGAGCTCTGCCAGCCAAGAAATAGAGTCCCAATCCAGCTCGTGCCGGGTGCACCAGATATACAACCCGGCCCTTGATTCTTCAATCTCGAAGCCGACTGCGGCTAACGCCGGAGCGAGTCTTTCACGGCGCGAGTTGTACCGCCCTCGTTGCTCAGCGACATGCACATCGTCAGATAGCGCCGTGATCATTGCTTTCTGTATCGGCGCGGCAACAATCATTCCGGCGTGTTTTCGAACTTCTCGCAATCTCGCGACCAAATCTGGGTCGCCTATGACAAATCCCGCTCGATAGCCCGCCATGGATGAGCGTTTGGATAACGAGTGCACAGCAATGATATTTCTGTTATCACCACCGGTAAGACTTAGAATCGAAACTGGTTTGGTGGTATGTCCAAATTCCAAATAGCACTCATCTGATGCGACTACTGAATTATTGCTTCTGGCCCATCGGATAACCGCTCTGATTTCCACTTCAGAATGAACCCTCCCGGACGGATTGGAAGGCGAATTAATCCACGCCAGATCAGCCTTAGGCCAAGTCGCGGGATCGACACCTACCGATCTACCAACCGCTGCTGCCAAAATCGCACCTACGCTATAAGTAGGGTAGGCAATTTCTGGATAGAGAACGCTCGTGGCCCCAAGCAAAGTCGGCAACCATGCAACAAGTTCTTTGGATCCAATCAGCGGCAGAACATCGAAGGCGCCTGTCGCACCCAACCGTCGCGTTGCCCATTCGCGAATGGCACTTCGCAATTCGCTCGAGCCGGCGGTGAGTGGGTAACCAGGGGCATCAGCGCCTTCGCAGAGAGATGACTGAATGAACTCAGGGGTGGAATCGACCGGGGTTCCGACTGAGAGATCAATTATTCCCCGCGCGTGTTGGCGCGCTCGTTCACCAAAGGGCGCCAATGTGTCCCATGGAAAATCGGGCAGTATCAGGTGAGAACTTCTTAAGGCTCTTTATGTGGGGCCGCCGCCACAATCGGGTGATCTGAATCCGTCACTCCAACTTTGCTTGCGCCACCTGGAGACCCGAGTTCAACGAAAAATTCTGTATTCACTTTCGAGAATTCCTTCCACTGTGCGGGAACGTCATCCTCGTAGTAGATCGCCTCAACCGGACAGACTGGCTCACATGCACCGCAGTCCACACATTCATCCGGCTGTATGTAGAGCATTCGCGCGCCCTCATAGATGCAATCAACGGGGCACTCTTCAATGCACCCCTTGTCTTTCACGTCGATACAGGGCTCTGCAATTATGTACGTCAAGGCAAACCTCCATGTGGTCAGTGCCCACATTCTAACCCCCTGGCACGTTGCGGCGATTTTGGCTCTCCCCGTTCTTCCCGCGTCAAGTTACTGTTGTGTCATGCCTCTCATCTCTCCGAATGATCGACCGGCTGCTGAAAATATCGGCGCCCGGATGACCATCCGAATGCACGACCCAGAGGGGGGTTACCGGGACATCCTCGGGATATTGGAGACGCCTACCAGCATTCGAAAACGTGACGGCTCAATCGTCAATTTCGATCCCGATCGAATTGCCTTGTGGCGAAAAATTCCGCCCCGCGTGGAACGCGCCGGGAAAGGATCCCCGAAAACTCTGCGAATCGAGGAAATTGAGCGGATTGCTGCGGCAACGTGGCCCGCGTTAGAGCAGGTGGCACTAGGTGATTGGATCCTACGAGCCAGCGGCAAATTCACAATGAGAGCAAACTCAGTCCTCGCTCTTGGAGATCCAGATATTGGGGTCAATGAGGCCATTGACAAAGTCGTCGAGTTTTACCGGGCGCGCGATTTAACTCCGACTTTTCATATCGCTCTTCCCACCTACGTCGAACTAGATGCCGTGCTCGAGGGCAAAGGGTGGAGTGAAAAAATTATTGTTCACGTAATGGTCGCTGATATTGCCCTTGGTGGTGAACCCAGGCAAGACCGAGGTACATGGGAATTCGCGCACGAGCCAAGCAATGAATGGCTACACCTGCAACATGATGCCGGAGCCAAAGAGATCATGGTGGGATACCCAGCAATTTACGCTGGACTACGAATCGACGGAAACCTGATTGCCGCGGGGCGTGCTGCTAACTTGGAAAGTTGGACGGTGCTAACCAGACTCTTTGTTCGCCCCGAATTGAGAAGCCAAGGAATAGGGAAAGCTCTGCTAACTGCACTCTTGCAAGAGGCGAGTAGTCAAGGTGCGACTAAGGCGCTGCTTCAGGTCGACTCCAAGAACACAAGTGCAATCGCGCTTTACAAAAAATTGGGATTTGCACTGCATCATGCCTACAAATACCGCTTGTTACAACCGGATCAGGAAAAACCCCAATGTTGATGGGGAAACTTCGCCTCTACGACACGATGGAACGTGATGTAATCGATGTCAAGGATGCTAACGGATTGGTCACGATGTATTGCTGTGGGCCAACCGTGTATCGGGACGCGCACATTGGAAATATGCGAACCTTCTTACTGTCGGATCTGATTCGCAGGACCTTGCAGATGTTGGGTTATCGAATCTCAATAATTCAGAACATTACAGATGTCGGACACATGAGTGAGGATTTCGAGAGCGAAGATAAGTTGCTTGCGCAATCAAGAACTGAAAACTCAAATCCACTTCTGGTCGCAAAGAAATACGAAGCGAGATTTCATACCGATCTGCGGGCTATGAATATTCTTCCTGCCGACCTGTACCCCAAGGCCAGCGATTGCATCGCACTTATGCAGGATTTGATCGCCCAACTGATTTCAAAGAAAAACGCCTATGTAGGGAGTGACGGCTCGGTGTACTTTGATGCTCACACTTTTCCAGAGTACGGTCGCCTTAGCGGCAATCGCCTGGATTCCCTTAAGCCGGGACACCGCTACGAATACAAAGACGAGGGTGGCAAGAGGTTTCACGCTGACTGGGCACTCTGGAAATTGGCAGGACACCGCACCGAGATGGTCTGGGATTCGCCTTGGGGAGTTGGTTTTCCTGGGTGGCATGTTGAGTGCTCGGCGATGTCCCTTCATTTTCTCCATAGACACGTCAATATTCATGTCGGTGGCATCGATCTTCGTTTCCCCCACCATGAGAATGAGCGGGCGCAGTCCAATGCAATCACTGGCAACGAAAGCGTGGATCTCTGGGTTCATGGCGAGCACTTACTATTCAAGGGACGAAAGATGTCTAAGAGTGCAGGTAATGTCGTACTTGTTCAGGATGTTATCGATCATGGCTTTGACCCCTTGGCACTTCGATTGGTCTTCCTAGAGAACAGATATAGAAGCCAGATGGATCTGACTTGGGAGACCATCAGCGCCGCCCATGAGAGGTTACGGCGATGGCGAGAATTAGTAGAACCGGTGACGCCGCTTGTCGATGAACAAATCGTGCAGGCATTGTGTGCCGACCTTGACACTCCAAGAGTGATTCAAATTCTGCGTTCACTGGAGAAAAATCCCCAGTTAAGTAGTCAGCAAAAGGCGGCCCGCTTTCTCTTTGCCGATCAAGTACTCGGGCTGGATTTGGCGAGGACGGAGATCGCTCGAGCATTAGATGCAGAACTCAAAATATTGTTAGATCAACGATGGGAAGCTCGTTCCCAAAAGAACTGGGAAGAGAGCGATCGCCTCCGTGCAGTCTTGGAAGAAAAGGGTTTGATTATTAAGGATTCACCGAGCGGACAAGAGTGGCAATGGCGTTGATTTAGACCTTTGCCCAGACACTT
>JBBRSY010000065.1:0-8158 GCA_038244965.1 Candidatus Nanopelagicales bacterium | reverse complement strand
GTAAAGCTGTTGGGGCTGTAGATCGTGGCGGTGTTGCCGCTGCCGGCCTGATCGGCGCTGGTGCTGCCGCTGCCTTCGTCAAACGGCCAATAGCCAACGAGGCCATCGTCAATGCTTTGGGCATGCACAGGCGCAGTTGAGACGAACAGCAGGAGCAGGGCACTAGACAAGGCGATCAAGCCCATCATGCACCAGGTTGGGCCGTAGAATTTAGAGTGGTTAAACATAGGGTCTCCTCTCGATAAAGGTAATATGGACGTTTTCGTACTGCACGAGCTTGATCAAACTGTAGCTACGAGGCAATGGATGGTGGGCGCAGTTGTTCGACCAGAAAAGCCAATAAACTTTCCACATCGGCAAACATGTGGCGTTCGCCGTTGTGTACCGCTTGCAATGAAGCGCGCCAGTCGCCATCCCCACCACTCCGCCAAAGTCGTAACAGATAGGAGCGATGTTCGGTGTCACTGCGCGTCGTGTGGCGTAGGCTGATTTCGGTCGGGTTCGACTCTGGTGTTTCGGGTTTGGAACTCATGACTGCTCACCTTTCTGGGTGTGATTGCGTTTGTGCCAGTATGCCAGGGGCGCGTCAATTGATCGTCAACCGTCAAGTTGATGAGCGTCAAATAAGCTGACAAACAGCAAAGTCGACCAGAGTTTTTGGAAAAATCAAAAAATGGACTGACCCGCGGCGTGACGCTGTTGGGTTGCATGGCGGGCCAGGATGGCGAGCCCGCTACAGACACCAGTGTTGTAAGGTTGTATGTTATAATCGATGAACTCTGGATGTAAAAGGCATTCGCATGGCACGGCTTACCCTTACTTTCTTCGGTTCATTTCAAGCTGCTCTGGATGGCAATCCGCTCACGAACCTCCGTTCCGAGCGGATTCAGGTATTACTCGCCTATCTCGTGCTAGAAGCGGCGCGCGTGCATACGCGCTCGGCATTGGCGGCGCGCTTTTGGCCCGATGAGCCAGAGCCGGTGGCCAAGCAAAATTTGCGCCAGGCGCTCTATCAGTTGCGCCAATTTTTAGGCGAGCAGACTGCGCCTCCGCAGCCAGCTGCGCCAGGCATCCCCTTTTTATTGGTGACGCGTGACACGGTTCAGATGAATCCGGCTAGTGATTATACGGTGGACGTGGTCGCGTTTTTGCAGCACCTGCACCAGGGACAATTAAAAGCGGCGGTCGAGCTATATCAGGCTGGCCTTCTCGACCAGTTGACCAGTGGTAGTGACCGCGTGGAAGAATGGCTGCTGTTACAACGCGAACAATTGCATATCCAGGCGCTGGACGCGCTCTATAAACTGACCTTGCAGGCGCTTGAGCAAGCCGATGCTACGCAAGCGCAACACTATGCCCGCCGCCAACTCGCGCTTGAACCCTGGCGTGAAGAAGCCCATCGCCAATTAATGTTGGCCCTGGCTAGCGTCGGTGATCGAACTGCCGCCTTGACCCAATACGAAATCTGTCTGCGTGTGCTGCTGGACGAATTGGGCGTAGCGCCAGCGGCGGAAACTGTGGAACTGATGGAGCAGATTAAAAATGGGGCGCGCGGCGCGCGCAAAGTAGAATTTTCACGTGTCACCACGAATCCTCCTCACCCGCCACTCGCCTACCCATCGGCAGCGACGGCGTCTCATTCCGTACTCCGTACTCCGCACGCCCCACTGATTGATTGGGGCGATGCACCGGACATTGGCGTCTTCTACGGGCGCGAGCACGAATTGGGGCAGTTGCAGCGTTGGGTGACCGGGCAGCGCTGCCGCGTGATTGCGCTTTTGGGCATGGGCGGCATGGGAAAGACGACGCTGGCCGCCCAGCTGGTCCGCCAATGCGCCGAACACTTTGACTTTGTGCTCTGGCGTTCACTGCTCAACGCGCCGACCCTGAGCGATCTGTTAGGCCAGTGGTTGTACACCCTCTCCAACCAGCAACTGGCTCAGATTCCGGCCGGATTGGATGCGCAACTGGGGCTGTTATTTGAATATTTGCGCAAGCAGCGCTGTTTATTGATCCTCGATAACGCCGAAAGCATGATGCAGGAGGGCGAACGCGCCGGCTACTATCGCGCCAGCTATGAGGATTTCTCTCATTGAGTTTCGTCCACTCTCCTCTCCCAGTTATCAGTTAACGACTGGAATAATTCTTCCAGTTTTTCGCTGCGCGAAGCTTTCACCAACACTACGTCCCCGTGAGATAAGTAATTGGAGATTCCCAGCGCCTCCTCCTTGGTACTGCAAAAATGAAGATCCATTTCTCCATCCTTGGGCAAATCACGGGCATATTCGGGCGCTGCGATGGCGACTAAATTATCTATCCCAAGAGAATGAGCCAGTAAGCCTATGCGAGCGTGTTCGTCAACAAAGGATTCTCCAAGTTCGTGCATCCGCCCGAGAAAAGCCCATGATTGCCCGCCGCGTTCCTGCGCAAAAAAGGAAAGGGTTCTCAGTGCCGCGGCTGTCGAATCTGGATTGGCATTGTAGGCATCATTAATAAAGAGAATATTCGAGATTTCATGAAGTTCCATGCGCCATTTGCTCTGCAATTCGGCCGTAGAAAGACCGCCGGCGATCACATCTAGCGGAATGTTGAGGGCGGTACAAACTGCCGCCGCGGCGAGCGCATTGGGAATCTGGTGTGCGCCGATCAAACGTAGTGCAACGGGCTGCCGCCCCTGTGGAGTTACCAGGTCGAAATGGGCTCGCCCTTCTCGGATATCAATGTCAGCGGCCCGAATTTGGGCTTCTTGAGTCTGCCCGAAGGTAAGAACGTGAACTTTTAGACCATCAGCCATCTTTGGCGTGAACTCATCATAACGACCCAGTATTGCTATACCATCTTCTTTGAGATTATTCACCAATTCTGCTTTTGTTTCGGCGATGACCTGTAAAGAACCGAACTCTCCAAGATGGGCACTTCCAACTTTAAGTACAACCCCAATGTTTGGCTCTGCCATTTGGCATAGAGATTTGATATCACCAGAATGACGGGCACCCATCTCCAATATGCAATATTGCGTGGTCTCCTTGCAGCGAAGAAGCGTAAGCGGTGCGCCCAATTCGTTATTGAATGATGCGTATGTAGCCACAGTTTCCGCTTGCATTTGAAGAATCCATGCCAACAGATCCTTGGTTGTCGTCTTTCCTTGGGATCCAGTAATGCCGATTACTTTAAGGTGATTCAAGTGGGATCTAACGTAATGTGCTAGTTTTCCGAGCGCTTCCAGAACATTCGCAACGACAATGCACGGCGCACTGACCTGACGACTGGATAGAACAAGGACAGCACCTAGGTCCACTGCTGCCAACGCGTAGTCATGGCCATCGTGGAAATCGCCCTTAAGGGCCAAGAAAATACAACCAGGTTGCACGTCGCGCGAATCAAATACTGGCTCTTTAGTTACGACGATGTCGGCAGGAGCGTGTAACTCTCCATGAACGATTTCAGAAATGTCACCCGCTGTTAACGCAATCATGAACGAGCCTCAATGGCTCGCGCCAATTCAAGGCGATCATCAAATGGAGAGATCACGCCAGCAATCTCTTGTCCAGTCTCGTGACCCTTACCCAAAATTACGAGGATATCTCCAGGCAACGCCTGCGAAACCGCATACCGGATCGCATCTCTTCTATCGAGTACCACCTTGTTAGGCAGCCCAACCAATAATCCGGTAACCATCTGCTCGAGAATCCCGGCAGGATCTTCGGATCTCGGATTGTCACTGGTGAAAACAGCGACATCACTTGCAACTGACAGAGCCAGGCCCATCAACGCTCGTTTGCTCACATCCCTGTCTCCACCGCATCCCAGCACAGCGATGACCTTGCCCGACGACATCACTCGACACGATTCAAGCACACGAGAAACAGCATCTGGAGAGTGGGCGTAATCAACGAATGCTGCGAATTGCTGCCCTACATTCACCGGCTCCATTCTCCCAGGAGCGCCGTTAAGAGTTGGAAGTATCGTGGCAATGTCGATGGGATCGATGCCACTCTCATATGCCAAAGCGATCGCCATCAGCGCATTATCGAGGTTGTAACCCCCATGCAGGGGAAGAAAACCTTCAATCAGAATGCCGCCCAGGCCACGGATGCTTACATCGTGTCCGGCAAGAAGAGGTACTGCAAAGTCATAAGTCCAGTCTGCTTTCTCGTTCGCTCGTGAGATCGTTCGAACGGGAATATCAATACTCTGGGCGAGCTGAGCACCATATGGATCGTCGATGTTAATAAGTGCAAGTTCGGCGTACTCAAATGTAAAGAGTGCCCGCTTGGCCTGGAAGTATTCCGCCATTGTGCCATGAAAATCTAAATGATCCTGAGTCAAATTCGTAAATGCCACGGCAGAGAAGTGGGAGCCACGCATCCTTTCCAATGTGATGGCGTGACTTGACACTTCCATCACGAAATTGCGCACATGTCGCTCTCGCATGGTCGCGACAAGGGCTTGCAAATCTGAACTCTCAGGCGTTGTCCTCTTACTTTTAAGAAGGTCCAAACCAATCCGTGTTTCAACTGTGCCAATGAGCCCGCTTTCTCTGCCCGCACGAGTCCATATCTGATGCAAAAGCGTGGTCGTGGTCGTTTTGCCGTTGGTCCCTGTAATTCCGACGCTATACATGTCTCTCATTGGCTCGTCATAGAACCAGGCAGCCAAGGTACCGGCCGAACGACGAGGATCGCCAACGACAACCACCGGTACGCCTCCAACGATTTCTGCGCCACGAATATCGGTCAATATCGCATGGGCTCCCCTGCTTATTGCCTCTTTATAGAAAATTGCGCCATGAACTTTTGCACCGGGAAATGCCAGAAAAATATCTCCTGGTTCTACTTCTTGACTATTGTGAGTTAACCCAGATATCAACACTTCGTCCTTCACTGAGTCTGCGCCGAGAAGATTTGTTATCGAACCAAGGGTTCTCTGTCGGCCCACCAGCGGTCTTTCCATTACTTGATTGCCTTTTTAATGGCAACGATCTGCATTTTCGCAACCTGCGCACCATTGAGAGGATAGGCAGTGAAACGCGTGTTAGTGGGTGAAATATGGCGCGACTGCAATACAAAGGACATTACCTTCTTGAAGACCGGCCCACCCAATGTTCCACCCCAGTGAATTCCTTGTGGCCCCTGAATGGTCACGCTTATGACATAACGTGGTTTATCGGCCGGAGCAAAGCCAATGAATGAGGCGGTATACCCTCGATAGCAGTGACACGACTCGTCAACTCGCTGCGCTGTACCAGTTTTTCCGGCTACCCGGTATCCAGGAATCGCAGCTTCAGGTGCGGTCCCATTGACCGACACGACACTTTCCAACATCAATCTCAACTCCGCCGCCGTAGTCGAACTAATGACCCTGATTCCATCACGATTAGCTGAAGGAGTGAAGTGTCCGTCAGAATCACTCGTCCCGGCTATAACCGTTGGAGAAACCCGAATTCCATCATTGGCAATAGCTGCAAATATACTTGTCGCCTGCATCGCAGTTACCGAATAACCCTGTCCAAATGCAACGGTCGGGGCGGTGGTGCCACTCCAGTGTGCAACATCTGGAAGTACGCCTTGCGATTCACCAGGAAGACCCGAACCCGTATTTGTTCCCACTCCAAATTTCTTAAGATAACTATAGAGAGTCGAATTACTCAATTTCTGCCCGACCTTAATTGCACCGACATTACTTGAAATGGCAAGAATGCCGGTAGGCGTAAGCGTTTCGGTCGCGTGCTTTTCATGATCACGAAAGTACCTGTTCGAGACTTTCAACGAATCAGGAACTGTAAAAATGGTAGTTGGCGTGATCTTTCCTTCTTCCAGTGCCGCGGAAAGCGTCATAACCTTTCCAGTCGAACCGGGCTCATACACATCTTGAACCGAAGGGTTTCTCATCAGCGCCAGTGAAACCTTCTTAGTATTATTTGGGTCGAATGTTGGAGCAGTCGCATGGGCAAGGATCTGGCCAGTTTTAGGATCCATAACGATCACTGTGCCACTTATCGCGTGCGATGCTTTGACTGCATCACTAATAGCTTGAGAGGCAATCCATTGAACATCACGATCAATGGTGAGCCGTACCGTCGTTCCGGTCTTGGCCTGTACTAATTCTTGTTGAGATCCAGGAATCTCGGCCCCGTATCCATTTGCGTAACTGTATTTACCTTCAACACCAGTGAGCATCGAATTCATGCTGGACTCCAGACCAGCAGCCCCTACACCTGCTTGGTTCACAAAACCGATGAGCGAGCCAATAAGAGTTCCGGAGGGATATTCGCGTGTGTAGCCCCGTTCGGGAAAGAATCCGAATAGTCGCTTGGAAATATCTTTCTTTCCCAGACTCTGGTTATAGGCACTAAACGCGGACTTGAGTGACACCCACGTAGCGGGAGTCACATTGCGCTCGACCAAATTCCATCTTCGCTTACCCGTCACCTGCTTTTCAACATCTCCCACCGACATGGAAAGTATTGGCGCAGCGATTTCCGCGAACTTTATTGGATCTGCAATAAGAGTCTGATCTACGACCACGTTGATGGCTGAAACGCTTCGCGCAAATTCCACACCGTTGACGTCAGTGAGCGCACCCCGTGGTGCAGGCATTGTTGAAATCGTCGACATCTCAGTGGCAGCGCGGACAGCGTAACTATGAGCTTGAACTGCCTGAATATCTACGAGTCTAAATGCGATTAATCCCAAAATCAAAAGAAAGGAAAAAAGCAAGACACCAATTCTCGAACGAGACAGAGAGAAATTAGCCATGGTTACCCTTTGAGCGTCACAGAGTTTGCTTGCGGGGTGTTTAATGTCAAGAATCGAGGACTTTGTGATGGCACCATGCCCGCTGCAATCGCACGAATGGCCAATTCTTCGGGAGATGACGCCTGGTCAATTTGGCGCATGATTGCCTCGCGCTGATCACTAAGTGCCGTTGCTTGTGTCTGCAAATGCGCAAGTTCGAAAGCGTCCTGAGCGAGCATCGTGTTGATTGCCAGCAAACCCAAGAGTCCAATTCCGCCGATTACAGATAGGAAAATAACGAAAACTTTGCGATCGGCTCTTTCTCGAGAACTCAAATCTGGAACTAGTCGAAGGGCAGCCCGCGAAGTTTTCCCAGTGACGATTTTTTTGGATCTGGCATTTACAGGGGCAAGAACTGGAATCGCCATTACGCGGCCATCCGTTCTATTGCACGGAGTCGAACTGAAGCAGACCTTGGATTCTCGGTCAGTTCGTCCTCGGACGGTTTCTCATTTCCGCGGATTACGAGTAAAAACTTGGCCGCAAGTTCTGGAATCTCTACCGGCAACTCTCGCGGTGTCTTGGATTCACTTGCCGCAACGAAGTACTGCTTCACGATGCGATCTTCAAGGGACTGGAAGGACATGACGACTAATCGACCACCGACGGCAAGGGCCTCAAGCGAGGATGGAATTGCACGCGTCAAAACGGCCAGTTCATCATTGACGGCGATTCTCAGCGCCTGAAAAGTTCGCTTCGCAGGATTTCCTCCCGTGCGGCGGGTGGCTGCTGGAATATTCTCCTTTACCAATGCGGCCAATTCGGCCGTCGAATCCATACGTGAAATTTCTCGTCTTCGAATGATCGCATCAACAATACGCGGAGCAAATCGTTCTTCTCCGAACTTTCGCAAAATCGTTATCAATTCAGCGCGACCAGCGAAATTGATAATGTCTGCTGCAGTTCTGCCCTGACTTCTGTCCATTCGCATATCAAGGGGAGCATCGTTTGCGTATGAAAATCCGCGGTCTACTTCGTCCAGTTGCATTGATGAAACCCCGAGGTCAAAGAGAATCCCGTCTACCTTCTTGTAACCGAACTTCTCGATGCACTCCTGGATTTGGTCATATACGGCGTGCACGCCCTTGAATCGATCTCCGAAGATTTCAAGCCGTGATGTCGCATGGGCAATCGCTTCTAAGTCACGATCTATTCCAATAACAATAAGATGTGGAAATTTTTTTAGTAGGGCTTCTGCATGTCCGCCCAAGCCCAAAGTAGCGTCAACGACAACTGGTCTTTCACTTCTATCAATTGCGGGAGAAAGCAATTCAATACAACGTTCAAGCAAAACTGAAGCGTGCTGAGCCACTATCTCCCCCTCTTCCCTAGATATGTTTGACACCGTGATTTTGAATAAT